>CBFCWO010000086.1:0-11348 GCA_965601625.1 uncultured Flavobacteriaceae bacterium | reverse complement strand
TTGGACTCCTCCTTCTGGTGAGCTGCTGTCTGTTCGCCTGCAAAACCGACCAAACCCCTGCTCCTGAACCACAAGAATCGACGAAGGTTTCCGGAACCTATATCCCCGATGCTTTTGAAACGGATACAAGGGCAGAACAGATCCGTTCCATCGCCCCCAGGCTCCACGAATTATTCGAGACCTATGCACGTGAAAAGAATATCCCCGGGATCGCTTATGGGATCGTTGTGGACGGGGAGCTTGTCATAGATTCGGCCCTGGGTGTGATCAACCGGGAACGGGAACTGCCCGCCACTACAAAATCAGCCTTCCGGATTGCCTCCATGACCAAGAGCTTTACCGCCATGGCGATCATGAAGCTGGTGGAAGATGGGAAGGTCGGCCTGCAAGATCCGGGGTATAGGCACGTACCCGAAATGGCCAACCTCGCCTACCCCACAAGCGATTCCCCACCCATCACCGTGGAGAACCTGCTGACGATGACAGCGGGATTCCCGGAGGACAACCCCTGGGGCGACCGTCAGCTGGACGAACCCGTTTCCATGCTGCAGGCCCTTCTAAATAGCGGGATCAGTTTCTCCAACCCTCCCTCACACCGCTTTGAATACAGCAACACGGGATACGCAATCCTGGGGATGATCATTTCCAATGCTTCGGGCATACCCTATCAGGAATATATCAAAAAGAATATCCTGCAGCCACTGGGCATGACAGAGACCTACTGGGAATTCAGCCGGGTACCCGAAGACCGGCTCGCCATCGGGTATGCCCCGGATAGCCTTACCCTGGCCCCTATGCTGCACGACGGGAGCTACGGCGCTATGGGTGGCCTGATCACCTCCATCGAAGACTTTAGCAAATACGTCAGTTTTCACCTCTCGGCCTGGCCGCCCCGGAGTGGCACGGAGGACGGCCCCGTCCGGCGGAGTTCCGTCCGGAAAATGCATGAACCGCATTATCCCAGGCTTTATGCCGAAGCCACTGACTGGAACGATGGACCCTGCCCGGTTATGGGCGGTTATGGCTATGGACTGGGGATCTCTACCAATTGCAAGGGTACGCGCAGGATTTCCCATGGAGGGGCCCTACCGGGCTTTGGAAGCAACTATGTTTTCTATCCGGACCTGGGCATCGGACTAATGGCCTTTTGCAACGTGACCTACACCTCCCCCTGGCCCTATGGCGAGATCGTGAAATTGCTTTTTGAAGAGTTAGACCTTAAACCCCGGGAAACTGGGACCTCAGATATCCTGAATACCAGGCAGGCCCAGGTGGTGGAGTGGATCAATACGGGGGATGAAACCCTGGAAGCGGAGATCATCGCTGAGAACTTTTTTCCGGACACGGATAAAAAACGACGGATGGAGCAGATCCATGCCTTGTTGGGGGATGCTGGGGAACTCCTGAAGGTCGGGCCGATGAAACCTGGCAACCAGTTGAGAGGGGGCTTCAAACTGTATATGGAAAAAGATACGCTGAACGTTTTCTTTACCCTCAGCCCGGAGGCCGATCCGATGGTACAGTATCTTGAAGTCTACAAGTAGGGCAGCATGGAGCAAAAAGACAATGGAATAATTGATGTAGTGATCGTGGGGGCAGGCATCTCCGGGATCGGCTCGGCCTACTGGCTGCAGGAAAAATGCCCGGGCAAGACCTATGCCATCCTGGAGGCACGGGAGCGGATCGGAGGCACCTGGGACCTGTTCCGGTATCCCGGAATTCGCTCGGACTCGGACATGTTTACCTTCGGCTACCGGTTCAAGCCCTGGGAAAACCCCCAGTCCCTCTCGGATGGGGAATCCATTAGGAATTACCTGAAAGAAACGGCTCAAGAGAATGGCATCGACTCGCATATCCGCTTTGGTCACAAAGTACTTTCCGCGAACTGGTCCGGGAATGAGGCCTGTTGGACATTGGAGGTGGCTCATGGAAACTCCACTTCCCTCCTGAAGACCCGGTTCCTCTATATGTGTGCCGGATACTACAGCTATGAAGAGGGTTACCGACCCTCATTTGATGGAGAGGAGGCCTTCAAGGGCACCATCGTGCATCCCCAATTCTGGCCTGAAGACCTGGATTATTCAGGCAAGCGGATAGCCGTCATTGGCAGCGGGGCCACGGCAGTGACCCTGGTCCCCACCCTGGCTGAAAAAGCCGCCCATGTCACTATGGTACAGCGCTCGCCTACCTATATCATGAAATTACCCAACCGCAATGGCCTTTACATCGCCCTTAAAAAATGGCTGCCGGGGCGCCTGGCTTACCGTCTGACCCGCTGGAGAAACCTGACCCTCACCATGGCTCTATATGGATATTCGCGCATGTTCCCGAATGGCATGAAAAATCTCCTGATGAAGGGGGCGGCCAGCGAATTGCCCGAGGGTTATGAGGTGGGGAAACATTTTAACCCCAGCTACAATCCCTGGGATCAGCGTCTCTGCGTGATCCCGGATGGAGATCTTTTCAGGGCCATCAAGACCGGAAAAGCCGATGTGGCCACCGAGGAAATTGCACACTTCACGTCTACGGGGATTGCCCTGAAATCCGGAGAAATCCTGGAAGCAGATATCATCGTCACGGCCACCGGCCTGAAAATGAAGCTCCTGGGGGGCGCCCGGATCTCAATAGACGGTAAACCCCTGGACACTCATGAGGTATTGGTTTACAAGGGAATGATGATGAGCGGGGTACCCAATTTTGCCATCGCATTTGGCTATACCAACAATTCCTGGACCCTGAAGACCGATCTGACCGCCAACCTGGTTTGCCGTATCCTAAACTATATGGACCGCAAAGGATATGACGTAGTGGTGCCCGAAGTTCCGCCAGACATCCAACCCGAAGAGTTCCTGCCCCTGGAATCCGGATATATGAAGCGTGCAAAGCATCTCCTTCCGAAAAACGGTTCCAAACGACCCTGGCGGGTTTACCAGAATTACCTCATGGATATGCTGCTGACGCGGTTTGGAAGGGTCAGGGACCGGCATCTGGCTTTTGACCCCTGATCCGGTTCCCGGGGAACCTGCCTAGCGGGTCATTCGGCCATGCATTTTGGTTTATCGTCGCGTTAACCTCCTTATGGAACAGTCTTTGTATACGTCTGGAAGATAAAACACAAACCCTTAACCTGCGCCAAATGACCATTGCCCAAAACTGGACTTTCCCACCTGTTGTACGATACATGCTTACGGGTATTCTCATAGGTTTTTCCCTGTCGATTACGGGCCAGAAAAACGGCTATGAATCCGGGTACATCATTACCCTGGAGGGAGATACCCTCCCCGGGCTCGTCAGGGACCGTTCTGCAGAGCCCTTCGTGGAAATGTATCGGCGCATTCACTTTAAGGCCACTAAAAAATCAAAAAGAAAATTCGGCCCCGAAGACCTCCTTGGGTACGCCATAGGCAACCGGATCTATGAATCCGTACCTGTAAGGGAGGATGCGGCCTTTTTCAGGTTCCGGTACTACGTGGACCCCGGTGCGGAACGCACTTTCCTGCGGGTGATCCGAAGGCAGGGCCCGCTGACCTGGTACGAGCAGGAGTTTGTCCATGACGACAACGATTATGTAGACTCCTACCCCCTTTTCTTTCGGGAAGGCAGCCCGGAGATGGTACGGGTCACTCAGGGGGTGCTGGGTTTAAAACGCGATCGCCTGAGCGCCTATTTCGAAGACTGCACGGAATTGGTTGAAGCAATAAAAAGCAAGGAAATCAACGAAGTGCAGCAGGTCTTCAGGTACTATCAGGATCACTGCGGAGGGGAATCGGGCCGGGCCTCAGAAGATGGCTCCCTTCTGGGTGAATGGACCCTTGATCTCAGGCCTGCCCCGGACGCGGAGGCCTATTTCCAAAGCTTTCGGGTTACGCGGACCTCGGGTAATTTCTTTGAAGGGGACTTCTATGGAAGCAGCATCGAGGGTGGGCGCCTGAACCGTAAGTGGGACCGGTTGTATTTTGCATTTAAAACCCGGGATCAAAACCATGAATACTACCATTCCGGATATCTGGAAGCCGGAAAGCTGTACGGGACCAGCTATTGCCCGGGCAGGGAATTTGTGGCCCCCTGGACGGGGGTGCGTGATTGATATTTCGCTCCAAAATGCAGTTTAGCTTACAGCCTCCCTGCTTTCTAATATTTCTCAAACCAGTCAAAACGCTCCCGGATGATCCGGTCCTTCTCGGAATTTATGTAGGTGAGATAGGCCAGGGCAGTGGGTGAGAGTTTCTTGGATTGCTGCCAAATGAGATTCCAGTGGGTAATCACCGGAAGCCCGCGCATGGGAATAATTTCAAGGTCCCTGTTCTTGAGTTCGTTTTTAAGTCCGATCAGGGGCATGATGGAATATCCGAGCCCGGCAATCAAAGCCTGTTTAAGGGCCTCATTGCTGGTTAGCTCCAGTTTTCTTGGGTTTTGAATTTCCTTTTGCTCCATAAAGGCCTCCATCGCATTGCGGGTAGCAGAACCGGGCTCCCGGTAGATCAAAGGCTGTTCCTTTAAGATCCCCACGGCCGATAAGCGCTTAGGGCGCTTCCGGGCCATTCCTCCCACCAGGTAGAGTTTGTTCTGCATGAGTTCCACACGGTTGATCTTCAGATGGTCGGGAAGGACGGATACCATGGCAAAATCCACCTGGTTCTCCTCAAGGCTGCGGATGACCTTTTGTTTGTTGGTAACATCCATCACCAGGTCCACCCCAGGGTTGGCATCCATAAAATCCGTCAGGAAATACGGCATGACGTACTTGGCCGTGGAAACCGTTGAAATCGTTAGCCTGCCGGCTATCTTCCCTTCGAAGGCATGGGTCTTGTAGTCTATGGCCTGCACCTGATGGATGATCTGCTCCGCAGCGGCAGCGATCTCTTTTCCAAAATCGGTAATGTATATTTTCCGACCTACCACCTCCGTCAGGGGAATGGAGAACTGATCCTGAAAATTTTTCAGCTGTATGGAAACAGCGGGTTGGGTAAGATGAAGCTCCTCCGCCGCCTTGGTAATACTCTGATTTTGAGCTATTTTATAGAATATGTTGAGTTGGTTCAGGGTATAATTCATAAATTTATTTAATGTTTTTTATCATAAATATAAATAAAAATATATAAAATTCTTATCCCACCTTTGCAGCAGAAAATTGCGTTCTATGGCTTATTCATACAACTACAAGCACACCGCAGACTTTGAGAGGGAAGAATCGAAACATTCCTCTGAAGCCAATCTGGAGCGACCCACGATTTCCAAAACCAAAATAGGTGTTTTGGCATCCGGGTTTTTTCTGGGCCTCCTCCTTTTGTGTTCCTGGAGCCTGGATAGCTTGTTTATGAGGGAACTCATCGCGGTAACCTTTATCTGGGGGCTTGTAAGTATGGTTAAGCTTCAATCAGAACCTTCAAAACACCTCTCATGAAAAACGATAAGTATTCTACCGCAACAAAAACCATCACGGAACAAAAGGTACAACTGGTTAAAGGAAGTTTTACCCCTTCGGAGGCCACGGACGTCGTTCTCGGCCTTCTGGATGAGAAGATCAACTTTCACAAGCTGCAACGCCTGAGATGGTGTGAAGGTCATTTTGGCGCAGACACCTCCTATGCCGATCAGCGTATTGCAGAGCTGGAGGCCGAAAAGGTTTTGGCGAGGAATTTTATGCGCCAGGCCAGAGAACAAGGTCGGTGCCTGAAGATCAATGGGGTCCTGGAAATCACCATCGACAACGATTAAGGGGACCCTCACCCCAGCGCACACGAGAATCCATATATGGATTTACATTTGCTCGTCGACAATCTGACGAATCCTGCCCTCCTGTTTTTTTTCTTGGGTATTCTGGCGGTACAGCTCAAGAGCGATCTGGAGATCCCGCCAAACTCATCCAAGTTCATTTCACTTTACTTACTATTTTCAATTGGCTTTAAAGGAGGGCAGGAATTATCACACAGCCCATATGACCCGGAAATCTTGTGGTCTTTGCTATTCGGGATATTCCTGGCCGTATTTGTGCCGCTCTATTCCTACTTTATTCTCAGAAGGCGTTTCAATGTAGCCAATTCAGGGGCTATAGCGGCTTCTTATGGTTCGGTCAGCGCTGTGACTTTTGTCACGGCTATTTCCTTCCTGGAAATCGAACAAATCACCTACGGCGGCCATATGGTGGCCGTTATGGCCCTCATGGAAGCCCCTTCCATTGTAGTGGGGGTGTTGTTGATTGCCATTTTTGACAAAAAATCCGGCTGTGCCATTCCCTTGCCAAAGGTTTTCAGGCATTCAGTAACCAACGGCAGTGTACTCCTGATTTTGGGAAGTCTGGTGATTGGTTTCCTGGCCAGTGAACACCAGGCTGAAGGAATCGCCCCCTTTACCACAGATATATTTAAAGGTTTCCTCGCCGTCTTCCTGCTGGATATGGGGATTACCAGCGGGGCTGAATTAGGGGCCCTCCTGAAAAAAGGCTGGTTTGCCCTGGTATTTGCCCTGATCGTTCCCCTGATCAACGGCTGTATCACCGCCGTGGTGACCGCTTCCTTTATCACAGATCCCGGAAACCGTTTCCTATTTGCCATCCTGGCAGCAAGTGCCTCCTATATTGCCGTACCGGCGGCGATGCGCCTGGCCGTGCCCAAAGCCAACCCCAGCCTATACCTCCCCATGGCCCTGGCCATTACTTTCCCCTTCAATATCACCCTTGGCATGCCTATCTACCTTTACCTCATCCAATCGTTTAGTTAAGGATTTCACAAAAAAACAGCCTAAATATGACGAATATCATAGTTCAAACCCTATAAAGGGGGTAATTTGTTGTCATATTAGTAACAGCCAAAAGATAACAGCCATGAAAGTCAAAAAGAATCCCAAGGCCGATTTAAATCGAGATAGTGGGCTCTATTTTGTAATAGGCCTGACTATTGTGCTTTTCGTTACATGGAGAGCACTTGAGTACAAAACCTATGACACCGTCCAAGACGAGATTGTCCAACTGGTAGATGTAGAAACCCTGGATGAAGATGTTCCCCAAACGGAGATTCTCCGTACTGCCCCTCCCCCTCCCCCTCCGGCCGCTCCGGAAGTGATCGAGGTTATTGAGGACACTGAGGAGGTTGAGGAAACCGTTATTGAAAGTACAGAAATCAGCCAGGAAACGGTGGTTGCAGATATAGACCTAGACGCTTCCGACATTGACGTGGAGGAAGAAGAGGAAGAGGTCGTAGTGCCTTTTGCCATCATTGAAGAAGTACCGGTTTTCCCCGGTTGTGAAAATGCCGCAGATAAAAAATTGTGTTTTAACGAAATGATGCAAAAACACGTACAGAAAAACTTCATGTATCCGAAAACAGCCGAAGAACTCGGAATTGAAGGGCGTGTATTTGTACAGTTCGTGATCGGAAATGACGGGGTGATCCACAAGATCAGAACCCGTGGCCCGGACCCCTCTCTTGAAAAGGAGGCAGCGAGAATCATTGCCGCATTGCCGACAATGATCCCCGGAAGACAGCGAAATAAAAATGTAAGTGTTCCTTACAGCATACCGATCAATTTCAAATTGATGTAAGTGATCCACCCGAGTCCTGATACCCGGAAATTACAGTAGATTTACAGTAAAATCCGTAGCGTGGAGTGGATTCTAATTAGCAGCGTTCTTTACATACTGATTGCAATATCAATTGTTGTTAGCCTCCTACTGAATGGAATCCGACCCTCGAAGACATTGGCTTGGCTGTTAGCCATCTTCACCATCCCAGTAGGAGGCATCCTTTTATATCTGATGATCGGCCGAAACCGGCGGAAGCAGAAAAGTTATTCCCAGCATATCCGCCTCCCGGAACCCCTTCCGGCCACGACATCTTTTGAGAGCAATAGGATGCGCCAGGTTGAAACGATTATAGAGGCGCAAACCGGCTATCCGCTTACCGGGGACAATGAGCTCGAACTCCTCAAGGATGGAGAAAAGACCTTCAGGCGTATCTTCGAGGCACTGCAGGCTGCCAGGGAAACCATTCATGTACAGTATTATATTTTTGAAGAAGGCGCACTCGCCGATCGCCTCCTCGAGCTCTTTGCCGAAAAGGAAGCCGCCGGGGTGGAAGTTCGGCTCATTTATGACAGCATTGGCAGTTTATCCCTCAGCCGGGCCTATCTCAGGCGCCTGCGGGATGCAGGCATAGAAGCCCATAACTTCCTTCCCTATAAATTCGGCAGATTCCTGACGTCCCTCAATTACCGGAATCATCGAAAAATCATTGTGATCGATGGAAAAACCGCTTTTACCGGAGGGATCAACATTTCAGATAAATACCTGAAAGGCGATCGCAACCTTGGGCTGTGGAGGGACATGAACCTGATGATCCGGGGAAGTGCCGCACATCACCTGGATACCGTGTTTATCAACGACTGGGAACTGGTCAGCGATATTCGCCTTGAGATTCGAGCTCCTGTATTCCCCGAAATCCCTGGCAACCAGAAGGTACAGATACTGGCATCCGGACCGGACGATGATTTTGCCACCATGGAAAAACTCTATTTTTTCCTGATCAACAACGCCAGGAACCATCTTTATATCACGAATCCCTATATCATCCCCAGCCATGCCATCATGATCGCACTGCATACGGCGGCGCTCAGTGGGGTTGATGTCAGGCTATTGCTTTCGGAAAAAGCCGACAGCACCCTGGTTTCCTGGTGTGTCCGCTCGTATTTTCAACGGTTCTTAAAAGCGGGGATCCGGATCTTCCTCTACCCGGAAGGTTTCCTGCACAGCAAGGTAATCACCGTGGACGACCGGATTTGTACCATCGGTACCGCAAACGTGGATGACCGGAGTTTTCAGCACAACTACGAGGTAAATGCCGTGGTTTATGAATCGGAAACGGCCACAAAACTCCGGAAGTACTTTGAAGCCGACTGCCGGGCGAGTATCGAACTGGACTACGATTCCTTCTCCCGGCGCCCTTTGCTGCATCGCCTGGGTGAAGGGGCGGCCCGGACACTCAGCCCACTTCTTTAAATCCGTTGCTAAAAAGGTTCGTGCCCAATGATCAGTTGCTCCTGCTCCAGGGAAGAAATAAGCAGTTTTACGTATTTGCGGATCAGCTTGTTTTGATTACGGGTCTCCTTGATGCGGACATTGGAACGCCAGATCAACTCCCGCTGCTTTCCCACGCAAATACAATACAGGGAGGTCTCTGCAAAGTACGCCTCCCGACCCCGGGGATCATCCTGGTTGTAATAGATCCCCTGATGTATGAGATAGTCATCACGGAACCGGTCATAGGTTTTTCCTATTTCCTGAATTTGCTCCCCCAAAGCGATACTTGTTTCCGTATCGACGAGCTTGGTAAAGAGGATGGCATCGAAATCCTTGTCCAGCAACTGCTTTTCCACCTTATCCAATTCCTCTTCTGTGCGCTGTGAAGCGGTAAACTCCACATCAAAAAGGTCGATGCTCCTAACGGCTTCCGTTCCGCGCTTGTTGAATTCCTCCTTTAACTGGGATTCAAACCTCTCCCTCGACCCGTAATCAGGGGTCATTCCAACGACCAATACCCGGTTGGCGTGAAAGAGCACAATATCCGGGTTCTTGTAGGTTTGCTCCACGTGAATACTTGCACATCCCAGAAAGGTCAGGAGCAACCCCAGCAGGGGTAGCGCTTTAAATCCACTGTGTAAAAGGTTCCTGACCATAGATGAAATTTGCTACCGATTGATCTGCTCAGATGTTGCTTTCGATAAATTCATAAACCCCGTTCTTCCATCTTGAAAAGCGCCTTTCAAATTCAGGGAGGTCCTTGTCAATTTCCGATTGGAGCACGCCAAGGGACTCTTGCAATGCTGCAGCCTCCACGCTGAACTCCTGGAGCCGTTCAAAAAGGTTTGGGCTCCCGCCCTTGTAGATGGAAGCCCCCAGCAGATTCACAATGAACTCCAGATCCCTTGAGATCGCCTGGAGCCTGTCGTCTGGGGAATCAAAATGGTGAACAGGGCGGCCGATACCTTCCATGGAAAGCGCATTTTGTTATCCAGAAAGATACGTATTCTAACCTTAGCAGGACATGATTTTGGTCAGCGTTCATCCGTTGGGATTTCCACTATTTCAAAGAGATTGGGTATGCGTGCATTCCACCCCTTTTCCTCCCGCAGTTTAACCCGAAGACTGTCCAGGGAAGTAGATTCTCCATGAACCAGGAACAAATGCTGCGGAGGAAGCTTTAAGGCCGATACCCAATGCAAGAGTTCGGACTGATCCCCATGGGCGGAAAGCGTTTCCAAGACATCTACCTGAGCCGCCACGGGAATATACTTTCCAAAGATCTTCAGTTCATGTGCGCCTTCCAGAAGTTTTCGCCCCCGGGTACCTTCCGCCTGATATCCAACCAGCAGGATTCGCGTACTGGGGCGATCGAGCAGCTGGCTCAGGTAGGTGAGCACCCTCCCCCCACTGAGCATGCCGCTACCCGCTACCACGACCTTGGGCCTGGGATCATCTATGGCCTTCCAGGTTTCGCTGTATTCTTTGATCACTCGGATTTGTCTTCGCATGCGGCGGTAATCGTCCGCAGGTAATTGGTGCCAATGGGGAAAGCGCTCAAAGAGCTCCAGGACATTCCTGCCCATAGGGCTGTCCACATAAACCGGCAAGGACGGGATGCGATTGGAAGTCATCATCTTCCACAAGAGGTACATAACCGTCTGGAGTCGTTCCACGGCAAAACTGGGGATGATGCATACCCCTCCCTCACGAACGGCTTCATTGATATGGGATGCCATCAGTGCCTCAACATCTGAATGCGGATGGTTTTTATGGCCATAAGTACTCTCCAGCAATAGAATATCTGCAACGTCCGGGCGTTCGGGAGGAGACAGCAAAGCATCTTCCCGCCTGCCGATGTCTCCGGAAAAGACCAGACGTTTGCCGCGGAATTCCACCTCGATGAAACAGGCCCCCAGAATATGTCCGTTATACCGGAATCGAAAACGAAGCCCATCGATTTCATCAGCCCAGGTATCTTTCGGGATGACCCGGAACAATGCTATGGCTGCCCTGGCATCCTCCGGGGTATAAAGCGGAAGGGGGTTGTCGTGCTTGCTGTATCCCTCTTTACGGGCCCGTTCAGCCTCTTCTAAATGAATCTTCGCGCTATCTTCCATCACGATCCGGGCGACCTCTAGGCTGGGGGCTGTTCCATAGATCGGGCCGGAGAATCCATCCCGCACCAGGCGTGGCAGCATCCCTACATGGTCTAAGTGCCCGTGCGTGATCAGCACCGCATCCAGGGTAGCAGGTGGGAGGGGCCAGGGTTCCCAGTTAAGCGACCTCCGGGCCTTGAGCCCCTGAAACATCCCGCAATCCACCAATATCCTTT
>CBFCWO010000085.1:0-11414 GCA_965601625.1 uncultured Flavobacteriaceae bacterium | reverse complement strand
CATGAAAAAGCTCCGCAAAGAAGACATCAAGCAGGAAGTCTTCGACCTTTACGACGCCTATGCCCACAACCAGCTGGGAAGGCGGGAATTCATCGACAAGCTTTCCACCTATGCTGTAGGCGGGATCACGGTCATGTCCCTGATGAGCTTTATGATGCCGGATTACAAAACCAAATTACAGGTACGGCAGGATGATCCCCGGGTGAAATCGGCCTATATCAATTATGAGTCCCCTAACGGAGGGGGCACGATGAAGGGACTCCTGGCCCGGCCGGCGGAGGCCACCGGGAAATTGCCCGGCATTGTGGTCGTACACGAAAATCGCGGGCTGAACCCGCATATTGAGGATGTCTGCAGGCGGGCTGCCCTGGCGGGCTTTGTGGCCCTGGCCCCAGATGCCCTGGCGCCCCTGGGCGGGTACCCCGGCAATGACGACGAAGGCCGCACTATGCAACGGGAGCGGGACCGCAACAAAATGCTGGAGGATTTTATCGCCGCTTTCGTGACCCTGAAAAACCGTTCGGATTGCACGGGGAAGGTAGGGGTTGTTGGTTTCTGCTTTGGCGGATGGATCTCCAACATGATGGCCGTTCGCATCCCGGCCCTGGGAGCCGCAGTTCCCTTTTACGGAAGTCAGCCACCTACCGAGATGGTTCCCGAAATACAGGCCCCGCTCATGCTGCACTACGCCGGGCTGGATGAACGGGTCAATAAAGGCTGGCCGGAATACGAGGCCGCCCTGAAGGCAAACGATAAGGAATACCAGGTATTCTTCTATCCGGAGAAGAACCACGGCTTCCACAACGACACCACCCCCCGGTATGACAGGGAAGCAGCTGAACTGGCCTGGGGACGGACCGTGGAGTTCTTTAAGGAGAAGCTGTCTTAGCCTGAGCCTGGTTGATCTCTCTGTTGACCTGTGCCAGCAATTCCTCCCAAAAAGGCTTCATATCCCGATACACCTCATTCAGATAATCGGTAGTGATCGCCCGATCCATAAGCCGGTTCAGGTATCGCATCTGTGCCAACAGCTCCGTTTTGAGATACATAAGATCGGGCCGCTCGTAAGTGGGTACATTAGTATTGAGGTACTCCACCAGGTTTAGAAATGATGCCTTGGCATCCACCTCCAGCTCGCGCATTAACTTTAAATCTGCCTCCCAGGTCGCTATGGCCCTGCGGATCGTATCATTTCGGATCACCTCCAATCTCCCGGATCCCATAAGGTCTTCAATGGTGCCCTGCTGGGTCATATGCTTGGTATAGCCCATTACATGGTCCACGTATTGCACCATTCTCTCATCGGGGATATCCTTCGGAGCCCTTCGGCTGTAAGCAATAAGTGAATCACTGCCAATCACCACGTTTTGAGATTTCGCAATGACGCGCTCCAACTCTTCGAGATTCCTTTCCAGGTCCTGCTGCAACTCGATCAGGTAAGCCCTTTCCTGCCGCCTGTCCTCCCGCCATTCCTGTCGTTCGTTTACATACAGGGCGATCAGGATCCCGATCACCACCAGGGCAATCTCTCCAAGGGCGTATAGGAAATATCTTACAAATCGATGGTTCATCATCGCAGTACTTCTCATTCTCCTAAAGAAACGAAACATAGGTCAATCCTCAAGAATTGCCCTAAAATAGGAGAATTTTGACGTTTACCGGTTTAACCTTTGTCCTTCTTTTGCTTTTTCTCCTTGCCCCCGGAAAACATGCCCTTTTCGTTTCGTGGGAGTACTTCTTCGGGGAAGGGGAACAATATGGTGGAGTTCTTCTCCGCCGCAATGTTGGAAAGGGTCTGATACAGGCGAAGCTTGATGGCTGATGGAGACTGGTCGATCTTCTTTCCGGCTTCCAGCAGCGTGCTGGCTGCCTGTTCTTCCGCCTGCGCCAGGATCACCCGTGCCCTGCGGGAACGTTCTGCCTCTGCCTGGTTCGCCATCATCCTTCTCATGTTTTCAGGGAGCTGAATGTCCTTGATCTTTACATCGATGATGTCGATCCCCCACTGGGCCGTTTCCTGCTCCACGATTTCCTTGATGTTCTTACCCATCTCCTCCCGCTTGGAAAGGATGGTGTCCAACTCCACCTTCCCGCATACATCCCTGAGGGCTGCCTGCGAAAGCTGGGAAATGGCATAGTCGTATTCCTCTACTTCCAACACGGCCTTTTCAGGGTCATTGATCTTAAAGAATACCACCCCGTCAATGCTGCAGGGCACGTTGTCCTCGGTCATTACTTCCTGGGATATGATGTTTACCGTAATCACCCGGATGTCCACCTTCTGAATGGTCTCCACGATGGGGATGATCCAACGGAATCCCGGATTCAGGGTCTTTACATATTTCCCGAAGCGGAACTTCAGGGCGCGCTTATACTCATACACGATGCGTATTCCTGCGAAGAACAGCAGCACCAAAAGGGTTCCTAAAAAAAATAATGGGTTCATAATTAACGTATTAAGGGTTCAACTGATATGGATTGAATTTTCATTGGTCTGTCGCTCTGCCGTCCTGGAATGCAGGCGGAGCAGGGCAAGGTTCATCCAGGCAAACCAGCCCAGAAAGCTGGCAAACGTGACTTTTTGAATAAGCGGAAGCGCCCGAATCAAACTCCCGGTCTCATAAACGGCATAGTTCAGCAGAAAGATCCCCAGGCACCACCCCCCCAGGATCGACATCCCGGGGCGTCCGCTTCGCCATAATCCGATCACTGCACTGAGCAGGGCCACCAGTCCGAATATCCCCGCAATACGCACGATCAGGTCGTGGGTTCCTGCACGCAGGAACACCATGGTTCCGAAGGCGGCCGCACTGCTGAGCCGCAACAGCATCCGCAGTACCGATGAGGGGTGCATAAGGGCAGGAAGCTGATACCAGAGTAGCAGGAGCCCGGCGCACAGCACTCCAAGGGAAGCCCGCGCCCAGTGCCTGCCGGGATTGAGCTCCCCATTCACAGAGAGGGTGTCCAGCAGGTCGCAGAGGTAATTATGCCGCCAGCTAAACCCAACCTGAGATGGGTCGGCCCAGGAGCCGCCCGGATAGAGGGAGGCAGCTACCCAATAGAAAAGGACAAACAACCCCATGCCTGCAATGGGCAGGAAGTGCTTCCAGTTCCTTTGGGAATACGGGTGGGTCAAGACGTCTGCTCAGTTTGTTATAAGGTACGTCTCTTCCCGCTCAGGAACAAATGATAATGGTCACTCAGCCTAAAAGATTTATCCGGTCCCGGGCCGCCTTTGACATAATCAAATCTTAACATGCAAATTGACCTGCGTCATGGCAGTAATCTCCTGAATATGTTTCCTTTGGGAGCAGAAATCCTTTCGGCATGATCCTCTCAATCCTATTGATCCTTCTACTCGGGCTGCTGATCTATCTGCTGCTGATGCCCCTGGAACTGTATTTGGACAGCTATCAGGAACGATATTACCTGCGCATGGGCATTCTGGCGCGGGCATCAGTAGAAAAAGATCCATTGGAATTGCTCCGCCTGCACCTCAAAGTGCTGTTTATGAATTTCTACTGGCGACCCTCGGATCTCAAGACTGCACGTAAAAAACCTGCTAAAACAAAGAAAGTCCGCAATAGCAGGAAGGTGAAGAAGTTCAATATCTCCCTGGTCAGGCGCCTGCTGCGCTCATTTAAGGTTCGCCGCTTCCGCATGGAGATCGACACAGGTGACCCGGTACTCAATGCCAGGCTCTACCCATTGTTCTTCCTCCTGGACCGACAGGCAGGGGACATCCGATTGAACTTTGTGAACCGAAATCACCTCCTGTTGCAGCTCACCAACCGACCCATACGCCTTTTGAATGCATTTATTAATCTATAAAACTCAACATCATGGATTTACACTTTGAAGAATTACTGGAAAAGATCACTGAATTTATGAAAACCGAAGCCAACACGGAAACCGTGGTGGGCGAACCCTTTGAGCTGGGAGAATTCAAATGCGTCCCTGTTATCCGGGTAGGCATGGGATTTGGTTCCGGAGGAGGCGAAGGCACAGAAGTCAAGAAAGGCAAAGGCCAGGGTGGTGGTGCCGGGGCAGGCATGGGTATTGAGCCTATCGGCTTCCTGGTGACCAAGGAAGACCACATTTCCTTCCTGCCGGCAGGCAAAAGCTCAGGTTTGGCAGCCGCATTTGAAAAGGTCCCGGATCTGATCGAAAAACTGGCTCAGCAACGCAATAGGGAAGAAGAGTTGGTTTAATCAGGATCCTTGCCAAAAAAACGCATCCAGTCGGGTGCGTTTTTGTTAATATCGTAACTTCACCCTTAAAGAGAAAGATGCAAACCATCCTGGGTGCCGGAGGGACCATTGGATCCCTGCTGGCCAGTGAACTGAGAAATTATACAGACCAGGTACGCCTGGTGAGCCGGAACCCAAAGCGGGTAGGTGAATCCGATGAGTTGGTTACAGCCGACCTCACCGACCCCCTCCAAACCGAAAAAGCCGTAGCGGGTTCCGAGGTTGCCTACCTGACTGTGGGGATGCCCTACAAAATCAAAGTCTGGCAGTCCGCCTGGCCGGTGGTCATGGAAAATGTGATCCAGGCCTGCATTGCGCACAATACCCGCCTGGTCTTCTTCGATAACATTTACATGTACGACCCCACCTCCCTGGATCCGATCCGGGAAACCCACCCTGTCAACCCATGTAGTAAAAAAGGAAAGGTTCGGGAATCGATAGCCTCGATGTTCATGGACCATGTCCAAAACGATTCCCTGCAGGGGCTGATTGCCCGGTGTGCAGATTTCTACGGACCGTCCATAAATGCAAATAGTATCCTGACCGAAACGGTATTCAAACCCCTAAGCCAGGGAAAGAAGGCAAACTGGCTGGGACGGGCCGATAAAAAACACTCCTATACCTTTACCCCGGATGCCGCCAGGGCCACCGCCCTGCTGGGAAACAGCCCAGAGGCCTATGGAGAGGTATGGCACCTGCCCACTGCGCCCAATCCATATACGGGACAGGAATGGGTGGAACAAGTGGCCGCAGCCCTGGACGTGGAACCCCGGTACCGGGTGGGCGGAAAGGGCCTGGTAAAATTCCTGGGGCTGTTCTCATCCATTATGCGCGAGACCTCCGAGATGTTATACCAGTACGACCGCGATTATGTCTTTGACAGCTCAAAATTTGAAGGACATTTCGGCCTGAAACCCACTTCCTACCCGGAAGGGATCCGCCAGGTCGTGGAAGCGGATTTTCAATAAACGGCAAGACTTTATCCCGGGATAAAATCACCTGGCGGATAGGGTCTGGATTCAGGCGCTTCAAAATATTGTAGTACTTTTAAATACCGAAATGCAATCCCCAAAATGAAATTTGCAGGCTTCAGGATTGGAAGCAGGATTAACTTTGTGAGCACATGACGCAACATACCGACCTCCGCATATTCGTCTTAGTACCGATTTTCCTTCTCCTACCCCTTTTATCCTTTGGTTTTCAAGAAGGTGGGGGTACTGTTCAGGACACTGTCGTGGTCCAGAAACCCGAACCGATTTCTGTAAACAGACTGGTCGCGGAAATGGAAGAGCTCCGGGGTCTGATACAGCTCAATAAAAAAAAGATTGCTCCGACAACCCGTCTGAAACGGGTCGATTCCCTCTATCCGATTTACAAGGAATTTATCGCTGAGGAGGAAGGCAAGGCCAGAGAGTTCATCGCCTCAAACCCTAACCGACAGAAAATAGACAACCTGATCAAGCGATGGGAGTCGCACCGGGCTCAACTTTCGGGTTGGGAAACGGAGATCATGACCTATGTGGAACGGAATCTCAGATTGCTGGAGAGCTTTGAGGGAGAATCCGAAGTATGGACCCTCACCTATGACAGGGTCAAAGAGCAGGACGTCCCCAATGAGTTGCTCAGCAATGTGCAATCGGTTATTCAGGACCTAAAGAATATCGAGCGACAAACCCGCGAAAACAACTATACCTACCTTCGGCTGCAAACCCGTATCAATCGGCTCGGGCAAACCGTAGAGGAGGTAGTAAGGCTGCTGCTTGAAAAAAAGGGATCGGAAACTTATAACCTCTTCCATCAAAGGCATCCCCCATTATGGGAGATCTCCTTCAATACTGAGGATGCCCAGGAAACCAGACCGGAAACCCTTTCAGAGGGAGGGGTTGGGCTATTGGAGCTCTATCAAACCCATAAGGAAAAAATCTACTTCCTGCTGGTATTCGCACTTGGCATTAGCCTGTTTATCGTATATCTGAGAAGGATCTTGGTCAGGACCGTAGGCAAGGATTCGGTGACTCAGCCGTCCTCTGATTCTTACTTACTATTCAAGATGCCCGCCCTGGTGGTCGTTTTTTTGGTCATCTTTATTGCCAGGCTTCAATTGCTTTCGGGCACCCGATTTATGGGCGACATCCTGATCACAGGACTCCTGTTGTGCTCCGTGCTGTTAATTATTCACAAGGTTTCCAGCAGCTATCGGAGCCTGATTTTCCTTTCCATCCTTTTTGTCATCCTGGATTCCATCAAGACCTATGTTTGGTTCCAGTCAGGCCATTACCGGCTATTTCTTATGGGGGAGGCTGCTCTAATGGCCGGAGTCATTTTCTTTTGTTTAAGGCCTTACCGAAAGACAAAGGCCCAAATGACCACACCTATGGGTACGTTTATGATCCGCCTGGTTCCCCTGGTTTATTTTCTATGTGCCCTCTCCGTAGTCTCAAACCTGTTCGGATATACCAACCTGTCAGATCTGACCATCAAGATTTGTACCCAGTCCGGTATTGCCGCCATTATTGCCTATGGCCTGTACCTGGTCTTTGAAAGCATTTTCAAAAGTTGGCTTGAACAGCGTTTCCACCGTGCCGCTAATCCTAACTGGGTGCAATATGCCTTCCTGAGAAAGCGTATAGGTCAATTCATCCGTTTTCTGGTGATTTTGATGTTTGTAATAGGGTTTCTCAATATCATTGACGAAATGCGGAACGTCGAGGAGTTCTTCAGCAGCATGATGAACGAACCCATCATTGTAGGGAATCTCACCTTCACCCTGGGATCCATATTCATGTTCTTGCTGATCCTCCTGCTCTCTTATATCGCTTCCCGACTAATCGCATTTCTGATTAGCGAGGAATACGGAATGCTCCAGTATTTCCGGTTGCCCAAGGGGATTCCATCCGCTATTTCTCTTGTACTCCGGTATTCCATAATCGTATTTGGGATCATCCTGGCCCTCTCCTACCTGAATGTGGACCTTGGCAAATTCAATCTTATGGCTGGGGCCCTGGGGCTGGGGATCGGTTTCGGACTTCAAACGGTAATCTCGAATTTCGTATCCGGCCTGATCCTGGTTTTTGAACGCCCCATCCTTCCGGGGGATACGATCGAGGTAAACAACCTGTTTGGAAAAGTTCATAAAATTGGGGTGCGCTCCTCCAACATCAAAACCTATGACGGGGCTGAGGTAGTAGTGCCAAATAACAACCTGATCTCCAATGACCTGATCAACTGGACCCTTTCCGAGAGCATCCGGCGCATCGAGATCCTGATCGGAACCACCTATGATGCCGACCCGAACCAGGTTCTGGAAGTCCTGAAGGGGTGTGCACAGAAATTCGACTTTGTATTGAAGGATCGCGAACCTGTGGTACACTTCAGAGGATTCGGGGAAAGCTCCCTGGATTTCAGACTGTGGTTCTGGGTACCCTTTGATATTGGACTAAAGGCCCAGAGCGATGTGAATGTGGAAATCTTCAACCAATTCGCAGCGCACAATATTGTGATTCCTTATCCGCAAAGGGATATACACATCAAAGACGTACCTGCCAAGGGTCAGGCAGCAGCAGACCCTTCCGAACCCAGGGAACGCTGACGCAAGTCATAGTTCGGTAACCCAACTGGTAAATATCTTTATACTGCCTATTGAGTTGCCCGCATGCACACGTTTTTGAAAAGTCTTAATATCGCCGACTGGTTTTCCTTTTACAGGATCCTGGCTTTCCCTGTGCTGGCGGTATTGCTTTTTATGGGCGAACGGCAATGGTTTACCTGGTTCCTGCTGGTAAGCTACTCCACAGACGCCATCGATGGCTTTTTGGCCCGCCATCTGAACCTGAGCAGTGCCAGAGGGGCACAACTGGATTCCATAGGGGACCAGCTAACCCTGGTGATAGGGCTTCTCGGCCTGTTGATCTTCGAAAGTGCTTTTATAAGGGCTAACCTACTCCTTATTGCCATTGCTTTCATCCCCTACCTTGTGCAAATGGGGATTGCCTTTATGAAATACGGCAAAGCCACCGCCTTTCATACCTATCTCGCCAAGGTCTCAGCCGTCCTGCAAGCGGTATTTATTCTCTGGACCCTGTTCTATGGACCAATATATTGGTTGTTCTATCTGATGATCGTTATTGGCATCCTGGAAACCCTGGAGGAGATCACCCTTATCTTTATGTATGACCGTTGGGTGGAAGACGTCAAAGGCATCTACTGGGCCTTAAGGGATGAGCGGCGGACCTGAATACCGCCAGCCTGCAAATAATTCTGCATTATTTACCAAAATTTAAAGCCCGGGGCTGGAACGTATCCCAAAATCTCATTATCTTCTGAGGCCCTTTTTTTTCAACCCGACTTATTGCAGCGGTTTAGAACTCTTTCGTCCCAACAGGGGTTTGACCAACCTCTTTGGCAGTTATGACATAAATCAAAGAACGCACGAAGTATAAAATGGCCTCGCGAAAACAAATCCTCAAATACACCGGCATCGGATTGCTGTCCCTGTTGATCCTGCTGCTTATCCTACTGCCCACGCTGGTAAAGAACTACGCTATCAACAACAGCAAAGAACTGGTGGGAAGGCTGATGGACATGGATAAATTGCGGATCAATTACTTTACCGGGACCATTAAAGTCTATGATTTTAAGCTTTTTGAGGCCAATGACAATGATGTGTTCGTTTCCTTCGACACACTGATCGTCAATACCGTCCCTTATAAATACATCAGCAACGTAAAGGCCCTGGACCAGTTCTACCTGCAGGGGCTTGATGTAAAGATCGCCAAGCGGGACTCCACCTACAACTTTGATGACCTGGTCGCCTTCCATACGGCTGAGGATTCGACGGAGGTTGAACCCGAGCAGGAAGAAGAAGTGTTCAAATACCTGCTGGAAAACCTGGAGCTGAAAGAGGCGGCTTTTCATTTTTACGATGCTGATGTGGACCATACCACGGAAATAGAGGACTTTTCCCTTTTTATCCCCTTTATCGCATGGGATCAGGAGCAGGATAGCGAGGCGGATGTCGAGTTCAATTTGGGCGAATCCACCAGGGTCAGGGCCGTTTCCAATGTACAACCAGGGACCGGGGATTTTAAAAGCACTATAGAGGTGGACAACCTGCAATTGAGCTCCTTCTACGAATATGCACTGGAATATGCCAACATCAATCGGCTCGACGGTACGGTAAACGCTACCATCCAGCTGACTGGAAATGTGGACAATCCCATGGAAACCCTGGTTTCAGGTGAGGCTGAGGCCATTAATCCGCTGATGACAGACCAGAGGGATGTTACTTTCCTGTCCGGTGAGAGGGTGTTGTGCACCCTTGGGGAGATCAATTACGGGAAGAATTCCTATGTGATCGACGACCTCGTCTTTGAGCAGCCATACGTCAAATTTGAGCTGGATTCAGTCTCCAACAACCTGCTGAGGATCTTTAAATACGATACGGATACCACCGATACGGACACTGCTGATGAGGAGCCTCTTTATTACGCCCTGAATCACGTTCAGGTCAATCAGGGCCGCATGGATTATACCGACAATCTGACCGGCCAGCCTTTTGACTACGCCCTGAGCGAGATCGAGATCGACACGGACAGCATTTTCAGCGACAGCGAGTGGGTAGATGTACTTTCCACTATGGTACTGAACGACCGGGGTACCTTGAAAGCGGAGATCGGCTATAACCCACTGGATCCCATGTTCGCCACGATCGATATCGCCATAGAGGATTTTGTGCTGTCTGACCTGAACATCTATTCGAGCTATTATACCGGACATTCCATCCTTACCGGGGATATGTTCTACTTCTGTGACACCAAGATCACGGACGGACAGCTGGATAGTGAAAACCACCTCCTCATAAAGAAAGTGGACGTGGAGAATATAAAGGGCGGGCTCTATGCCGTCCCCCTTAAAATAGCAGTCTGGCTCCTCAAGGACAAGAACGGGGACATCGAGCTGGATATTCCCGTACGCGGAGACATGGATGATCCCGAGGTGGATACCTGGGCCCTGGTGGGCAATACCCTGAAGAAAAAGATCTTTGACACCACCGACAACCCTGTGCTTCCCCTGGCGCGCTTTATTGATGCGGATCCCGATGACCTGAAAAGCATTGCGATACAATTTCCGGATACCAGCCTGACGGAAGACCAAACCCGTCAACTGGACCTGATCCTTCAGCTCGAGCGGGAGAAAGAGGGACTGAGCGTGGAAATGAACTTTATTGGTGAAGATTCCCTGCAAACCAAGCTGGCAACTGCTTATGCAGGGGAACTATACGGCAAGAAAGCCAAAAAAGACCCGGCGGCTGATCCCGATGGATTTCAGGCCTTTGTTCAGGAGCAGGTTGGATCTGACAGCCTGGACGTGGAGGGTTCCCTGAGGCAATACTCCGCCTCCATTGGGGCAGATTCCCTGGCAGTGGAATATATCAACTCCATGATCTCAAAGGTCGATTCCTACTTAAAGACGCAGCAGCCGGATACACGGATCGTGGTGCAGCAGGCAAAAGTGAGCGATAAAGACAATCTGGATGCCTCCCCCCAATTCAAAATGCAATATTCCCTAAAAGAGGATGATGATCAGGCCCCGGCAGCGTCCACCCCGGAGGCTGTTTCCGAAAAGTAGGCTTCAATCGATAGCTATATCCGCCCTAAACCGCATCCAGATGGACCAGGTGATCACAATATGGGCCAGGTAATAGGTGGGGAGGATCAGAAAGTCCCACCGGTCATATGCCATGAATTCGGTAAAGGCGATCAGGGTATCCGAAAAGAGGATGAGCGCAATCCCCACTATATATCCCCATTTGGGCCATCCATTGAATGAAATACCCCAGGCTGCACCCAGCGAAAAGCATGAAACAAACAGGTAGGCAAGGGCTGCCCAAAGCAATACCCCTACCCCGATTCCCTCATAGAGGGAAGTGAAGAAAAAGATCAAATATCCCCCGCAGAGCACAGCGGTCAATACCCTGGCAATCCTGCCATTAAACACAGAATACAGCAGGTATCCGATATGCGCCAGGAAGAAAAACAGGATTCCGTAGACAAACCACATCTCATCCCCATTGCGGTGGGAAAGAAAATAATCCCCCACGATCGAAAACAGAAAGGCACCCACCACCATCCATATATCCGGGGTGGCAAAACGCCTACGTGACGC
>CBFCWO010000084.1:0-11418 GCA_965601625.1 uncultured Flavobacteriaceae bacterium | reverse complement strand
TTTTACGAGTTCGTATTCCAGTTCAGGAGGGGTTTGCTTCTGGCAGGAAAGATGCAACAGAAATAGAGCGCCTAGAATCGCAGCGGCGTATGCGGACCAAAAGTGTTTCATAGAAAATGGCTGTCGCTTAACAGACGAGCTAAAACCGAAAATGTTTCAAAAAGATCCTCATTCCCGAAAATTCATATGGGAGTATCGCTGCTTCAGGATTTGAATTTTTCTTTCCAGGGTTTGTTTGAATTTATGCTGCTCCCGGCTGTTATTATGAATAGGCCGATGCGCCAATCCTTTTCGGATGGAATCCACTTCCGCCATAACGGCTCCTGCTCCCGGGTCAATCCAGGCGTGCTCAAACCGCTCCCAGACATAGTCCACCGCGGCCGCGCTGGGGTGTATCAGGTCCCGGTCGTAAAACCGGTAATCCCTAAGCTCATCCATAAACAATTCATAAGAGGGGAAGTACTCCGCCGACCCTTCCTGCACCAGGGCATGGACAGCCGTAATCAGGTGTGCCTTGCTACGCTGGTTTTCCACCAGTCCATCCCGGATGTGCCGCACTGGGGAAACCGTCAGCAGGCAGGTCAAATCCTCGTTTGAAGACCGGAGCAGGGTAAGGATGCGGGAAAGGGATTCGCTCAGCGCTTCGGGAGAGCTTAGTCGCCTCTCGAAATCCCGGGAAGGCAGCTTGTGACAGTTCGCGACGAGCTGGCCCGATTCCAGGTGACGAAATCCATAGGCCGTCCCCAGTGTCAGGACTGCATGGGTGGAATGCTCAAGTGCCTTTTTTAGGGCTTCCAGCGCTTCGTTCAGGGATTTCAGGGCCTCATCAGGGGTATGGCCGGAGCGAACGGAATGGGCTTCAAGGCAACGCCATCGCCCCTGTGATTCTATGAGGTCATCGGAGGTAAAAGGCCGATTCTCCACAGCCCTTCCCAACAGGTTTTCCAAAGGAAGCGGATGAAAGATCACCCCAAAGGGGTTTCCCACATGAGGAAACTGGTAATACGACAACTTTGCACCCAGGTGATCAGCAAAGCAGGAACCCAGGGTCAGGAGAGCATCCGTATAACGAATCCTGCGACTACCCTCCGGGATTGCTACTTCTGTTCTCCATTTCATATCAGATGAGAAAGCGTTACTTAATGCTCCCGGCTGCTGCTTCCAGGGCCTGCGGAATCCCGGAAGGATCTTTTCCCCCGGCAGTTGCAAAAAACGGCTGTCCTCCTCCGCCGCCTTTGATAAACTTACCCAGCTCGCGGACAATATGCCCGGCATGCAACCCCCGGGTTTCGACCAGATCTTTGGAGATATAGCAGCTCAGGGTGGCCTTGCCATTGTTTTCAGCTCCAAGCAAGAGGAACAAATTCTCAAATTCCCCACCGAGCTCAAAGGCCAGATTTTTAATGGCAGCCGGATCCAGGTCCACCTTGGCGGTAAGCAGCTGGACCCCGTTAATCTCTTTTAGCTGTCCCTTCAGCTCCTCTTTCAGGAACCTGGATTTTTCCTGGATCAACTGGGCTATTTGCTTGCGCAGGCCGGCATTCTCATCCTGCAAATTGGTGACAGCGTGCAGGGGATCCTTTGGATTTTTCAAAACGTCCCTTATGGCCTCCAGGGTTTTCTCGGTGGAGCCATAATACTCACGCACCGCATCAGAGGTGATGGCCTCAATACGCCGGATTCCCGCTGCAATGGCGCCTTCAGAGATTATTTTAAAATGCCAGATCTCCACGGTGTTCTTCACATGTGTACCCCCGCAGAGCTCAATGGACTTCCCGAAGCGCACTGTTCGAACCTGATCGCCATATTTCTCCCCAAAAAGGGCAATAGCCCCTTCCTTAATAGCGTCTTCCATGGGAATGGCCCGTTGTTCCTCCAGGGGAAGCTGTTCCCGGATCCGACCGTTGACAAACTGCTCCACCTGCCAGAGTTCCTCTTCGGTCATTTTCCCGAAATGGGAAAAGTCAAAGCGCAGGTATTTGGAATGGACTGCAGACCCTTTCTGTTCCACATGGTCCCCGAGCACAAGCCTAAGGCCCTCGTGAAGGAGGTGGGTCGCCGTATGGTTGCAGGCCGTGCGCATGCGTTGTTGTGCATCAACCACAGCCTTATAAACCGCTTTGGGTTCTTTTGGCAGGGATTTTGCAAAATGCAGGATCTCATTGTTTTCCTTCCGGGTATCCACAATGTAGAGTACATCGCCGTCTTCCGCCGTCAGGTAACCCTTGTCCCCTACCTGTCCGCCTCCTTCCGGATAAAAGGGAGTCTTGTCAAAGACGAGCTGGTAAAATGCACCATCCTTTTTGGTATCTACCTTTCGGTATTTACGGATCCGGATATCTGTCTGCAGCTCATCATAGCCGATAAATTCAGTGGTGTTTCCCTCCTCCAGGACCACCCAGTCTTCGCGCGTCACCTCTGAGGCGGCCTTGGAACGCGATTTTTGTGTCTTCATGGCCTTGTCAAAGCCGGCTTCATCCAGGGAATACCCACGCTCGCTCAGGATGAGCGAAGTCAGGTCAATCGGGAATCCGAACGTATCGTATAGCTCAAAGGCTTTGGCCCCATCCACCGTTTTACCAGAGGTCTCCCTGATGATTTGTTCAAGTCTTGAGAGTCCCTCCTCCAGGGTCTTCAGAAATGAAAGCTCCTCCTCCCGGATCACATTCTCAATCAGCTGCTTCTGTTCTTTTAACTCCGGATAGGCATCTCCCATAATGCGCACGAGAACCTTCACCAAAAGGTGCATGAAGGGTTCCTTGGCTCCCAGGAAGGTAAACCCATAACGGATGGCACGTCTGAGGATCCTTCGGATTACATATCCTGCCCCGGTGTTGCCCGGCAACTGCCCATCCGCAATGGCAAAGGCAACGGCCCGAATATGGTCCACGATCACTCGGATAGCCACGTCTGACTCTGCGGAATGTCCGTACCGGTATTTCGATATCAACTCAATTCCCCGGGTCAGGGGGGTAAACAGGTCTGTATCATAAGTGGATTGCACTCCCTGCATTACCATGCAGAGACGCTCAAATCCCATTCCCGTATCGATATGGCGTTCAGGAAGCGACTCAAGCGCACCATTGGCTTTTCGGTTGAACTGAATAAATACCAGGTTCCAGACTTCAACGACCTGCGGATGGTCCTTATTGACCAGGCTGGCTCCTGATATCTCTTTTCGCTCAGCTTCGGGACGTATATCCACATGGATCTCCGAACAGGGTCCGGCAGGCCCCTGATCTCCCATCTCCCAGAAATTGTCTTTCTTGGACCCCATCAAAATCCGATCTTCCGGCAGGATTTCCTTCCAGATATCATAGGCTTCCTGGTCCCTGGACAGGTTATCCGCATCCTTGCTTCCTTCGAATATCGTGGCATAGAGGCGGTCCGGATCAATATCACAAACCTCCGTAAGGAACTCCCAGGCCCAGTGGATAGCCTCCTTCTTGAAATAATCCCCGAAACTCCAGTTCCCGAGCATTTCAAACATGGTGTGGTGATAGGTGTCCTTCCCAACTTCTTCCAAATCGTTGTGTTTCCCGCTGACCCTAAGACATTTCTGAGTATCTGCAATCCTGGGGTGCCTGGGGCTGTTGATTCCCAGGAAGTACTCCTTGAACTGGTTCATTCCCGCATTGGTAAACAGCAGGGTGGGGTCGTTCTTCATCACCAGGGGAGCCGAAGGGACAATCGCGTGGTCCTTTTCCTTAAAGAAAGTCAGAAACCGGTTTCTTATTTCACTGGAAGTCATAGGAAATAATGGTACTACTTTAAAGTTAAGATTTTATGGCAAACAATTTTTATATTTGCTAAATGCGGCAAGGGCCGCACAAAAATAGGATAAAATACCTTCATGACTAAGGTTAAGTACTATTACGATCCGGACACCCTGTCCTACCGAAAGATCGAGCCGAAAAAATCCAAAAAGGTCAGAAACGTGCTCCTTTTTGCCGCAGCATCGATCCTTTCAGGATTCCTGGGTCTTTTTGTACTGCTCAATACCAACCTGCTGAACACCCCAAAAGAGCTCTCGCTACAGCGGGAAGTCAAGAATTATGAGCTGCAGTTTGAGCTGTTGAACAGGAAAATGGGTCAAATGGAGGACGTCCTGGCCAACATTGAAGATCGGGACAACAACATCTATCGCATCTATTTCGAGGCGAATCCAATTCCCGAGGAACAGCGCAGGGCCGGATTCGGAGGGGTAAACCGGTACCAGGCCCTCGAAGGGTTCAATAACTCTGAAATGATCATCGGAACCACCCGCAGGATGGAGATCATTCAAAAACAGATGGTCATCCAGTCAAGGTCCCTGGATGAAATCACCAAGCTGGCTGCGGAAAAAGAGAAATTACTGGCAGCCATTCCCGCCATACAACCCATCAACAATGAAGAACTGACCCGTATGGCCTCCGGGTACGGATGGAGATCAGACCCGTTTACCAAGGCCAGGAAAATGCACTGGGGTATGGATTTTACCGCCCCAAGGGGTACACCCATCTACGCCAGCGGGGACGGAGTGGTCACCCGTGCGGACAACAGGGCATCCGGGTTTGGAAAGCACATCCGGATTGATCACGGATATGGATATGTGACCATTTACGCCCACCTGAGCCGCTATAACGTAAAGCGGAGACAGAAGGTAAAACGCGGTGACCTCATCGGCTTTGTGGGCAGCACAGGGCGTTCAGAAGCCCCTCACCTGCATTACGAGGTCCGAAAGGACGGACAGCGCATCAACCCGATCAATTTCTATTACGGAAGCCTCACGGCTGAGGAATTTGAGAATATGCTCAAATACGCCAGTCAGGAAAACCAATCCCTGGATTAATGCATGTAGACCTGCCAGAAAAACGATATTACGGGATTGGCGAAGTCGCCAGGGCATTTGACGTGAACACCTCCCTGATCCGTTTCTGGGAAAAGGAATTTGATGTTCTTCAGCCCAAAAAAAATGCCAAAGGCAACAGGAAGTTTACCCCCCGGGATATCAAGAACCTTGAACTGATCTACCATCTGGTCAAGGAGCGTGGTTTTACCCTTGAGGGTGCCAAGCTGCATCTGAAGGAAAACCGGCAAAAAACCATGGATACCTTCGAGATCATCCGGAAGCTGGAACGGGTTAAAGCGGAGCTGATCAAAATAAAAGAACAGCTTTGATGTTACGTTCCTGGCCTTCCGCAGACCAATACATTGCTAACCCTTTAATTTGAAGTACTGATGAAAAAATGGTTAATTCCTTTGATTATCATCCTGGTGGTGGGTGTGGGCCTTTACCGCTGGGCTGTTGGTTTCAACAACACTACTGTAGAATACGAGGCCAACGCGAAAACTGCATGGTCCAATGTGGAAAGTGCCTACCAGAGGCGTAATGACCTGATTGGAAACCTGGTCAAAACCGTGCAGGGCGCTGCGGATTTTGAGCGCGAAACCCTGACGGAAGTTATCGAAGCGCGATCAAAAGCCACATCTACGACTATAGATGCCAATAATCTGACGGCAGAAAACATCGCTGCCTTTCAGCAAGCCCAGACCGGACTTTCCTCGGCACTTTCAAGATTGCTTGTCACCGTTGAGCGCTATCCGGAGCTGAAGGCCAACCAGAATTTCCTGGAACTGCAGTCTCAGCTGGAGTCCACCGAGAACCGCATCAATGTAGCACGTGACCGTTACAACGAGTCGGTGAACATTTACGACATCCATACCACAAAGTTCCCGAATAAAATCCTCGCCGGATGGTTTGGCTTTGAGGAAATGCCCCGATATAAGGCAGATCCGGGTTCCGAGCAGGCTCCGGACGTCAATTTTGAGTTCGACTAATAGCGGGAACCATGAGCGAGGTAGAACGATTCCTTTCCAAAAAAGAAGAGCTCGAAATCATTGAGGCGATTCAGGAGGCGGAACGCGATACCTCTGGAGAGATCCGGGTCCATATAGAAAAGGGAATGGGCAGTGATGCCATGGAACGGGCCAAAGAGCTTTTCCACCTTTTAAAGATGGATAATACAAGGGACTCCAACGGCGTTCTGCTGTACATTGCCGTACACGATCACCAATTTGCCATATGTGGAGACCGTGGTATCTGCGAGGTGGTCCCGGATAATTTCTGGGACACTACCAGGGATGTTATCCAGCAACACTTCAAGGATCATGCTTTTAAAGAAGGGATCATTGCCGGAGTCCGAAGTGCAGGTAGGGAACTCACAGCCCATTTTCCCTGGCACCCGGATGATACTAATGAACTGACTGATGAAATTTCCAAAGGTTAAGGTATTTCTTGTCCTGCTTTCCTTTCTGCTGGCCTTGCCGGCCGTAGGCCAGTTTGATATACCTCCCAAGCCTCCTGCGGAGCAGCAGACCAGCCTTTATGATTATATCAGCTTACTGGACGCCGTAGAGAAATCCAGCCTGGAACAGAAGCTAATCCGCTATTCAGACAGTACCTCCACCCAAATCGTCATTGCCATCATCGCCTCCACGGAAGGTGAGAATATCCAGTACCTGGGGGCGCAATGGGGTCAAGCCTGGGGGATTGGGCAGGAAAAAGAGGACAACGGGATTCTGGTTATCCTGGCCCATGACGATCGTCGCATTGCCATCAATACAGGCTATGGGGTGGAAGAGTTTTTGACAGACGCCCTCTCCCGGCGGATTATCGAAAGGATTATCCTGCCTGAATTTCGAAACGGGGATTACTACGCTGGTCTTGATAAAGGCTCAGACGCTATTTTCCAGGTGCTCACCGGGCAGTTTACAGCCCCGCCAAAAACAGATTCGGGTGAGGGGTTTCCCTTTCGGTCTTTACTGCCATTTATCATTTTCCTGATCATTATACTGATCCTGGCTTCACGCAAGAACAAAGGCGGAGGTGGCAACCGGGGAAGGCGCGGACGGGGAATGGATATCTGGGACATGATCATCCTCAGCAATATGGGTCGTTCCGGCTCCAGCGGCAAGTTTGGCGGTGGAGGTTTTGGGGGAGGCGGCTTTGGCGGAGGCGGTTTTGGCGGAGGTTTTGGAGGTGGCGGCTTTGGAGGCGGCGGAGCTTCCGGAGGTTGGTAGCCCCTCTATTTCTTTCGCATAAAAATACTCATCGGCACCCCGGTAAACTCGAAATGCTCCCGGATCTTGTTTTCAAGGAACCGCTTGTAGGGATCCCGCACATATTGGGGCAGGTTGCAGAAGAAGGCAAATTGCGGATAGGGTGTGGGTAGCTGGGTGCAGAATTTGATCTTTACGTATTTCCCTTTGGTCGCAGGGGGTGGATACCGCTCAATGATCGGGAGCATCACATCGTTGAGCTTGCGCGTCGGTATGCGTCGGGAGCGGTTCTCGTAGACTTCAACCGCCGTCTCTATGGCCTTGTAGATCCGCTGTTTGTTCATTACGGAGATAAACAAAATAGGCACATCGGTAAAGGGGGCAATGGCCTCGCGGATGTCCTTTTCGTATTGTTTGGACGAGCCGGTGTCCTTCTCCACCAAATCCCATTTGTTGACCAGGATCACAATCCCTTTGTGGTTGCGTTGTGCAAGCCAGAAAATATTCTGTACCTGTCCGTCAAACCCGCGGGTGGCATCTACCAGGAGCAGGCACACATCCGAATGCTCAATGGTCCGTACAGAGCGCATGACCGAATAAAACTCCAGATCCTCCTTGACCTTTGCTTTCCTGCGGATCCCGGCCGTATCCACCAGCTTGAACTCAAAGCCAAACCGGTTGTACCGGGTATCGATACTGTCCCGGGTAGTTCCGGCAACATCAGTGACAATATAGCGTTCTTCTCCCAGAAGCGCATTGATAAACGAAGACTTACCCGCATTGGGCCTGCCCACCACCGCAAAGCGGGGCATATCCTCTTCCGGCAGCTCGGCTTCCGGAAGTACCTCCGTCAGGGCATCCAGAAGCTCTCCGGTGCCACTGCCGTTTATACTGGATACGGGATAATAATCCCCAAGACCCAGGCTGTAGAATTCTACAGCATCCTCCAGACGCTTGTTGTTGTCTACTTTATTAACTACAAGGAAAACCGGTTTTTCCACCCGCCGAAGCAGGCGGGCAACATCTTCATCCATGCCCGTAACCCCGGTCTCCACGTCGACCATAAAAAGGATGGCATCCGCTTCCTGTATGGCCAGTTCTACCTGTTTGTCGATCTCCTTTTCGAAGACGTCCTCGCTGCCTACTACATATCCACCGGTATCGATCAGGGAAAACTCCTTGCCGTTCCAATCGGTCTTTCCATAATGCCGGTCCCGGGTGACCCCGCTGACGGCATCCACAATAGCCTCCCGCCGCTGGATCATTCGGTTGAAAAATGTAGACTTCCCCACATTGGGCCTACCCACTACAGCTACAATTCCGGACATTATTCAGGATTAGGCTACAAAGGTAATGTTAAAAAATATACAGCCTGTCATTCTATTACTACTGCCAGAGTTTTTGAAATGTGCCGGAAACCCAGTAATTTACAATCAAACAACCTACCATGGAACTCTCCAACGAAATCGTATTGCGCCCGCGGTTCCAGGATCATATGCTGCATGGGGCGGAAGAGGTCCTGAGCCGCATCGAACGGGCAACAAAAAAACCCTTCCTGGTCAAACGCCTGGATGACCACATTTTCATCAGGTTTAATGAAAAAGAACGGCATTTCTGGTCCCCCCAGCTGCAACTGGAAATCCTGGATGAAGAATCAGGAGGTTGCAAGGTTTATGGGCTGTATGGTCCTAATCCCACCCTTTGGACCTTTTTTATGTTCCTGCATTTCGGAGTGGCCACCCTCTTTGTGATCCTGGGTATCTGGGCCTATAGCAGTGCCTCCCTGGGCAGGCCCTATGGGGTCTTGGTCGGAGGCATGGCAGCCATGGTGGTGCTTTGGATTGCTTTCTATGCCTTTGGAAGGGCAGGAAGAGCCAAGGGCAAACCACAGATGCATATGTTGTACCGCTTCTATCAGGAAGCCCTCAAGGGGTAATCACTTCGAATCGTATCCAAAACGGCGCAGCTGCCGGGCATCACTCCTCCAATTCTTGTTGACCTTCACAAAAAGCTTCAGGAAGATTTGCTTGTCAAAGAAAACTTCCAGGTCTTTGCGCGCCTCCGAGCCCACCCGTTTTAAAGCAGCTCCCTTATGGCCAATGATAATCCCTTTTTGGGAATCCCGCTCGACCATGATGACCGCCTCTATACGGATTAACGCCTCATCCTCTTCAAATTGCTCCACCTCAATTTCGACAGAATATGGGATCTCCTTTTTGTAATGCCGGAGAATCTTCTCGCGGATCACTTCGCTGACAAAGAAGCGCTCTGGCCGATCTGTAAGCTGATCCTTGGGAAAATACGGTGGTCCTTCGGGCAATAGTTCCAGGATGCGATCAAAAACGGGCTGGATATTAAACCGCAGCAGGGCGGAGATCGGAAAGATCTCAGCACGGGGCAGGATCTCCTTCCAGTAGTCTACCTGGGCCTCCAGGGTCTGCTGGTCCGACGTGTCAATCTTGTTGATCAGCAAAAGCACGGGCACTTTGCTCGCTCGAATCTTCTCCAGGAAGGATTCTTCCTTCAACCCCTTCTCGCCTATCTCCACCATATAGAGCAGGACGTCCGCGTCATCAAGGGCGATCCGCACAAACTTCATCATAGATTCCTGCAGGGCATAAGCGGGTTTGATCACCCCCGGAGTATCTGATAGGACCATCTGGAAATCCTCACCATTTACGATCCCCAGGATTCGGTGACGGGTGGTCTGGGCCTTGGAGGTGATAATGGATAACTGTTCACCTACCAGGGCATTCATCAGTGTAGACTTCCCTACATTGGGATTTCCTATGATATTTACGTAACCGGATCTATGCTCGCTCATTGTTCAATTGGCCAAAATATCGTTTCATTTCCCGGTTTACCCTGGGAGCAAGGTAAAGAATTGCCATCATGTTTGGGATACACATCAGGGCGTAGGCCAGGTCGATCAGGTTGATCACAAGGTCTACAGAGGCTACAGCGGCGAAGGTAATCGTCGCCACATAATAGTAATTGAACCATTTGCCAATCCTGGGATTGGTCAGGAACGACAAACACTTGACCCCATAATAGGAATAGGTAAACAGGGTGGAAAGGGCAAAGGCAGCCACCACAAGCATCAGCAGTACATCCCCATACCCAAAGAGGGACTTTTTAAAGGCGATCAGGGTCATCAGGATTCCGTTGCTCTCCGCCTCCAGATAGGCTCCGCTAAGCAGGATGACCACGGCAGTGAGGGTACAAACCACGATGGTATCTATAAAGGGGCCCAGCATGGAAACCAGGCCTTCCTGAACAGGTTCCTTCGTCTTTGACTGCCCGTGATACATGGGCGCACTTCCGAGGCCGGCCTCATTGGAGAAGACCGCCCTGCGCACCCCGAGAATCACCAGTCCCCAGAAACCCCCGGTAAACGCGGTCTCCAGGTTAAAGGCTTCGGTGATGATCAGCTTTAGAGCTGGCAGAATACCTCCGGCATTATTCAGCATTATGATCAGGACAGCTCCAAAATACAGCAGGACCATGAAGGGGACGATAGCCGTGGCCACACGGGCAATCTTCTTTAAACCTCCGAAAATCACCAGGGAGGTGATGGCGGATAACACAATTCCAATAGTCAGTTTCCAGTTAAAGGCACCCATGGCGATGAGGGTTGAATCAGGATTGACAACGTTCATAAACGTCTGCGTGAACTGGTTCACCGTAAAGACGCCAAGAAAGCCTACCAGACCTGCAATACTGAAAAAGACCGCCAACGGACGCGCTCCGGGTCCTATACCTTGGGTAATGTAGTACATGGGTCCCCCCTGCAGGTTTCCGTCCCCATCTTTCTGCCGGTACATGATGGCCAGGCTACAGGAATAGAATTTAATGCACATGCCGATGATGGCGGTCATCCAAATCCAAAAGATCACTCCTGGCCCGCCCATATAAATGGCAATAGCCACCCCAGAAATGTTCCCGAGGCCTACGGTGGCTGCCACTGCCGAGGAGAGTGCCTGCAAGTGGCTCACTTCACCCGGGTCGTCAGGATCGTCATACTTTCCGGCAGTAATGCCAATGGCATGCATGAAATACCGGTAAGGTCGGAATCCGGAATAAAAGGCCAGAAAGAGCCCCCCTCCGACCACCATGACCAGCATGGCCCATTCGGCGTAAGGGATCAATCCTGAAAGCAATTGGTTTATGGTTTCCATAAGGTCGGCATCGGCCCGAAGGTAGGGATTTTCACCAAAAATGGCTGATCCTTCCACAGCAATTAAAAGGCCTCCGTTTGACTAATCCAAGAAACAGTTGTATATTTGCCGTCCACATCGCGGGGTAGAGCAGTAGGTAGCTCGTCGGGCTCATAACCCGAAGGTCGCTGGTTCGAGTCCAGTCCCCGCTACAAAGAAA
>CBFCWO010000083.1:0-11536 GCA_965601625.1 uncultured Flavobacteriaceae bacterium | reverse complement strand
CAAAAGTTCTGATTTCTAAACTGCATTTAGGAATGACTTATGCTGGAAGCAGTATTTTGTACAATGAAAAAGTAATCAGCTTAAAGCGAAAGAATGCCCTCTATGAGATTCAGATAAAAAACACCAAAACGGGTCGATTAAGGACCATCTTGAGTAAAAATATAGTCGCTGCTGCCGGACCATATAATGGTGAACTCGTAAAAGACATTGCTCCTTATTTCAAAGATCTAATCATACCAAAACGCTTATTCCTTGCTTTCTTAAAAATTGATCCAGCTGTTTACAATCGTCTTTCTGATGAACAACAAGACAGACTACAACATTCTTTTCCTGTTGCAGATATTAGTCCGGAAATCTACTACTCAATGATAGAAAAATATGATGAGGACAGGCAACCCATCCTGAAAGTGGGCGGACATTTTTTAAGAACTGAAATTCAGAACTTAGATGAAATATGGGAAGAGGAATTGACGGATGACGAAATTAGCTGGAGCAAAACCAAAACGATTCGATATTTAAAACTACTCGATTTACCCGTAGAGATTGACCAACTGGAATTTGTGAGTGGATACTCTTGTGTGTATTCCCTAACTGATTCTGAAGTGCCTTACGTAACCAGTATTATAGATCAGAACAATGAAATTGACAACACCTTCGTATTGGTTGGTGGAATGTCTGGAATTGGCGCAAAAGGTTCATTGACCTATGGATTAATAGCGTCCAACTTGCTGCTGGGTAAAGATGATACCACAAGAATATACCAGAAAACGAAGTTAGCACTAGGTGTTCCTAGATTGATTGAAGACCTGGATGGTCTCAACAAAAAAGAGGCTGACAAACACTAGAATGGATATTCGACCTGTGCACCTTGATATGATAGTTCAAAAAAGCAATTTCCGTGCTTCTGGCAACTTGGGCGCATACCCATTTTTGTTGGTCGTTCTTTATTAAAAGAGAAATAATATGAATCATAGAACACTATCAATAATTGTTGGAATAAGCTATCTGATTATATTTTTTTCAGCAATTTTCGCAAATTTCTTTGCACTTGAATCTATTATTCAAGCCCCAATTGAAACCGTAGAGAATAATGCTGTAATTGTAAGGTTAGGGATAATAGCATTCCTCATTACTGTAGTATTTGATGTCGTCGTTGCCTGGGCACTAAAGGAACTGTACAAAGATCATGCTTTGACTGTTTTAAGTACCTATTTCAGGTTGATGCATGCTGCAATAATGGGAGTTGCTATTTTTGCCCTGCCACTTGCACTCAAAGAAACAACCAGGGACGACATTCTTTTACGAGTTGACACGTTCAATTACATCTGGTTGATAGGGCTTTTCTTTTTTGGAATACACATTACCCTGTTAAGCAAAATAGCCATTGTCCCAAAGTTTATCAAAGTATTTCTTGCTGTTGCAGGAGTGATGTATGTTGTCGATACTGTGGCTCAATTTTCACTTTCAAATTATTCTGACTTCGCCTCAGTATTACTAATATTAGTTGCGATCCCAAGTATTTTGGGAGAAATGTCATTTGCCCTATGGCTTCTAGGTAAAGGTGGAAAGACAAAGGAGTAAAAACAAAAGGCGGACACAGTATATGGAATCATTGCACTTATTCGGGCGCAACGATTCTTATACAAAACGATAGCTCTATTTTTGATTCAAGGAATATCTCTTGATAAGATACCACGTAATTGAAGCTGGTATAATCACGGTCTGCCAAAGAAAAAACAAGAGTTGTTCCCATCCTCCCAACTCAACTGCTTCACCTTCAATTACAAATAAAGAATTGCCAAGAGGACCCTCGGAGAAAACCACTATACTTATCACTATCCAACCAAAATGAAGGCCTAAAGGGGCATATATGGACCTGGTTCTGGCAAAAGCGTATGCGAACATCCAACCTGCTGCTCCTGTCAACAAAAAAACATAAATCATTGGTATCATTCCACGACCAAACATTTGATAACTGAACCAATGATATATGCCAAAGGCTATGGCGCTTATTATACACGCCCAATTGATGCCTGTTTTTTTGATAAGTAAATACAGCAGTGCCCCTCGAAAAATTAACTCTTCGAACAAAGCAGCTTTAAATGTCCACCACACACCATTTAGGCTTTCCCAAAATCCATAGTCAGGGTTTCTGACATAAGTAATTTCCCTAAAATATGCTTGTCCTAAAAGATTGATCATACAGAACAAGGCCATAAGTATTAATCCTATAGAAAACTCTTTTAAACGTCTGCCATAAGGAATAATCCCCAATACAGTTATGTGCTCTCTTGAGAATAACCAAAGAAGCAGCCAGGACAGGGCGATAACTACTATTACACCAAGCATTCCAATAAATTGAGCACGTTTCTGATCAAGATACTTAAATAATTGAATCAGGTAACAATTACACTAGCGCCAACAAGGTGTATAATTCCTGTTGTGGTTGGTTAGATGACCTGCAATTTCTACTTTTAATCAAACTTCCCACCAAAACAAAAACGCTGATTTGAGGCTCCGCCACAAATCATACAGAATTGCGTTAACTGTAACCCTATGAAGACAGTACAAACCTCAAACAGATGACAATAAAATTGAACGCAGTTACCTTTTTCAACGTATTGGTTTTATTGACATCCTGTAATGGAGAGACCACAAAACAACAGGTTAAAGCAGAGGACATTGTCAAAGGCGATCCTGTAGCGGAACTCACTGGCAGTATCATGGTTGTTTATCAAGACAAAAAGAATGTTTATTGGTTTGGCAGTTGGGATAAAGGAGTGTATAAATACGATGGAAAGACATTGATTAATTATACAACAAAACACGGTTTACCAAACAATAGAATTGATGAAATAAATGAAGATAAATCTGGCAACCTATACTTTACCAGCTGCCACCCAAATTCTACGATAACTAAGTTTGACGGAAATACATTTACTACATTATCGGCAATCTCCAGAAATGATTGGAAACTTAAATCCACAGATATGTGGTTTAAGCATTCTTTTCGAAATGAGAAAGTATATCGATATGACGGAATTACTTTATATGAATTGCAGTTGCCTAAACCACCAAGCCTCTCCAATCCTTTTGAAATCTACAGCATTTATAAAGACAGCAAAGGAAACATTTGGTTTGGCACAAACCCTGTTGGCGTTTGTCGATACGATGGAAAATCGTTTGAATGGATTACAGAAGAAGATGTGACAGAATTTCGCAATGAAGGTGCAAATGGAGTGCGTTCAATTACGGAGGACAAAAATGGCGACTTTTGGTTCAATACCGAATATCGCTATAGTGTTTACGACAGCTCAAAATTAAAAAGCGATAAATTTTATTCCAGACACGAAAGCATAGGTGGTTTGGATGGGAAAGAGGACAGCCATTTGGATGAGTATCTATCAACAGTAAGAGACAACAATAATAATTTGTGGTTTGTAACCTATCGCAGTGGGGTTTGGAAATACGATGGGACAAATATTACACACTATGCCGTTCAAGACAAGTCAAAAGACATTCCGCTATTCAGTATTTACAAAGACAACGATGGCGACCTTTGGCTTGGGACACAAGAGAACGGAGCATATAAATTCAATGGTAAAACATTTGAAAAATTCGTTAGATGACGAATCAAAAATGAACTACAGCTAACGATGGGTATAAGTAATAGCGGTTTAAATGATAAACCAAAAGACAGAATATAAAGCACAGTGCAGGCGCTAATCTGAAGAGGATTTCGCCAATAAAGCGTTGATGAAATCTATCTCTAATAAATATGACATCTACGAAGAATAAAATCGGTGTACAAGAATGGTTTAGATGTCCAGACCTCCTGATCTCGGCACGGCACATATCCAGAGCGTTGTAGCCAATAAAAAATAATCACGATGAAAGATATTCCGGGAATCGACGAAAATGGAAATCCCAAGAATGGCCCATTTAAATTGTTCTTTAAAAATGGACTTGTCTCTTGTCAGGGTGAATTCGAAAATGGAAAAAAATCAGGATCGTGGAAATACTTTCTCAATAATGGACAGTTGCAATCATCCGGCGACTATAAAAACGGGAAGATAGTTGGTCGATGGGAATGGTTCTATAAGAATGGCGCGCCCAGGGCTATTGGCGGCTTCGATGATAAAGAGAATAAGCACGGTAAATGGAAGCGATACCATGCCAATGGTCAACTCTGGGACGAAGGTCGCTTCGAGCACGGCAAGAAGAAAGGCACCTGGAAGGTCTATAATGAGGCTGGCGAACTCCTTAAGGAACAAAATTTCAGGTAGCGGAATACGTCTCGATATCTGCCCTGATTCAGTTAACTGGATTGATCGATTGAGGCCCGGAAAATAAGCTTGTTAGATAGATTATTAAATAGAAGAAATTAGTTTATCACAAGACCATTGCAGAGGTCCATTATGCGACTGGCAATAGTTGTCCTCACCGCACTGGCGGGACCGCAGTGAGCAGATTCACTCATTCAACGCGTGAATTAATCGTTATTGCTCAATTTTAGGTTGATATTCAAAAAACAAAACCTGCATGGGACTGCCCATACAGGTTTAGTGATTCATCATCCTTTTAAAGCTTAGTTATTGCCGCCAGATTTTTTCTGTTCTTCAAGGATCTTCTTATTGCGTTTGGCATACTCCCATTGGGCACCCATATTCTTGCGCAGGTTCTCAGGCAATTGCTCCATAGGGACAACCAGGTCACTCTCAGTGGGCCATTCCTGTAACAACTCAGGGTGGTAACCTTTGGGGTAGTACAGGTCTGGATTCACTTCTTTTTCACGTACAAAAGGCTCCTGGATCTCCTGCCGGCTGGTAGGTGGATAAGGTACCACCAATTGTCCGTTGTCGAAATTGAATTGAGGGGCACGCGTATTGGGATAGTCAGGCAAGATGCCTTCACGTACCCAAATCGATTCTTTGGTGATGTTTACCACAATACCATCGGGGGCACCAAAGCGGTAGGGTCCTTTCCAATGTTCCCGGACTTCCGCCACTACCTCTTCGTTAAGGAAGGGGTCAAAATCCTGGTGCGTGGTCATCAACATCCGGGGCTTGATTTGATTGGCTACATACCCCACCCCATAGGCGGGAGAGTGGTGGGTATCAATCGTATACCGGGCAAGGAAGGGGGGTACCCCCTGAACGCCGGAATTGATCTCAACCACTTCCTGCTGGAGCTCCGTTATGTAAAGGTCGACGCCTTTGGCGTATTCAATATCCAGTTCACTTGGCCGGCCGTCACCCGTCCAGACCACTGACATTCCATTCCAGTCCAGGCGGTAGCCGGAAGCACCGTCTTTGGCGTGAGACCTTTGCCAGTGGGTGATCTTAACCCCGTCTTTTTCATATACCACACCGCCATTGTCCCGGAAATCAAATTCATTGACCTGAATATCCCATCCCTTTCCGGCAGGAAAGACACTAAAGGCATCCTGGTGCCACCCGGTCATCATTTTCATGCCTTCCACCATTTTTGCAGTGCCATACTCAGGCGTCCTCCCAGACGGCCCGTGGATCGTCAGGGGCTGATGCCATCCGCCGTTCCAGGTCCGGAACATCCAGAGGTAGGGCAGGGATCCGAAGTGGTCCACATGCAGGTGGGTGATGAAAACGTGATTTATTTGATTTAAGGCCACCCGGGCAGCCGTGTAGTTTGCTACAGCACCTTCTCCCATATCGAAGACAAAGCTGTCTCCATTTCCGAGTTCGACGTAAATGGAGGTATTCATCTGTCCGGGCCGGATCAGCGGGGCAGTTCCCATAAAGGTTACGCGTATTTCATTCGGTTGTACCTCTTCGGTGCCGGGAAACCAGTTGGCAGCGCTCTTCATCCAGGGCATGGGACGGACTCCGTCAAACAACAGGCCTTCTTTCCATCTGCCGTTTGGGACCCCACCGGTGAGTACATTCATCTGATCTTCAGGGGAAGAAGGTTCCTGTCGTTCCTGACCCTCAGCCGGGATAAATGTCAGACATAATGCAGAAGCAATGATCCCCAGTATGTTTTTGGTAATTCTCTTAATCATGGTTTTGTGCTTTAATAATTAATACTGATTGGTAAGAGGGGTAAATACAATAATGCGTATCTTGTAGTGGCACATGCCTAAGAGATTCTTGTCTGTCCCAAAGGCTTATCCCCCTTATGACTCTTAATTGATATATGAAGTCTTTAAGAATGCTCTAAATTAATAAGCCCTGGTTGTGCGTACTATCAATTTTCCGCAAACATCGGAACCCATGGAAAACACACTGAATATGAAGGGGACGCTTATTGACCTTGAATTCAATGACCTGGATTTGTTTATGGATACGGCCAAAGCATGGGACCTGCAATTCAGGCAATTGGAAAGGGGAAACCTGAACTCCAGGCTCAGACAGGTAATCTTTCCTGAATTCCAGTTAGGATATTGCCACCTGGACAAGCAAATTGACCAACTGGGCACAGCACCACCCGGGTACTGGACTTTTGCCTTTGCTGGCGGAACCCGAATTATCTGGAGGGGGGTCTTGAAGGAGCAGGGAGATATCATCGTTTATAGCCCTGGTTCGGAGATAAACTGTCAGAGTTGGGCGGGATTCAATGTGATAACCTTTTCCATAACTGAGGCTAAAATAGAAGAGATTTGTGAACGCCATCACCTGGGTGGCTTGATGCATACCATTCGGGGAAATGACCTGATCCGGGTAAACAACCTGGCTGCACAGATTTTCAGACGGGACCTAATCTCCATTTTGCAATATTACTTCGAAGGCGCTGCCCAAGCCAGTCAGCCACTTTTCAGGATGGTCTGTGAAGAGCTGCCCCTCCGGTTGTTGGAGATGATTGAGGGGCCTGCAATTCGAAGAAAGATTTTTGCCTCCTCATTGAGGGAGACTGCGGTTAGGCAGGTTATGGATTTTTTAAGGCATATGGACAGAGATTCAGTGACGATCAAAGACCTGTGCGAGGTGGCAGGCGTAAGTGAACGAACATTGCAATATGCATTTCGTGAGAAGTATGGAATGAGCCCAAAGCAATACCTGAAGGCATTTTTATTGAATAAGGTACATGCTGCATTGAGCACTTCAAATCCAGCCAACGCGAAGGTTGTCGATCTGGCCAGTAAATGGGGTTTTTGGCATATGGGGCAATTCTCATCCGATTACAAGCGAATGTTCGGACAATTGCCGTCGCAGACCCTGGGCCGGTTATACAGGTAATTCCACTCCCCGGCTGACTTTAAAGGCGCATGTATTTTGCAGGGGATTGAATTATGTTGTTCCCGGGGGGAGGGGGTTATCCCCTCATCTCACCCGTATCCTACAACACAAATAGAAACAACAACGGAAACACCAACCCCGCCAGCATCAGTTTCCAGCCCCGCCTGTTGAATCCGTTTTTGCCCATAGGGATCAACATCCCGGTAATAGCGATCAGGATCATGCCCACCCCAAAAATATCGGAATACCAGATCCATGCCGTATCGGTAGACTTGTGCAGTTTTATGGTATGGCCTAAAAAAGGCATGGTCCGACGGGCTTCCAGGACTCCTTTTCCATCTGCCGTATTGACTTCCAGGATGTTATTGCCGGCAAAATCTACCCTGAGGCTGTTGCCCCGTACCCGGTGGCTTTGATACTCCATCTCAAAGGGGGCCGTCAATTCCCTTATCCTTTCCTCGGTCAGTTCCCCTTCAGGCATTTTAAGCTGCACTTCTTCGGACTCATAAGCGTATTCCGTAGGATACCAGCTCTGCCGATGATTCAGGATGATTCCGGAAAAAGAAAAGGCCAGGATAAGCCCTACATAAAAATACGCCACGTCCCGGTGCAGTTGCCTGTTGGTTACTTTCATTTGCTATGGGTTTGGGTCAGGAGGGCCGCATCTTACCTGTATGCAAGGCTCCTGTTAGTTCATTGGATTAAGCTCCAAATATAGAATGATTCTAAATAATTGCGCGTAATTATGGAAGAATTTTTTAAGAGGTGAAATCCCCGAGGGAAATCCAATGCTTAGGACGGAATATCCGTATGGTTATAGGAAATCGACTTTAGCCGGAACTTCCCATAGACAAATTTCCCTTCGGGATAGTGCCATACGGCCTCTCCATAGGTGGGAATCCTGACACCCTCAAATTCCCGGAATTCCCCCACCGGGGTGGTAAAGGGGAATCGTTCCATTTTATCTACCTCGTACCGGTCCTCTGACCTGAAATCGACCAGGTCCCCTGCTTCATTGAAATAGAGGATGGCTGAGACTTTTACGTCTTTCAGGGTCAGGGTAGCCCTGATTTGGTAGTCATCCAGGGCTTCCCAGGTGATGCGCTCGTCGGTCAAAGCTCCCGGGGCGAACAGGCATAGGTCATTGAGGAAGGTAACGGTTTCGGATGCGTACATCTCAGGGTTGTCGATCTTTAGCTGCGGCAGCAGGGAGAGGGCCCGGATGATCATTTTGGCGGTGGGTGGGCGGTAGGAATGGTAGCCCCATACGGACAGCCCTTTTATGCGTCCTTTTATGAAAAACAACCGATTCGGACGCGGGATGAAATTATACTGTTCCGAGGTAAAGGAGAACCAGGGCTTTCCTGCTTTGCGCATCTGCCCCTCGAATTCCAGGCGAAAGTTGACCACAACGGGTTTGCCCAGGGCGCCGCTTCTGCGGATGTAGGACCTGAGCACGGTTGGAAGGGGTTTAAGGTCTTCTTCTGCCAGGACATGGTTACTGATCCGGCTATTCTCAAAAAGCGAGCGTACATCCTGACGGAATCGGGACTCAAACTCCCATTTGGCAAAACCCACCAGGGTACCTGCAAGCACGAGTAAATTCACCAGGGAACCGAATTTGGTGTCCGTCCAGGCGGAGAAAATCCACATTTGTGAAATCAAAACCCCGATAAGGGCCGCGTGGAACCATTTCGGTTTTCGCCTTCCGAGCGATACGGCCGCCCATAGAAAAAAAGCGGCTGCCAGCAACCAGCTGAAACCTACTTTCCCAGGGATCTCTTTCTGGAAATATTCCAGCTCCAACCATCCAAAGGCGTGGGCAAACCACATCAGATGGACCAGGGCGTGGATAACCAGTACTGCAAGGAATCCAATTCTCATAGTTTGTCTTGCCCTATGGCGCCTACCTTCCCAAGTACCGGGCTTTGATAAGCATAAGTCGGTGTAAAGATATTCCTTTTCTTCCTTCGTGCAGGGAGCAGTGGCTAAAGGTTGCCATAAAAAAAGCGCAGGATCCCCTGCGCTTTTTACGTTTGATATTTATCTACGGATTAATCCTCCAAAAGGTCTATAACCTGTTTAATGCCTTCCTTGATTTCCCCAGCCAGCTCATTGTTCCCATCCGGGTCCGAAGGGCTGATCTCAATCAAGCCATCTCCGTTTCCATCCTGTGCCTGGGAAAGGTCGATTCCCAGGGCGTGGTTAAACAGCATGCTGAGGTCAAAATCGATCACCAGGTTTTCGGCCTCGCCTTTGATAGTTATATCCAGGGAAGTATCTTCAAAATCCACTTCCAGTTCATCCTCAAAATCATGCCAGAATTCGAAAGGGGTCCCCTGAATCGTCCCCTGAATCAAAATGGACTTTCCGAAGAGTTCGCTTTGGGGGTCTTCGCTGGCCTCGAATTCAAATTCAAGTTCTTCATACGTCCCATTGGGAACGTCTGTATTTATAAAAGTGATCTGCCCGTCGAGAAGATTGAGTTCAAACGGGCCTTCCAGTTCAATTTCATCCTCATAGTCGTAATAGCCGTCGTCATCCCACTCATCTTCCCCTTCATACATGTCGTCCTCAGATGTTTCATAGGAATCGTCGTCCAGTTCAAGCTCAAACTCGGCAAGATTGATCAGGAATTTAGAGATTTCAAGGTCTTCATTGATTGCTTTGGCAGCCGTTTCGGTCTTGGAAGAAGCGCTTGTCAGGTAAGTGGCTGTAGCACTGAGACGAAGCTGGCCATCCTGTCCATCAGTATCATCACTGTTGCAACTGGTAATGAGCAGGGCTGTGGACAAGGCCAGGCCTAACAGTTTTAGGTCAATAGGTGTTTTCATCAGATCGGGATTTTTGATTATTTGCACTTATAACAACTCAATACCCAGATACCCTACCTTTTTCCTGTACCAGATGGCAAACTAATAGCGACGCCTCTCTGGAAATGTGTAAAGGACCCCAAGCTGTACGGTCCTCCAGGGCAGATAATCCGTTTGAATACCCGTGTAGGACAGGTTGACTTCTGTCTGGGGACCCATCAGGTAGCCGATGATGGGTTTGTAGTAGAATCCGCCTTCATTGCCTTCATTGATCCCGACCCCATAACCCAGGTCTGCCCCAAAGGAGAAGGATCGGGAAGGCCAGATCCGGAAAGATCCCGCCAGGGGCAGGAACTGTACATGCGGAAGGTCAGCGCCCCCGGAATCAAATTTCTCGGGGAATCCGTTTATGAATCCGACCATGACACCGGCATCAACGACTTCCCCCAGGGCAAAAAGGTACCCCACATCCGCTCCGACCACGATACTGACGGCATCATTGCCTTCCTGGTTGATGGGTAAACCCCCATTAAGGCCCAGTTTGAAGCCCTGTTGGGCCTGGGTTGCCAGGGAACAAAGCAGGATCAAGGTGATGACTAAGAATCTCATGCGCCTGGATTTATCCTAACTATAACGCAAAAATTTGCTTTTTCGCCTGCCGGTCTTCGGATTCTTCAGGGGATGGTGTGGATGACCTGCGTACCTTCAGGGTGTGCGGGTCCATACGGCCAGGTGCCAGATGAGTGCCACGATCCAAAGGAGGGTACGTATCCAATTCTCGGCTACGAGCCTTCTGAGAAGGGTTTTATCAGCCTGGCCGCGGCTTATGGCCGTATGATAAGGGACAAATTTGAGAAAGGTAATGCCCCAGAGCAGAACGACCAATCCCAGATAGACCCCGGAGCCCCATCCCGGATGGAGGTATGCCCAGTGGACCCCGCCCAGCAGCTGGGCGAGCATCAGCGGTACCACGAGCAGGCTGATCCTATGGGTATAGGTTGTATGCCATCGAAGCAGGTTTTCCGGGCTGAAGTGCAAAAAAGCAGGGTAGACCAGCAGCTGTACCGCGAGGATCACCCCGGCCATCATGGCATCCGGGAATAGCAGCCAGGGAGCACTGGAAGGCATGGTTCAGCGCGCTGCTTAGCCCTGCAGGTAATTGTGCAGCTCGGCAATTTTCTGAGGATCTTCAAAAGCCCCGCTGTAAAAGGAGGTCACTGTGGCGGAAGTATCGTCCTGAATGCCGCGGGAACACACGCACATGTGCTTGGCATCCAGGATGACAGCCACATCCTTGGTGTCAAGGATCCGCTGCAGCTCCGTCCCGATCTGGTTGGTCAGGCGCTCCTGAACCTGTGGCCGGCGCGCATAGTACTGAACAATACGGTTGAGCTTGGACAACCCAATGACCTTGCCCGAGGAGATGTACGCTACGTGTGCTTTACCGAAAATCGGCACAAAGTGGTGTTCGCAGTTGGAGTAAAAGGTGATGTTTTTCTCCACCAGCAT
>CBFCWO010000082.1:0-11591 GCA_965601625.1 uncultured Flavobacteriaceae bacterium | reverse complement strand
TGTTAATGCTTTCATATCAAAACTTTTTTTAGCCTCGCCGGCTTTGGGCCCGCAAGTGTAATCCCTGTGAATTTGATGTTTCCCCCCTTATATCAGGAGTCATCTTGATCTTGATTATGATCATCAAAAATCATGCTACACAGAAAAAAATTGCATTTATACTTCTAATCTAAACCATAATAATCCATTATGACTGCAAGGTCTCTGAACAGGAACAGGAAGTACCTGAGCCCTGTCTATCGTTCAAGTGCGCTCCTCTGGTGGACAATTAGTTTACCGCAACCGTCGATCCCTTGGTCAGGGTGAAGAGTTGTTGGTTCACATCCTTCAGGGTCAGCTTGAACACCCGGACGTCTTTCCGTTGGGAGGGGGATCCGTAATTGTCATAAATGGTCGCTTTCAGATAGGTGGGCGTCAGACTCTTATTCCCGCGATAAAGAACATTGACCTGCCAGGTCCCCGGGAGGGAGTCGTCAATAAGGAATTCCTGAGCATTAAAGCCTATTTCCTTTTCCTTCATGATCAGGTCCGCATTGCTGGCCTGGGTATGCTTCCAGACATGGAATTGTTCTCCAGGATTGACAAACTGCAGGTCGAATTCAGCCTCCCCGTCATTCCATTCGAACACCAGACGGGTTCCCTGGAAATCTTCTTCCTCCACAAAGAGGGAAGCCCGGTTGGCCGCACTAATGATACGGGCCCTATGCAAAGACAACAGGTTGTTGTATTCCCGGTTCAGGATCGGAACAAAGGCAGTGCTGTCCACGGGGATCATCTCCTCTTCTACCAGGTAATCATACCGCACATACATGGAGGCAGCCTTGTCGTACTGATCCAGGTCCCGGTAACTGTTGGCAAGATCCATATAGGACTGCCCGTAATTCGGCCGCATACGCATTACTTCCTGATACGCATCGTTTGCTTTGTTCAATCGGGACTGACTCTCGTAAGTATAGGCGAGGGCCTTTGTGGCCACCGGATTTCGGTTGAACAGGTAACTGTGGGACTCCACGATCTCATCCGCGAAATCCGAATCTCCCCGCACCTCATAAAAGTGGCGGTAGGCATCCAGGTAAAAGAAAGGTGATCCGGAATAACGGGAAGCGTATTTTTCATAGACCGTTTTGGCCTCCGATGTAGAGGAGGCTTCGGCCATTTCCTTGTAATAGGTCGGTTGACTGGCCTCGATGTCCTGCCGGCTCAACAGGGGTCCGCTTAAGTAGTTGTTGCGCAGACGGGCATAATCCGTGACTTTGTTCCCCTTTGGACTCCCCGCCAGGGTATTGATCACGATGACCCCTCCCGTCCCAAGGCTTCCATACATGGAAGCTGTGGCGAAATTGTTCAGAATGGCAAGGCGCTTTATCTGATTGATATCCAGCCATATAGGGGGTTCCGACAGGATCAGTCCGTCCACATCAAAAATCGCGGCACGTTGATTGAAAAGGGAAGAAGCCCCCCGTATATAGACGCGCTGCGCTCCGAGATTGTCGAATTCCTGGAAGGAGTCACTATCCCGCTGGGGAACGCCCTGAATATTGGTGAGCTGACCCTCTGCGGCAGGTCCGCCCCCTCCGGTACACTCCCCGACAACCCGAACACCCGCAAAGCGGTTTCGCAATAGATCCAAAATACACAGGAATACCGGTTCAATGTCTTTATCCGTCATAAATCGGATATTCCCGGGGGCAGTATCGGCATTTAAAATTCCAAAGGCGGTTCGGATCAATCGCTCATTTACCGCATATTCCGCAGCCAGTTCCCGCTGGGTCTTGCGGTTGCTGCCAATCACCACCACCTCATCCAGCTCGGCGACGTCCATCACCATGGTCGGGTTCAGGATTCGGGTAACATCTTCCACCCGTATCCTCAGTGGCTTCATTCCAGTATAAGAGTAAAGCAGCACATCCCCGGGGGAGGCCTCAATGGAGTATCTTCCATCGGCATCTGTATAGGTTTTTGACTCTCCATCCTCCACATTGATAGCCACATTGGCCAGGGGGGCTCTCCCGTCATTAACGGTACCCCTGATGGTTTGCGTTGTTTGCTGGGCCACCCCAAAGGGCCCGAGCACTAGAAGTAGAATCCATAATTTTTTCATAGCATTGCTTTTAACTCCCTTAAAGATAAGACATTATATGTTAAAAAAAACAGAAAACAGAAGTCGTTCACAAGGAGTGCCTCTGGCAATCCTGCAAATACCGATGCGATCACTGGCTAATTCGGGATAAGCTGTACAAAACGATCGACGCCTCCATCTATGGATTAAGATGTTTCCGGATGCTCTTGGTTGCTTAGGGCAGGTGAGAAAAATGGATCTTTAGCGGGGGATCAGGTACAGGTCGGTCTGCCTGCCGCTGACATACCGGAAGCCCTGCGGGCCGTAATACCCTGCCTCCTCCAGCATTACGCGGATATCGCGGTTCCATTCCGGCAGGTGCACCGTGGTGTTAAGTTCTATGGCATAAACTGTACGGGGTTGCAGGGGGTAGTTTTCCCCGTCATCTGTGCTAACCCCTCCCTGGGCATCCCACATGCCAATAGTGGTCCCGGCCGAATGCCCATACGAACCCAGGGGGTGTGTATAAATAGCAGGTCTCAGACCCGCTTCCTTCGCCTGGGAAAGGGCAGTGGACAGGATCTCGTTCCCGCTTCGTCCTTCTTTCATATTGGAGGTGAGGAAATCCTGTACCTGATTCCCCTTTCGCAGGGCTTCCTTCAGGAAGTCAGGAGGCCCCGTTTCCCCCGGCATTAAGACATAGGCCAGTTGCTGGCAATCCGTATTCAGGCGGAGATAAGTGATCCCAAAGTCGCAATGTAACAAGTCTCCCGGCAGGATCACCATATCCTCGGGCCGGTCTGAGAAGGAATAGAGGTGTCCTTCCAGGGTTTCCGCGGTGCGCTGAATATCCACTGTGGGGTGAAACCAGGTATCCAGGCCCAGGTCGGTTACTTTCTGGCGCATCCACCATTCCACTTCGGTGGTGGTGGTCACTCCAGGTGTGATCACGCTGTTGGAAAAGGCTTCGGCAATCACGTTATGCGTAATTTCCACCAGATGTCCCATCAAGGCCATTTCACGGGGAGTCCTCGTCTCAATCCACCCTACGGCCAGGGCCTCTGCCGAAACGACCCGGGATTTATACCTGCCGGGGAGGTATTGCATAAAGGCCTCGTAATCCGTCTTGTCCAGCCCGTCGGCTATGTTGAAGTCCTCTGAAAAATTAAGTCCGATTTTTCTAGGGTCCCGTTCGCTGATAAGATCCATTAATCGCTTCCATTGGTCGGGCTCTGCTTCCTTGTCCCAGGCCGATTGAATATTCTCACCAATGTTGTAGCGGGCCACTGCCAGCCGATCCATCCTTCCGGATTCGGCATCCCGATAGAACAGCAAAATGGTCCTCCGGCGGGCATTGAGCCATGTTGCCGGCAACATGGTACGCAATACCGGATCTTCATTGTACTCCCTGGAAATCAACACCCACATATCGATCCCGGTGCGATCCATAAGTGCGGGAAGCAGGGAGTCAAAACGCTCTTTCAACAATTCATCCACCACGCGGGCGCGCTGGGATTCCGGGAGGATTTGCTGCGCCATCCCCGGAATGGCAACAAACCATAATAAGGCAATCAGGAAAAAACGTTTCATAAGTTTTAAGTTTTAAGACAGGCCCTTCAGGGTTTCGGGTCGGTTGATCTTGCCCGAAGCGGTCATGGAGAATTTAGGCAGCGTATGCAACGCCCTCGGGATTTCGTATTTATCCAGTTCAGCGGATTTTCTGAGTCGCTCAATAAGGCCTTCGTCAGCTTCCCCTTCCACTACGAGCACCAGTTTTTCCCCCAGTTTAGGGTCCGGTAGGCCTGTGAGGAAAAAATGTTGTTCCATAAAAGGGCCCATCTTCGCTTCCAATTGCTCGGGGACCAGCTTTACGCCACCGGAATTGATCACGTGATCCGCCCTGCCCAACCACCTGAACTGGTCTGAGCCTTCGAGGGTGACCAGATCGTTGGTCGCCAGATACTCAGCGGAAAGGCGCGGAGCGTGGATCACCAGACAGCCCCGATCATCCTGCTCCAGGGTTATGCCCGCCAGCACATGAAAGGGTGGCAGAACCGTTTCGGGATTCGTGTTTTCGGGGACAGGAGATAACCTGCGCAGGGCAATATGACTCGAAGTTTCAGTCATTCCGTAGCTTTCATATATAGCGGTGTGCTTATCGGGGATTTGAGAGAGGAGGGCCGCTGAGATAGGAGCTCCGCCTACCAAAACGGTTCTAATCTTGTCGAGCGCTTTCAGCGACTGGGCCAGTTGCAAAGGGACCATCGCAACAAAATCGTACTCCTGGTCCAGGAATTCCAGAGGCCTTCCAGAAGGGGCGGTCAGGGTAAGCTCCCACCCCAGGACCATCGCCCGCACCAGCATCATTTTTCCTCCAATGCTTCCTGCAGGCAGGCACAGCAAGGCCCGGGTTCCTTCCTGAAGCTGGAAGAATTCCCCCGTAGCCCGGGCACTGGAGACCATGGCCGACTTTGGGATCTCTATTTCCCTGGGTTCTCCTGTGGACCCTGAGGTTTTCTGTTGAATTACCGGGGATTCGGTTATCCAGTCCAGCAGAAAGTCGCCGATTTCCCGTTCAAAGGGCTCGCCTTCCTTCACCAGGCTATAAGCAACCTCACTCAGGTCGTCATAGGATATTTGCAGCCCATTTATTTGAAATGCGTTGTTGAAATTGTCCTTCATGATTCTTGTTGCTTAAAGATTTCCCGGGCCTCCTCCTGTGTGAGGACACCTCCGGTAAGCCGTTCCTTCCAGTTTGACCACTTGTATTTTTTTCCAAAGAAATACAAAAGCAATGGAAATACAACGATTAACAGCAGATATGCATCCCAGTCGAGTCCGGGTTCCGCCACATCGCGCAATATTGAATCCGTCTGGAAGGCAGTCCATTCGGAAGTGACCAGCAGGGCGGTCACCAGGTTATTGGCTGCGTGGAAGCCGAGGGCGAGTTCCAGGCCTTCGTCCATCAGGGTCAGGATCCCCAGGAAGAATCCGGTACCGATATAGAATACCATGATCCCATACCCCAGGGTTTCAACCTCCGGGTTCCCCAGGTGCATCATTCCAAAGATTACCGAGGTTGTTATCAGAGGGACCCAACGGTTGCGAAAGATGATACCCAGACCCTGCATCATATGGCCGCGGAAAAGGTATTCCTCAAAGCTGGTTTGCAACGGAATAAGGAGGATGGCAATGAGCGCCAGCTTCCAAAAAGCATCCCATTGAAAGTTCAGGGTATAATCCCCCGGAGAGGTCCAATAATCCAGGACAGTCAGCCCGACAGTGATCAGCGACCAGATCCCGAAGGAGAACAACACACGTTTCCAGTCAATCCGCGAGCGGGAAGTCGTCAGCGAGCGAATGGACTGGGGATGCACCAGCTTGGTCCAGCCCAGGACCACCACCAGACCGAAAGCCAGTGGGGCCAAAAGAAGGATCAGGACGGTGTTGGTGCCCAGTTGTTCTATCATTTGGGCCATACTGTCCTCAACGCTTATCGGTGAGTTGACCGTGATGATATAGTTGACCACCATCAGAAAGATGAAGCCGGTGGGCAGGAATAAATACTTCCACAGTCCGAGATCGCCGCGGTAGCCTTGTTCTATGTACATAGGTTTTTTATTTCAGATTCATTCCATTGGCCTGCAGGTCCGTATCGCAGGGTTCCCCCGGTTACGTGCAATGGGCTTTCAAAGTTGTTGGTAAACAGGGATCCGGTCCCGAGACCCTGAGGCATGTGAACGTCCAAAGCAGCCGTCCACTGGGCGATGGCGTTCAGCCCGATATTGCTTTCCAGAGCGCTGGTAACCCACCATCCGATCCGACGGGACTCCGCCGCCTCGATCCATTCCCTGCTCCCTGAAAAACCTCCTGCCAGACTGGGTTTTATGATTACATATTGAGGTTGGATCAACTCGAGCATCTGATGCTTTTCCCGAGCCTTATGGATACCGATCAATTCTTCATCCAGGGCGATTGGAAGGGGTGTTCTCGCGCACAGTTCGGACATGGCTTCCCAATTCCCCGGAGCGATCGGCTGTTCGATGGAGTGCAGACCCTGTTCCGAAAGGCGCTTGAGTTTCTCCAGGGCATCCTTTTGAGAAAAGGCGCCATTCGCATCTACGCGGATTTCCAGGTCCTGAGGGGTAAACTCCCTGCGGATCTCCTTCAACATCCCCAGTTCTTCCTCAAATTCCAGGGCTCCAATCTTAAGCTTCAGGCAAGGAAAACCCGCTTCGATCTTTTCTCTGATCTGCTGCTTCATAAAACCAGGTTCCCCCATCCAAATCAGTCCGTTAATGGGGATAGGATCTCCTTTAAGAAAGGAAGAAGGAAAGAGTTCGAAGGGCGTGCTCCCTTTCAGGGAATGAAACGCCTGCTCAAGGCCGATGACAATGCTGGGGTATTCCCGATAAGCTTCCACTGCCTGATCTCCCTGCTCGGCGACGGCCTCACAGGCCCTGGCGAGTACTTGTTCGTAATCCGGACGATCGTCTGAGCTCAGGCCCCTGAAGAGGCCCGCCTCCCCTATGCCCCACGCTTCCCCAACCCGCAGGCAGACAAAATAGGTGTCTTTTTGGGTCATAATACCTCTGGAGGTTCCTCCCGGTCGTTTGAAGTGAAGTGTGTATTTACTAAAGGAAGCTTGCATACGAGCTACCAAATTTACGTATATTTTCGCTTGACAAACCATCTGAAACAGGTCGATGAACGATAAAGTGATATGGATTACAGGGGCTTCCTCGGGAATAGGAAAATCCCTGGCACTACACATGGGAGGCAGGGGTGCGCGCCTTATATTATCCTCCCGGAATGCGGAACGTCTTAAGGAGGTGCGCAATGCACTCCCGCATCCTGAAAAGGCCGCTATCCTTCCCATGGACCTGGAAAGCTGGACCGAATTTCCCAGGCTGGCAACTGAGGCGATTCAACTCTTTGGGCATGTGGATGTCCTGGTCAACAATGCCGGGCTCAGCCAGCGTTCCCTGATCGCAGATACCGGGATGGAAGTCTACGAAAAACTCATGAAGGTCAATTACCTGGGTACTGTAGCACTTTCCAGGGCGCTCTTGCCCCATTTCACAGAACGAAAGACGGGACATTTCGCAGTGGTCACCAGCCTGATGGGAAGATTTGGCTCGCCTTTGCGGTCAGGCTATTGCGGGGCTAAACACGCCCTGCATGGTTTTTTTGATGTCCTGCGCATGGAACACGAAAAAGATGGGATACATGTAACGATGGTCTGCCCGGGATTTGTCCAAACGGACGTGGCTCGTAATGCCCTTACCGGAGATGGTTCCCCCCAACAACAACAGGATACGGCTACGGCTGCCGGGATGGACCCGGACCGTTTTGCCAGGAAAATGGCCTAAGCCATAGAAAAGAAGAAATGGGAGGTCTACATTGGAGGCCGTGAAGTTTCCGGCATCTATCTCAAACGCTTTTTCCCAAAGTTGTTGCATCGGGTAGTCCTCCGCTCCAATGTGGTCTGATCAGACTTCCACCGAGTCCCCGATCTGAGGCAGCAACAGGGTTTTGCCGGCCGCCTTGAACTTGTTCAGGGCTTCTTCCGTATCAATGGCGATATAGCCGAAGGTATTGTAATGAACCCCCAGGACACGGTCGCACTCCACAAAGCCGGAAGCCTGTATGGCATCGTCCACGCCCATGGTGAAGTTGTCCCCTATGGGAAGCACGGCCAGGTCTGGTTTTCCATATAAGGAAATAAGTTTCATATCCATGTGCAGTGCCGTATCCCCGGCCAGGTAGAGCATTTTTCCACCGCTCTTGAGCACAAATCCACCGGGTTGCCCTCCGTAGGTGCCGTCGGCGAAGGAAGAGGTATGCACCGCATTTACATATTTCAGCCAACCGAAATCAAAATCACGTGCGCCCCCGTGGTTGAGCGGATGCCCTTCAAATCCTTTTTGCTGGTAATAGGAAACGATTTCGTAGTTGCTGATGATCATTGCACCCGTTCTCCCGGCTATGGTCTCTACATCCAGGACATGGTCCTGATGGGCATGGGTTAGCAGGATAAAATCCGCAGGCAGATCCTCCAGGTTGATTCTGCCCCGGGCGAGATCATTCCCGGTGATAAAAGGATCTACAATCAGGCTGTGAGCATCGGTTTCAATGAGCAGGGCGGCGTGGCCGAGGAAGGTGATCTTCATGGGAGTGGTTTTCTCCCAAAGTTATTTAAAATTGAACCAAAAACGAACCCCTTCGCCCGTTTTATCGATGTTCAGGGTGGACTGTAACTGATTTACCAGTCGTTTGATCAAACGTATGCCCATGGAATTGTTGGCACGGTCTTCGGAATCCTCCGGAAGCCCGACCCCGTTGTCGGTATATTCGAAGAAACCACCCTGTTCGAATTTCTGGATGTGGATATAGATCTTGCCATTTTCGGCCTCCTCCGGAAAGGCGTATTTAAAGGAATTTGAAACCAGTTCATTCAGGATCAGGCCTATGGGAATAGCCCGGTCGATATCGAGTTCCACCCCTTCCGCGTCGATGGTTATATTGATGCCGTGCCCCCCTTTTCGGAAGACGGATTGAATGCTGTTGATCAGGCTCTCTATATATCCCTGCATCTCAATTACGGAAAGGTCGTCATTCTGATAGAGCTTCTGATGAATCAGGGCCATGGCCTTTACCCGGGTCTTTCCCTCTTCCAGGGCTTCGATGGCAGCCTTGCTTCGCGTATTCTTGGTCTGCAGGCTGAGCAGGCTTGAAACCATCTGCAGGTTATTTTTCACGCGGTGGTGGATCTCCTTTAAGAGGGAATCCTTCTCCACCAGGGAATTCTCAATAATCCGCTTCTGTTCAGCGATCAGCCGCTGGTTCTTGATACTCTTCAGATAGGCGTATACCAATCCCGCAAAGCCCAGCAGGGTAAAAACCAGGGAGATGAACACCAGGTTGATGCGCATGTCCTTGGACGCCATTTCCTCCCGCCTGCGCTCCAGTAGCAGGTCTTTTTCCCGGTTCTTCATTTTCTCCTTGGCGAGCTCCTCGCTGGCCACGATGGTCACCAGGCGCTCCCTTTGATTGTAAGCCTCAAGGGCATAGATGGAGTCCTGCAGCTTCATAGCCGTTTTAAGGGCAAGGGATTCGGTGGCAAAATCCTCGGTGGCCTTTGAATAGGCCGCCAGCAATCGGTATTTTTTGATCCAAAGTTCCGGCTTCTCGGTATTGAGTTCCCTGTCCAGATAAACTCTTGCCAGCTCCGGTTTTCCGAGTTCGAGATAGGCCTGTGCCGAAGCGAGGATATTCTCGGCCAAATGGGTCCGGTAGGCCTCATCTCCCTGCTCTTCCAGTACCCCAAGGCTATTCTCGAGATAGGGCAGCGACTCCTCATACTCATTTTGAAGAATCATGGCCTTCCCGATGTTCCCTTCGATCACCCCCTTAAGCAGCTCCGCTTCCTGAATTTGGGTTTTAGTCCTTACCTGGTTGATGTCGTTTACAAAAACAACCACAAACCCCTGGGCTTTTTTGAAATAAGACAAAGCAGTAGCCGCCGATTGGTCCTGCAGCAAGAACTGGCCGATTTGATTGTTGTAGACCCCCTGCTGAAAAAAATCAGAGGAATCTATCGTTTTCTTGACCTCCTCGATATACTGTTCCATGGCCTTTCGGTGCAAGCCAAGGTTGGAATACACATCGTAGAACGTAGTGTTGTCTGAAATTTCAAACTGTCTTTTTCGTTCCCGGATCTCAATTTGCTTGTCGTACTGTCGAAGTCGCCCATAGTTGCGATCCATCAAATCCAAAAGGTGACGCAGGTTTGTCTGATCCATGGATTCGAGGTCCGGATACAATGCACTGGCCAGGGCGGCCGTACGCTTGTGGTTGCCCAGATCAAAATAGATCTGAGCCTTCATCAACTGGAAGGTATGGATGGCGGCGGAATCCTGTTCCTGAATGGCCCTGTTCAGATCCTCATTGATGCGATCCAGCCAGTCATAAGCAGTACTGCGGGCATACCGCTGCTCGGTTTTATAGAAAAAGGCCCTCTTATCCTCGGGAGTAGTCTTTGCCCTGTAGTCTTTCAGAAGGGTGTCTTCTGCGGTGGGCAGCTCCTGTCCGGAAAGTACCGGCATGCCTCCCAGCACGCTCAGACAACTTATAAGAATCAGTACTTTTTTCATAAACCCGCCCTATCGCAGCATGAAAAGATTAAAAGCCGCAATATTTATGATTTCAAACTTACCTCTATCTAACGCTATTCAGAAGAATTTGTTGTCAAATTCAAGGTTTATGTGGGCAGACCTGCGCGAATGCCGTTCCATGTAGAAATCATACGAAAAAAGGCCATGCACATAAGTACACAGCCTTCTCATCTAACAGTAAGATTTGGGATCTCAACTTAAGACATTCCAAACATAGCTCCTGCAGCTTGAGTTGCCTATTTTTTGTTGTAAAGGGCCCAAAAGTTGTGGTGAAAATGGAATTCCGAAGGTTCACCTACTTCTATCAGCCGCTAATTCTGCCCCTGGAGGTTCCAAAAGTTGTGTAAAACAAAAAGAGCCTTATCGTTTCTGATAAGACTCTTTCACGAGAACACTATATGAAAATGAAAAAATTAATCCGTAAATCCAGAGACGAATCTATGGCATCATCCCGCATTGCACAACTAATTGTTGTGAATGCTTCAAATTATGTGGTGTAGACCGGAATTATGGAGTTGACCCGATTAACCATCCCTCCTTAAGAGTTCATGGAGGAGATAATGAATTCCTTAAAGTCTTTGGAAATGGGAATAAGAGTTTCGTTGATCAGAATGTCCTTGGAATTCACGGCATCGATGTGGTCCACATTGACAATGTATGACTTATGGGCCCGGTAGAATTTATTCCGAGGCAATTTCTCCAGATAGTTCTTCAAGGGGGACCGAACCAGGAATTTCTTGTCCTTCGTATTCACCTCCAGATAGACATTATCTGCCTTGATAAAACGAATATCCTTGAAATAGATACGGTAGTACAGGTGTTGCTTCTTCACAAAGATGGAATCCTTCAGCACCGAATTGGAGGTAAAGCCCTCCCCCACTTCTTCTTTTTGCTCAATGGGCTTGGCCTTTTTGCCCTGAACGAAATTCGATAGTGCAATCTCGATGGAGGTATACAGATCCTGCTGCTCGAAAGGCTTGACCAGATATCCGTTGGGTTGTACCGTTTTGGCATTTTCCACTGTGGCCCGGTCCGAATTGGAGGTTACAAAGATAAAGGGGATATCATAATGCTCCCGAATGTGCTTGCCAAGATCGATACCAGTCTTGTCCGAAGCGAGAATGATGTCGATGAGCACCAGGTCTACCTGTTTCTCCTTCAAAACTTCCACGGCCTGTTCATAAACAATCACATTATCCACGATCTCATAACCTATTTCCTCCAACATGGATTGCATATCATCAGCGATGATCACATTGTCTTCGACGATCAGGATCTTGATGGGTTCTTCCAAAATTGCGCAGATTTAGTGGGTTACATTCAAAATTACAAAAAATAATTACTAACCAGGTACA
>CBFCWO010000081.1:0-11816 GCA_965601625.1 uncultured Flavobacteriaceae bacterium | reverse complement strand
GGGAGACTTGAACTCCCGACCTCAGGGTTATGAATCCTGCGCTCTAACCGCCTGAGCTACCTCGCCGAATGCGCTTTAAGCGGGGGCAAATATAATCCATAAATTTGGCCTGATCAAAATTGACCCGTCAAAAAGTTTTTATTGAAATGTTTTTTTATCATATAGAAATCTATATATTGTCCGAACACTTAATTGCTTCTTTGGATGGGTGAGAAAATAAAGTTTGAACTGGAGTTTGTTATACAATCCTCTCCTCAGCTCCTGTTCCAATATCTCGCCACCCCTTCAGGACTTTCTGAATGGTTTGCGGACAACGTAAATTCCCGCGGGGAACTATTTACCTTCATTTGGGACGGTTCTGAAGAAGTGGCAAAGCTTTTAAAGCGAAAAACGGACGAATTCGTGCGATTTTCCTGGGAACACAATGAGGACGAGTCCTATTTTGAAATGCGCATCATCGTCGATGAGATCACCAAGGACGTTTCCCTGTTCATAACTGATTTTGCGGATGAAGACGAACTGGAAGAAGCCAAGATGCTTTGGGACAACCAGGTATCTGACCTCAAACAGGTGATCGGCTCCACCTAGCCTTTTCGTGAAGTCCGTATCTTTGCACGGATTTATCAGAGCTTTTTATGGTCAATTACAACGGGGACCTGCTTCCCGAATCCAGTCATTTCTTGAATCATCGAAACCGCGGCCTGCTTTTCGGTGATGCCCTTTCAGATCAACTCCGTTACACGGGTGAATCCATCCTTTTCTGGGAAGACCACTATTTCAGGCTGATGGCTTCCATGCGGCAGCTCCGAATGGAGATCCCAATGGATTTTACCATGGAATATATGGAGGAGGAAATCCATAAAGTACTTCTCGCCTCCGGGCTTGAGGAATCATCGGCACTAGTAAATCTTGTTATTTTCCGCAGAAATAGCACTTCCATTTTCCCCAAAAGTCTTGATGTTTCCTATATCATATGGGCTGAACCCCTGGCCAGCAGCGCGTTTACGGTCAATGAGGACCGATTTGTAGCTGACCTGTTCCGGGATTACTATATACAGGCGGACGCCCTTGCGCGCCTGGTGCACACCCAAAGGATGGTGGAGGTTCTGGCTGGTATTTACGCTGGGGAAAACGGACTGGATACCTGTTTGCTGCTAAATCATCGGAAGGAACTGGCACAGGGCCTGGGAGGGAACCTTTTTCTGCGAAAGGGCACTGTAATTAAAACCCCATCCCTTCAGTGCGGATGCCAAGAGGGGATTTTGCGCAAGGTTCTGTTGGATCAGGATTGGTCCGAAAGGCCGTTTCAGCTGGAAGAAGGCATCCTTTCCCCATTTGAATTGCAGCAGGCGGATGAACTCTTCCTCACTGATATCAACGGGGGGATACAGTCTATTTCACAATACAGAAAGGCGTCGTATTCCCGAGAAGCCGCTCACTACATGGCGGAATTGTTGAATGCGCTTTGATACGATCCTAATTCAGGCTGGGATTTTCAGGGGCATTGGACCAAAGCAGATATTGCCCCCCCAATTCCTTCATCTTTTCCCTCCAGAATGACTGCGTGGGTTTTTGGATAATATCACTCTCGTACTTGTTGGAAACTACAATCCAGGATTTGGAATCCAGCTCCTGATCCAGCTGTAAGGACGCCCAGCCGGAGTAGCCCAGGAAAAAGCGGATCTCACTTTGGCTGATCTGCCCTGAATTGACAAGGGTGACGGTCATTTCAAAATCGCCCCCCCAATAGATCCCATTTGAAATTTCAACGGAATTGGGAATTAGCTCAGGTACTTTGTGAATGAAATAAAGGTTGTCCTGTTCAACAGGTCCTCCATTGTAAACGGGAAAGGGCACTTGAATTTCCTCAACCAGTTCGTTCATGCTATAGTTCAGGGGCTTATTAAGGATAAAACCCACTGATCCCTCCTGGTTGTGCTCGGCTAAAAGCACCACGGATCGATTGAAGGAGACATCCCCGGTGAGGGTGGGCTCCGCAATCAGGAGTTTTCCTTTTTTTGGCTTTAGACCGATCATTACAGCAACTTACTTACCTTTCTAAAAATAGGACAAATCCCGAAATAAACAAAAAAAGCACCCGGAGGGGTGCTTTTAATTTTGTTATGCCTGCTAGCGTCTTAGTTCACAGCATCGCTCAGGTCAGATCCTGCCTTGAATTTTACAACGTTTTTAGCGGGGATTTGGATGGTTTGTCCTGTGGAAGGATTTCTTCCCTCACGGGCATTTCGCTTGGAAACGGACCAGGATCCGAATCCTACCAGGGATACGCGGTTTCCTTTTTTCAGTGACCCTTCAACATTTCCGAGGAAAGACTCAAGGGCTTTCTTAGCAGCAGCTTTGGTGATTCCGGCATCCGCTGCCATAGCATCGATTAATTCTGTCTTGTTCATAATTTAAAATAATTAAGAGTTGTTATATATATTGCAAAGCGCAAACAAATTTATACGGATTTGGCGGTAACGCAAGTAAAACCGGGGGAAATCAGCCTTTTTGTTAATAACTTCAGGGCTTTGTTGATAACCCCCTTGCTTTTTTCAACCTTTGGCAGCCCTTATTCTACGGGGGTTTAGAGAAGGCGTGCGTTTTTATCCAATTCCAGTCCGTTGAGCACATCGCCTACAGCCATCCGTCTTTTTCCAGGAAGCTGAATTTCAAGGAGTTCCAGCCATCCATCCGGGGTACATACATGCCATTGGCGCCCTAAGACCTTGATCTGCCCGGGGATACCCGGTTGAGTGAGATCTGAGAATTCAGCCCTGTATACCTTGAGCAGTGAAACTGTTCCGTGATTCTCAAGCTCCGTCCAGGCAGCCGGATAGGGGTTCAACCCCCGTATCTTATTGAAAATAGACATCCTGCCAGCTCCCCAGGAGATACGGGTGTTTTCCCTTCCCAGTTTTGGAGCGTGCTTTGCAGGGTCCGCCTGCTTCTGTGGAATAGCCATCGCCTGGCCTGATGCGATCCAGTCTACCGTATCCACGACCAATTTTGCTCCGAGGTTCATCAGCCGGTCATGCAGGTCTCCAGCGGTTTCCCCCGGTCCGATTTCCGTACTTTCCTGTAGCAGGATGTTGCCGGTATCTATCTTTTCATCAATAAAAAAGGTAGTTACCCCTGTAGTGGTCTCCCCGTTAATGACTGCCCAATTAATGGGGGCGGCTCCCCGGTAATCCGGGAGGAGGGAGGCGTGCAGGTTAAAGGTGCCATGTTCTGGGAGGGCCCATATTTCTTTTGGCAGCATTCGGAAGGCGACCACCACAAGAAGATTTACCCCGTACTGTCTTAATTCTTCAGCAAAAGCCGGATCCTTCAGTCTTTCCGGTTGCAGCACAGGAATGTTGTGGTCCTGGGCAAATTGCTTTACGGGCGATGATTTTAGCTTGCGGCCACGGCCAGCGGGCCGGTCAGGAGCTGTAACAACCACAGGCACGGCGTATCCGTGATGAAGAAGGGCTTCAAGGGACGGGACGGCAAAATCAGGGGTTCCCATAAATCCGATCCGGAGTTCATTTTTCATGCGATTCGGTATTTGTTTTCAGCACCGAGTAACAGGGTGCCATCATATAAGAGTTTCTGTAAACAATATAGCGTCTGGTTCTCAGGCAGGTCACTATCCTCCAGTAGTTCCCGGGAAGTCTTGGGCCCCTCGTTCAGGGAGTCAAGGATCTTTTTACGCAGCATTCCAAGGGGTTTTTCTTCAATAGATGCTTCCGGCATACAGACATCACATACCCCACAGGGTTTCTTCAGTTTCTCCCCGAAGTAGGACAGGAGCTGCAATTGCCGGCAGCGATTGTCGTTCTGAAGGTAGGCTGCCATTTCCCCTACCTTTTTCTTTTTGATTTTCAGGCGTTGCTCTACCTCCTTGGCAAAGGCGTAAATCGTCTTTTCGTCCTCCCGTGGTACCAGGAAACGGATTTGCAGGTCCCCTTCGGCGATTTTGAGGTGGATGATCCCATCCTTCTCCAGTTGACGGACCTGATCCAGCAAAGCCGATTCAGGGATTCCAGATTTCCGGGCAACAGAGGTAAGGTTAATGGGGGTTTCAAAGTCGAAAATCCCACCGTATGTTCTCAACAAGGTCTGAATGGTCCCCTGGAACATTGGGTAGGTTTTCAGGTAGTCCCATAGGGTGGATTTTGAGCAGACAAACCGTATCATGGATTTCTGCCAGAACTGCTGGGATAAGGAAATGACCCCCTGGCGATCGAGGATTTCCAGGGCATTGAATGCAAGCGGAATAGGGAGGGAATAGGTGTTGCAGAAGGCGGCAAAGTTAAGCGGGTAATACTCCTCTATGCGTTCTCCGTAAGCAATCTTGAAATAGCTGTTTAATTTCTTATAGACCAATAGCAAATCCTTTACCGTCGGAAGATTCCCGAGGAAGTATTCACTGGCCCTTTTCAGGTCTGCCGGGCCCATTATCAAAGTGGCAAGGGCGGGATCCCCATCCCTTCCAGCCCGTCCGGCCTCTTGAAAGTAGTGCTCAAGGGTCTCGGGGATATCCAGGTGAACCACAAGGCGGACATTGGATTTGTCGATGCCCATACCAAAGGCATTGGTAGCTACCATGACCCGGGTTTTCCCGGATTTCCAACTTTTGAACTCCCTGCTTTTGTCCGATGCCGATAACCCTCCGTGGTATGCGCCTGCGGTAATTCCCTTCGCCTTAAGGAATTTGGATACTACAGCGGTGGCCCTGCGGGTTGCGACATATACAATTGCAGTGCCCGGAGTCCGATGAAGCAGTCTTTGAAGCCGAAATTTCTTGTCCTCTGCAGGCAGTACGCGATAGGCAATATTCGCTCGGTAAACCGAATCCCGATAGATTGCGGGTTCCTCCAGGGTTAGAAGTCTTCCTATATCCCCAAGGACCTCGGTCGTTCCAGTGGCCGTCAGGGCGATCACCGGAATATCCGGATGTAAATCCCGCAACACAGAACAGTGAAGGTAGGCGGGGCGGAAATCAAACCCCCACTGGGAAATACAATGCGCTTCATCAATCGCTATAAGGTTAACAGAAAGACTTTTAAGACGTTCTAAAACAACTTCCTGTTGAAGTCTTTCAGGGGAGAGGTACAGAAATTTGTATTTCCCGAATTCCACGTTATCCAGCAGGCGGGTGACATCTTGTTTGCTCAGCCTCCCCGAAAGGCTCAGAGCCCGGATGCCCCGGGCATTCAGATCAGTCACCTGGTCTTCCATCAATGCCAACAAGGGTGATACGACAATACAAAGGCCGGGTTCGAGCAGACCGGGGACCTGATAGCAGAGTGACTTTCCGCCCCCAGTGGGAAGCAGGGCAATCACATCCCTGCCATTGACTATGGTCTCGATGATCCTGGCCTGGGACCCCCTGAATCCAGGATACCCCCAGAATTTCTGAAGCACGGCTTCCGGGGTTTTATCCATATTGTGCTTTTACGGTATTCAAAATGTAGCGCATGCGTTCCTTGACAGGCCCGATCCCCACAGGAAGGACCCTGTATCCGAAATTCGTATAGGTGCGTTCCAGGTGGCCATGGATCTCACAGGCCTGTTCAAAAGTCTCGAACCGCTCCGAATCCCGGCTATATATTTCCTTCCAGGGCGGTAGCAGAAAGATCAGATCGTATCTGGATTCAGCACATGGGGATGAAAACGTTTTGGAATAGGGCTGTTCGAAATAGTCCATATAAGCGAGTACGTCCGGCATCCCTCTATCGTAAAATACAAAAGGTTCCTGAGAATGCGTTGCATGTATGAATTGCTTCAGTCGGCTTTGCAGCAGGTTCCTGTTAAAGGTCAGGGGGTCTGAAACAAAAGCCAGGGGATTGATAAGGTCCTCACTGGTCCCGGCCTCCGCTATGACAGAGGAGGTCATTTCACGAATGACCTCGTGGTAGCACTGATACCCTGCTTTTTCAAGTTCACGGACCAGGAAGGTTTTTCCGGTTCCCGGCCCTCCCGTGATGACAATTCGCTTCGTCATAAACGCAATGAGATCCACTTGCAAAACTAAGCAATCCCGGGGCCGCTTCAAGCGAACCGATTAATGTATATTTGTAAAAAACCAATGGAAGATCAATCCGAAGATTTCTACAACCGCCTGCGGGAAGAGCTGCTAAAGGCTTCCGAATGGCCCTCCAACTATCTCTACAAGTTCATCGTACCCTCTGATCCGAAGAAGATAGAAGAAATCACCACCATCTTCGACAATACCGGAGCGGTTATAGAATCAAAGAAATCCAGGAAGGGCAAGTACACCAGTTTATCCATCACCGTACATCTGGAAAATCCCGATCAGGTGATCGATAAGTACAAGGAGGTCGGCAAGGTAGAGGGCGTCATTTCCCTCTGATATGGTAATCTCGTTTAATTTTGGTACTTTGCGGCCTGAGGACAATACCCGAATTTAAATCAAAATCAACTACATACAACGCTTTTGAACTTAGTAGAAAACCTTCAATACAATACCGAACGCCCCCACCTTCACATTCCAGAGTATGGACGCCATTTTCAGAAAATGGTGGATCATGCCGTGGGTATCGAAGATAGGGAAGAGCGTAACCGCATCGCCAGGGCGATCATCAGCCATATGGGCAATATGCAGCCCCACCTGCGGGATGTGCCTGATTTTCAGCACAAGCTCTGGGATCAGCTGTTTATCATGTCTGACTTTAAACTGGATGTGGATTCACCCTTTCCAATCCCCAGCAAAGAGCTTTTGCAGCAGCGGCCGGATCCGCTGGAATATCCCCAGAACCACCCCAAATATCGGTTTTACGGCAACAATATCAAGCGGATGATCGATGTGGCCGTGAGTTGGGAAAAAGGGGACAAGCGCTCCGGGCTGGAATATGCCATCGCCAATCACATGAAGAAATGTTACCTGAACTGGAACAAGGACATGGTAGATGACAAGGCGATTTTTACCCATCTTTACGAATTGAGCAATGGCGAAATCGACCTGGCGGCAGATGGGGAAAACCTCACTGAAAGCGGACATTTTCTTAAACAACGCACTGCCCGATCCAATAGAGGCGGCTCCTCCAAAAAGAGCCAGCGTTCCAACCGTGGCAAAAAGCGGCATTAAATTTCATGGGAACATTTAAAATTGAAGGCGGTCATCGCCTCCATGGGGAAATCACCCCTCAGGGAGCTAAGAACGAGGCCCTGCAGATTCTCTGTGCGGTACTGCTAACTCCTGAAAAAGTAACGATCCATAATATCCCGGACATTCTTGATGTCAACAAACTCATCGGCATCCTGGAAGATCTTGGGGTCAAGATTCAGAAAAAAGGGAAAGGGGCCTATACGTTCAAGGCCGATGACATCAACCTGGATTACCTTCAGTCGGAACAGTTCAAAAAAGACGGCCGGGGGCTTCGGGGATCCATTATGCTGGTCGGACCCATGCTTGCGCGTTTTGGACAGGGATTTATTCCCAAGCCCGGGGGCGATAAGATTGGCAGGCGCAGGCTTGACACCCATTTTGAAGGGTTTATGAAGCTGGGGGCCAAGTTCAGATACAATCGGGAAGAACACTTTTTTGGAGTAGAGGCCAAGTCGCTGAAAGGTACGTATATGCTCCTGGATGAGGCCTCCGTAACCGGAACCGCCAACATTGTGATGGCTGCGGTGCTCGCGAAGGGTACTACAACGATCTATAATGCCGCCTGTGAACCCTACCTGCAGCAACTTTGCAAGATGCTCAATAAGATGGGCGCCCGGATTTCTGGTATCGGTTCAAACCTATTGGTCATCGAAGGAGTAGATTCCCTGGGAGGGACGGAACACCGAATGCTTCCCGACATGATTGAAATCGGAAGCTGGATCGGCCTGGCCGCCATGACCCAAAGCGAATTGACCATCAAGAACGTCAGCTGGGAGAATCTCGGCCTGATTCCCTCTGTTTTTGAAAAACTGGGCATTTCCCTGAAGCAAAAGGGGGATGACATCTATATTCCGGCCCATACCAAGGGCTATGAAATCCAGAATTTCATAGATGGTTCCATTCTCACCATTGCTGACGCACCCTGGCCTGGATTAACGCCGGATTTGCTCAGCATCATCCTGGTAGTGGCTACCCAGGCGAGGGGTGAGGTGTTGATCCACCAGAAAATGTTTGAAAGCAGGTTGTTCTTCGTGGATAAATTACTGGACATGGGGGCGAAGGTCATTCTTTGCGATCCGCACAGGGCCACGGTGATCGGACATGATTTTAAATCCACCCTAAAGGCGACTACGATGGTGTCTCCGGATATCAGGGCGGGTGTATCCCTGCTTATCGCCGCCCTTTCGGCCAGGGGGACCTCAACCATTCACAATATCGAGCAAATCGACCGGGGATACGAGGCCATTGATGAACGCCTCAGGGCAATTGGAGCCCGTATCACGAGGGTCTAGGGACTTATTTTTCGATGAGCGTACCGTCCGGGTACCTGGCAAACCGACCCTTTTCCCTGGGGTGGACCTGATCGGGATAGGGCCAGGGCCAACCCCCGAACTGCGTCAGTCGGTATTCTTCCATGGCCTTGTTGATCTCCTCCGGGGCATTCATCACAAATGGACCGTATTTGGCTACGGGTTCGTCAATGGGTTTTCCCTGCAGCCAGAGAAGCCTTCCGGGTGTAGTTCCATTGCTGAGTTGTACCGGATCAGGGCCAAATTCGGCCCCCTGGTTTACCGATAACGCCTTCCCATTGATCATCAACCGATCTCCTTCGAACATAAAGACCCGCCTGCGGCTGCCGGAAAGGGAGGCGGGAATATCAAAAGTGGCTTCCGGGTCCATATCAATCAACGCGATCATTACGTCATTTTCCTCCACGGCCGCCCATGAATCCGGAGGGGGAGCAGGAGCTTTCACGCCTTCCAGGCTTCCGGCGATCACACGGATTTCGGACCCCTGCTGTCGGACCCTGGGGATATCCTCGTTCCAGAGCATCTTGAAATACGGCTCAGAAAATTTTCTGTCCCGTGGCAAATTGATCCAGATTTGAAACAACTCCAGGGTATTCGGCTGCTGTTGGTCCAACAGCGGAAACATCTCTGAATGCTGAACGCCCCTGCCAGCGGTCATCCACTGAACATCCCCCTGGCCAAACCTGGCGGACGCCCCAAGGGAATCCGAGTGATCGCAATAGCCTTTGGTGACAATAGTGACCGTCTCGAAACCCCGATGGGGATGGGAAGGAAATCCGGGGACTACGCTGCCGTGATACATGCGCCAGCCATCTTTGATTTGAAAATCATTGCCAAGGGGTCTTCCCTCCAGGGAAGCCTCAGGACCCATTTGTGCATTGCCCCTTGGGTAATGGTCCAGATGGTGTACACAGAACAGAAACGGATCTGAGGTTTCCCACGGAAATCCCAGGGGAAAGATTTGAATGGCAGAGGTATCCATAGGATAAATATTATAGGTTCAACGAGGTGTCTTAGTGCTTGGCAGTATTGATTTCAATCCAATGGTTTTGCGGGTCTTCCAGATAGATCTGTCGAGCACCATCCGCCCTGAGTGTAATGGCTCTGGAGTTCTCCGTCCAATCCCAGTTCGGATACTTCCGGGGACATATGGTCCATGGCGAAAGTTAAGGTTTGCCCCCAGGCTGATAGGGATAGCATTACCGCTGCGTCAAGCAGGTACAGAGGTTTCATTTTGATAACCGAATCTGGAATGAATCAGAATGGAAAGCTGCCCTACTCAAAGGTGACTTTTCGGTGGGATCCATCACAAAAAGGCTTTTTTCCCGAGGCACCGCATCGGCAAAATGCCGAGGTGCCTTCCAGGTTTTCAATAGTTCCGTCAGCGCCTTCCAGGGTTACAGGCCCTTTTACCATAAGCGGCCCCCCTTTAATGATTTGCATTTCTGTGTGTTTCATATTCAATTCTGTTGTTTTTTGGCCCTGAAGCTCATAGGTCAGGGCTGCAGAGGGACATCTGTCAATCTGTGCTTTTAACGCTTCTACTGAGGCGGATTCTGGCTGTATCCAGGGTTTCTCCCCAGGGCGGTACACCCCCGGAAGCGTCTTTACACAAATTTCTGAATGTATGCATTTGGCAGGTTTCCAAAGAATGGTAAGCCCGTCCTTCTTATATCGTTTTACTAATTCGCTCTCAGCCATATTATTCTATTTTTATGCCTTTCATTACCAGCCGTTTCCACTCCGGGTTGCGCTGCAGGTAGAGTGCTACAAACGGGCACAGGGGCACCAGTGTCAGGCCCTTCTTATCGATATCCTTCAGCACCGCACCAATCAGGGCTGAGCCGATTCCCTTGCCTGCCAGAGAAGGAGGCACTTCCGTATGGGTTAAATAGATCTTGTCCTGTGCCTTTATGTATTCCAGCCTGGGGATGTCTGGCCCCATGTGGAATTCATAGCGGCGGGCCGCTTCATTGTCGATGAGTTCGTAATCAGCTTTCATTTTTCTGAAGGCTGAATGGGGGGTGGGCCTTCGGGAATAATGGGTTCATAGACCGTATTTCCTTTTCGCTCCTTATATTCAGCCTTTACCTTTTCCACCAGTTTTGGATTGTCGAACAAGTCGGCCATGGTCATCCCCATGGCTTTGGCGGCGTACAACATTCCCTTGTGTCCGATGCTCATTCCCCCGCAGGCAACGACAGCCCAGGAATGCCAAGGGGTGTCCTTGGGGGCGGTAGTCACACCCAGGTTGATATTGGCCACGTTCCAGCTCACATCTCCCACGTCCGTGGAACCTCCTCCCGGATGTTCCCGGGTAGCTTCCAGAGGGCGGATCTTCCCGTCCATGCCCACCAGTGGCTTCCCTGTGGCTTCCTGGATCTTCCTGGCAAAATTCTCTTCTGATTCCGTATAGGTGATCGGTCCAAGCAATTCAAGGTTCTTCTGCATGATCTCTCCACCAGCGCGGTTCACAAGTACCTCGTAAATCCCTGAGATCAATGATATTTTGTAATCCACATTCGCCATGATGGCAGCACCTTCCGCCATTTTCTGTACCCTTTCGTATACAGGCATCATGCCCTCCCGCTTGGTATCCCGTACGCGAACCCAAATCCGGGAATAATCGGGGACCACATTGACCACCTGGCCGCCGTCCTGGATGTGATAGTGAATTCGCACGGTAGGCTGGATGTGCTCCCTGTAGTAGTTGATCCCGGTGGTATAGAGCTCAAGGGCGTCCGAGGCGCTTCTTCCGTTCCACGGATCTGCCGAGGCATGGGCCGCCTGACCAAAGAATTCTACTTTGAAATCCACAAGGGCCAGAGTGCTTTGCACATCTGCTTCGGTGGTAGGGGAGGGGTGCCAACTCAGGTTGACATCCACATCGTCCCAGAGCCCTTCACGCACCATCCATATCTTGCCAAAAAACTTCTCTTCAGCCGGGGTTCCCAGGAATTTGACCGTGCCTTTGATCTTTCCTTCTTCCATCAATTCCTTGATGGCTATCGCGGAAGCCAGACTGGCGGTACCGAACAGGTTGTGTCCGCAACCGTGACCGGCAGCACCGTCATTCAGGGGTTCCTTGGTGGGCTGGGCCTTTTGGGAGATCCCGGGGAGGGCGTCGTACTCCCCCAGGATGCTGATCACCGGACGCCCGCTGCCATAGGTGGCCGTAAATGCCGTGGGGATTCCCGCTACGCCCCTCTCAACGGTAAAGCCATTCTTTTCGGCGTAATCTGCCAGGATCCTTGAAGACCCGGCTTCCTGAAAGGCGGTTTCCGCAAGGGCCCATATGGAATCACTGATGGCCGTTAATTCCTCCTGATGTTCGGTAATCGAGGCCAGGACGGCCTTCTTGTTGGAACTCATTTTCTGTGCCTGCAGGC
>CBFCWO010000080.1:0-11902 GCA_965601625.1 uncultured Flavobacteriaceae bacterium | reverse complement strand
GGGTTACATCGGAATGTGCACCATTGTCCCTATGCACGGATCTCAATCCCGGCAGAGATTACAGCGGCCTGCTTTTGACCTTTGTCGAATAGATAAAAAAGAGGACGATGAGAATTAGCCTTTTTATTTTCCTGGCAACTATACTTTGCTATAGCCCGGGTTTTGCCCAGAAAACAAAGGTCTACAGGGCCTGGGTCACGCTTACTGATGGGGATCAGATAAATGGAGCCATGTCCTTTGCCAATGAGGATGGGTTGGTGATCCTGGATTGGAATACCCGTGATACGGTAGCTGTACTGGAAGGAAAACAAATAAAAGTCCTCAAGTTTCGGCGAAAGGGCGCCATGGGCCGGGGGGCATGGATCGGAGCCCTGGGCGGTGCGGCTGCGGGGGTGATCATCGGGCTTGCCGATGGGGATGATGTACAGGAAGGGTATTGGGATATTTGGAACTATACCGCAGAGCAAAAGGCCGTGGCGGCGGGTATAGTGCTGGCGGTCCCCGGAACCTTTATCGGAATGATTATTGGCGCTTTGCCAAAACGATTCCCGATCAAAGGCGATAACGAGACTTACCTCGCATCCCTTCCCCAGATCCAGCAATATGTGGTTCAATAAAAAAGCCTCCCGTTTGAAGGAGGCTTACGGCTGAGGAAAATGTCTTTTGTCAGATCCCGAAAATCAATACTGACAACAAAAGACTCACATAAAATACAATCGCACTCCCAATGGCTTTCAGGAAGTCGATACCCTTAATATTCCCAATCATTTTCATATCGGATCGCAAAAGAGCCACTTAATCGAATGGGAATCCTGTAACTACACGAAATATAAAGGCATAAAGCACTACGCTAAACATTGCGAAGCTAAACCAGGCAAATGCCTTGAAATAATTTTTGGTGATAAAGTGACCGAGATCCATAAAGGCTTCCCGGTAAATATCTTTAACAAGTAGAATTGTTTTCATAATGCACGATTTACGGATTTGTTCCGGGGCTAATTTCCAAACCCAGGCCAAGGTTCGCTCAGAAAATAGACATGGGAATAGAGTTTGACGACCAAATGCCAGGACCTAAACGTTGATCCGGAAAATCTTCATTTTATGGAGGCCTGCTGGTAATTTAGCATCCGGACGAAATGCAGATAACTACTTCCAACTTCCATTAGAAGTACTGCCCGATTCCAAATACGATCCCATTGCTCACCTTGTCGGTAAGGCTAATGCCGTAATCGATCCGGAATACCGCATTGAAGATGCGCCGGTGAATAAACCGGATGCCCAGGCCGGTAAAAAGGGCGGAGTTGTTAAACTCGATCAAATCCCCCAACTGGCCTCCCGGGTCCTGCCAGGTGCCCGCGTCGATAAAGACATTGCTCTGCATGGCAAACCAGCCCTTCTCGAAAAAGGTATACCGATATTCGGTGTTCAGCACTACCGAGGCCGTTCCGCGGTCCACCACGTTACCCACCCCCCGGATATTGATCTGGTTGTCCAGGGCGAACGGGGCAAAAGGCGTGGTGTCGTTCGTGGCAAAACCCAGCCGGAGCCGGTTGGCCCAGTTGCCCCTGGATCCGAACCGCTTGAAGAACTCAAAATCATTGCGGCCGATAAAGAAATTCCTCAGAAGGTCGTTATCGCCCTTGGAATCCAGAGTAAAGCTGTAGGTGAAGATGCTACGGAAGCCATCCACATACTGGTATTCATTGGTAATGTTGTTGTACTCGTAGGAACCCACAACCGATAAGCGGTCTATCCCAAGTGCATCCGGGATTTCTTCAGGCAGGTCGCCATCCAGAAACTCATAGGATTCACGGGCAAAATTCAGGCCGAGCATAAAACGGTTATTGAAGTTATGCTCGTAAAAGACACGCAACTCAACCGCACGGCTGTCAAACTTGTAATTCACATCCCGCTCGTCCTCAAAGAAAACCGGTTCCTGCAGCACATTGTTCTGGTAGTTCACCCCTATCCCCCACTTGCGCGTGATCAGGTTCGGTGCCTCCCAGAAAAAGCCATAGGAATCAAATACATTCCGGCTGTAGAACCCTCCGACAATTTGATTCTGGCCCAAAAAATTAAAATCGAATAGGGACGTCCGGTAAGCAAGGCCGTCGTTCACATCCTGGGAAACGTTTAACCCGGGAATGATGGCAAAATTCTCAACCACCGTATAGACCACCTGATATTTATCCTGATCCAGGGGCAGGACTTCGAAGGAGGCTGAGGCCACCGACGGCAAAAGCTTAAAGCGCCTGACATCCGAAGCCAGCCTGACCGAATCCAGCTCGCTGCCCGCTTTCACAAATGCCAGGCGTTGTAAGAACGAGGTTTTCGTCCTTTTGTTCCCCTGGATTTGAACGGCTTCCACCTGGGCGCGTTGTGCGAGAAGGCCCAAAGGCAAAAAGATCAGGAGGATTGGTAAAACGATTCGGCTATTCATGATGGGGCAATGTGATGGGCTTCCCTCTTAAATGCTTTAAAACAAATACCATAACGGCACAACAAGGAATTAGGCGGACTCATGACCTATTCATTACAGCAAAGGGCTTATTTTTTCGTGTAGTGAACCGTAGACCGCAACCCTTACCAACGCATCACCCTATAAATTGTCCGGATAACTGTACGGCAAGATTCCGAACAGCAGGACGATATCAGCAGATTACCTTCTTTGAAGCTGAACCCACCAGCCGGGCAGGCATGTCTTTGTATTGCGACAGGTGTATTTCTGAGGACTACCCTGATCGCTTTACCTATTGTAGTCGTAGTGATCCGCCGGAGTTAAATTACCGCCAGTTCAAACCCGGGCAGACCAAAATCCGTAATTTAGCATACTCCCTCTCCGGGGCTTCGGAATTTCCATGATTACGGCATGGCTAAAGACAAGGATATTTCCAAAAGCAAAATACGGCGCAAAAGGCGCCTGCTGAGAATAGCTGGGATTCTTCTCATGTCCCTGCTGCTTCTGAGTGCAGCCGCATGGTTTTACCTCGGAAGCCAGAAAGACAAGGTGGCTTCCTATGTCCTGGAATACCTGAACGAGACCTACAGTGGGGATATTACCTATGATGCGATCTCCCTGGATCGATGGACCGGTTTTAGTGCGCCTTCCATCTATTTTGAAAACCTGGCCGTGGTGGATACCACGGGGACCAATCATCTGCGCCTCGAGGCCGCAAAGCTGGAGCTTGAGGTTTCCATCAAAAATCTGCTTCAGGGCCTGATCCAAATTAAGTCGGTAAGCTTGAGAGAAGGGGTATTGCTGCTCGACAATTATACCCCCCTTACCCCGGAAGAGGAACTGGGCCTGCCCCCGGTCATGGATTCCGTGGAAATGTCCACGCGATTCACCAACACCCTCCTGGAAAAAAATACCCGCCTGGAGATCACGGATCTGAATATTGAGATTCGTCACCATGTTAAGAACAAGCTTTTTAAGTTTCGGGTAGACGAGATCACCTCGGATGTCGAATTCACGGAGGAGTCCATACGGAGCCGAACCCATATGGATGTCTTTATTGACACCCTTGGATTTAACCTGGCTAAGGGAAGTTTTGTCAACGGGGAACAAGCCGTGGGTGACCTGGATTTAGAATTTGACCTCCCCAAAAGGCAACTGGGCATTGCAGCTTTCCCCCTCAAATTGGGTGACCAGACCTTTGAAACCTCCGCCACCCTCAATTTTATGGGCTTGGGGAGCTTCGATATTGCACTCGAAAACCCCAATACGCGCTTTGACGCCGCCAGGGCCCTGCTAACCGAGAACATTCGGCAGAAGTTTGAAGCCATCGAACTGGAAGGCCCACTGCACACCCGTACAAAATTGAACGGCCGATTTGCCTACAGGGACAACCCTCGGGTAGAAGTGCAGTTAAAAACCGAGGACAATACAGCCGTGTTTGATGGAGAAAAGCGCCTTGCCGCGCTGACCTTCGCAGGCTTTTTCCTAAACCGGGTAGATGTGGCAGCCGGCGGGAAAAAGGAAGACGTCAAAAACTTCAGGATTGAACTCCCCCAGCTCCAAGGACGCTACCGGGATATCACCCTTGATATCACCGATCTGAAACTGGTCAGCAGCCCGGATGCGGAAAATGCCTTTAGCGCGAAGATCAGCGCCGACGGTTCGCCGGAAAGCCTGAATAATTTTGTAGAAGACCAACACTGGAGTTTTAAGGGAGGGCATTTTGAAATGACCACTGAGATCGATGGTGAGGGGTTGGACATGGGCAGTATCATTACGGCATCCCAAAGTCGTTTCTTCATGGAGGACACCCGTCTTATCAACAACGACAATGGGGTGAGCCTCCCGGTGACCGATATTTCCCTTCTAATGGGAGACAACAGGGCTACCCTGGAAGAACTCCGTATTGCCGTAACCCCCGGCAATGAACTGGTGTTAAGGGCGGGTTTTAGGAATTTTTCCGGCCTGTTTGTGGAGGAAACCGATTCAAAGGTGCATTCCCAATTCAAAATCGAATCCGAAAACCTGGTGTGGGAGGATTTTATCCGGCTCTTCGACATCACATCGGCTGAAGAGAAGAGCGACCAACCCGAGCTGGTACTGCAGGACCTGTTAAAAGACATCCAACAGAAGTACGACCCCGACATCGATATTGAACTGGACAAATTTTCCATGGGACCGTTTATGCTCACCGATGTGGTCAGCGGGATGCATTTCGATACCCAAAACCTCCTCCTCCTGGATAAGACTTCCTTCGGCCTCCAGGGTGGGACTATGGAATTGGAGGGAAGCCTGAACCTTAGCTATACGGACCGCATCCCCCTGGAGTTCCGCCTGGCCGGCAGGGCAGATGTTGCAGTGCTGAACCTCATTTTGGATACAGACGATTTGGATCTGGAGGGTGGACATTTTGAATTAAACGCAAATCTGGCGGGGGACTTGCTGCAACCGGAGGAAATCCTGAGAAGCTCCAAAACTTCCCTGAAAATAGAGGACTTGCGGGCTACTTATGTGCCTGAAGAGGTCGAATTTCCCGTCTCGGTCCTGGAGATTGAACTGAACAAAGACCATGCGGAATTAAAGGCCCTGACCCTGCATATGGGGGAGGAAGATGACCTGACCTTTTCCGGGGATATTCAGAACCTGTCTACCCTGCTTTTCGAAGGGGTTGACAAGCCCGTCAGCTCGGAACTCCATATAACTTCCGATAAGCTGATCTGGGAGGATTATCTGCGGCTTTTTGGCAAGCCCAAACCTAAACAGGCCGAGGCTACCCCTAAGAGCGATGAAGCGATTGCTGAGGCAGAACGAAAATTCAAGTCCAGCCTCAGGAATATCCGCACAACCCTGAATCCCAGGATCACGACAGACATCAGGGAGTTTCGCTACAGGGATATGGAGGCATTTCACGATTTCCGTACCGCCATTTCCTTTAAGGACGGGCAAACCCTGCAATTGGAAGAAACCCGCTTTATGCACAACCGCAAAACAGCGGTTAACCTGCATGCCGAGATCGATATTTCAGACAGCCCGAAAACCCATATGGACCTGCAGCTACAAGCCTCGGGAAACCCAGAAGAACTCAATGATGTGCTCAACAACGATACCTTCTTTTTCAAGGAGGGAACCTTTGAGGTGGAAGCCCATATCTTTGGGGAAATCGAGGCGCTGGACTCCTTAATTGCCCATTCGGATACGGATTTAAGCATCAGGAACACTTTCATAGAGCACAAGCCCAGCGGGGCACATATCCCTATTGCCGTGTTCGACGTGGGCTTGCACAAGAACACGGCCAGGTTGAAATCCTTTGAAGTTGAGCTGGATTCCGGGCACAAGATCGTATTGCAGGGGGAAGTGGGGCACGTCTCAGACCTTATTTTCGACCTGCCGCCGGAAGCGTCCCGGGCTTACGCTGAAATAGACCTGCAGGCGGAAAGAATGGACTTTGATGATTTCCAGTCCCTTTTTGAAATTCGGTCAGCGGATAGCACTACGTCGAAAATGGCGGAGGCGTCGGAGACGGCTATACGGCCAACCATCCGGGATGTCTATAACAAATTCCGGCCCCGCCTGAGTGTTTCCATTGGCGCATTTGAATTGGGTGACCTGGAAGTGCAAAACCTGAAAACAGGTTTCCATTTTGAAGACCAGGACCGGCTTTACCTGGAGGAAAGCGGATTTGATTTCTATGACGGCAGCGTTCGGCTGAATGCCCACCTCGATATATCGGAACCCGAAAAAACCTTTTTCGCATTTGGTTTTGAAACAGACCAAATCGACCTGGAGAAGTTGCTGCAGGCCTTTGATTATTTCGATCTCCCGTCCCTGAAGTCTGCCAGGCGGATTGGTGGTATTATAAGCCTGAATTCCGAGATAGAAGGGGAGGTGGACGAGGAAGGCCTTATGGTTTCTGAAAGCCTGAAGGGCACCATTACTTTTGACCTGGAGGAAGCTCAGGTTGCGGGGTTTGAACCCCTGATAGAAGCCGGAAGCAAGATCTTTAAAAAGGAACGGGTGGAGGATATCCGCTTTATGCCCATCCAAAACACCCTGACCCTTGTGGATATGCGGCTGGACATTCCCCTGATGGAGATCCAGTCTTCGGCCTTCGATCTCTTTGTCGCCGGACATTTGGGTTTCGGGCAAGCCCCTACCAGCGTCTGGATCGGCATTCCCCTGGAGAACCTAAAAAGCCGGGATGTGCGCAATGTACCCGACAAACAGGGGTATATCGCGGCGGGCAAAAAGGTCTATGTGGAAGCCAGGAGCGATGAAAAGAAGGGGATGAAGTACATCCTGCACTTAACCCCCAAGAAGTATTACCAGGAGCGCGATATGATGGAAGCCTACCGCAGGGATATTCGCGAAGAACGGTTGCAGATCCGCAGGTACAAAAGAACCGGGGAGCTGGAGGAAAATTAGTCTTACAACGGATTACCCAATTCCATTTACCATTCAGGCACCCCCTTAAAGGCTTTTATTGGTCTTTTTAGTCAGCTTGCCAATTTTTTTCCTGAGGTCCTTGGTGAGTTCCTCCGTGGCATTCTCACACATTGGGATGAGCTTATCATAGTTCATTACAGGAACGGCCCCAACAAGGGCAACCGATTTCTTCGAGACGGCCGTCTCTTCATGGCTGAAAACCTTCTTTGCCTCCCTGTTGTAGAGCTCCATGATGATGTGCGCCTTGATACCCACGTTGCCCATCCCCCCGAGGGCAATTTTCGGCTCCCAGGTATAGTATAATGTAATGTACATCACCCCATCCACATCCAGATCGGAAAGGGCGGCAATCATATGGGATTCCGTACGCCAGGACCTCAGCATATTGCCTCCTGAGACCAATACCTTGTAGCCTTCTATGGGGATAAGTCGATCGGCGTTAACCATGATTCCATTGTCGTTCACCCTGATGGATGAAGGTAACTCATAGGCCTTGTATTCTTCATCGTTCATCACGGCCTCCTCGGGGACAATTTCAAAGGGAAAGGACTCCAGATAGTCGTCCTTGAAGGTCTGATGGAATTCCTTTAAAATGGGTTCAATATCAAACTGCTCATTTTCTTCTTCAGCCATTTGGTAGAAGGATTCGCGTGCGCCTTCATCGAGCTTGTTTGCCCCGATGAGCTTGTCAGCATAAAACGTGACAATGGCCACGCGTTTTTCCTGGGCTTGAACGAATACTCCCGTCAATAGCGCCGCTAAAAGCAGCAATACATACTTTTTCATGGTGGAATATATGGTTGATTCTTTCCTAAAACGCTTAAAATCAGGACTTATTTTATAATCCTATCCCTATTCGCAATCAAAACCAACTAAGACCTTTACAATTTCCATATTGCTGGTTTTCTTGGGAGGAAATACCTCTATCCCAATACCGAGGTGGATGCGGGCAGGGGCACTCCTGGGCATATCTCGTTTCAGATGGACCCTCAATCAGTGCTTGCCGACCCGGAGCTTGTAAACCTGTTGGAGCTGAAACGCTTGGATTCCTGGGCCCTTGAAGTGGCCGTACAAAAATTGCTCGGCCGCCAAACGGGTATCTTTCGGTTGATCAGAAGTGAAATTAAGAATGGGGAATAGGCGGGGGGATTGTTGGTCTAGAGCACCCCATTGGCCGTTACCCATTTAAAGCGGTACTGGTCTTCAGGAAAGGACATGCGGGCTGCAATGCGCTCGAGGCGTGCAGGAAGCCCCATCAGGAAATCCCGAGCCCTTTCGGCCTCATCAGAAAGTTCCCTGAGATCCCCAATTTTCCAGTAGTCATTGAGTTTTTTAAGGATCTCAATGTAATCCTGAGCGGTGTAGACCCCCAGGCGTTGGGCGCAATTGGAAAAGTTCTCAAAGGCCGTGCCGATGGTTCCTCCGGACTCCCTCAGGAAATGGGCCGGCATCACGATCTTTTTCTTCATCATATCCGTGAAGGCCATGATCATGCCATTGGGATCGTGTTCGAGGATAACCTTTACAAATTCGCGATAGGCCATGTGGTGGCGCATCTCATCTCCGGCAATGATATTGCACATCTTTCCCAATAGGGCATTCCCCTGTTTTTTGGCCATCTGCCCTACCCGCTTATGGGAGATGTTGGTGGCCAGTTCCTGAAAGGTAGTATAGACAAAGTTCTTGTAAGGATCCCTGTCCGTCCCGATGTCAAAACCATCCGTAAGCAGGTATTGGGTGGTAATCTCCACCTCCCGCATATTGACCCGTCCGGATAGGTATAGGTATTTGTTGAGTACATCCCCGTGGCGGTTTTCCTCCGCCGTCCAGGCGCGCACCCACTTGGACCAGCTGTTGGGCTCGTCTTGCTGGCTGATCCCTTCCACATCCATAAGCCATGACTCATAGGTGGGCAGGGCTTCTTCGGTAATGGTGTCGGCCACCAGGGTAACCCAAAAATCGTATCCGAGTTCTTTGGAAACCTCGCGGAGCTGCTCCACCTCATCGTAGAATTTGTCGCTCTGGGAATCGGGAAGAAAATCAGAGGGTTGCCAGATCTCTTCCACGGGAATCAGGAAGTCCTCCATATATCCCTCTACTTTGGGTTCAATGGCCTCCATGACCTCCAGACGTATATTCTTCTCAACCATAACTTTGTTTGCGCAAAGAACGTTAAAATATGGCAGCTTCCCTCACAAAGTTTTGGTAAAGGGCAATGCTTAACAGGGTCATCTTGAACGTTTAGGGCCCTGGAAGCAGCTAGCTAAAGGCGTAAAACCCTCCTGGCAGGAACCTGTTGCCCCCCTGGGATGAAGTTCCCATCCCCCGGTGTTGAGTAACCTGTGTTACACCCAGGCTGCCCAAGTCTGCATAACTTTGCCCTACAAAAACGAAATCATATGCCTACCGTAAAACTTTCTGCTCAAAAATTCAAGGATGAAATTTTTGACTATACCACCGAAAAGGAGTGGAGCTATAAAGGGGACAAACCCGCGATTATTGACTTTTATGCCGACTGGTGCGGCCCCTGCAAGATGGTTGCCCCAATCCTGGAAGAGTTAAGCGACGAGAATCCGGACATCATCATCTACAAAGTAGACACCCAGGTAGAACAGGAACTGGCAGCGGTCTTCCAGATCCGCAGCATTCCAAGCATCCTGTTTATCCCTGTGGACAGGCAGCCGATGATGCAGGCCGGTGCACTCCCTAAACATGTCCTGGAAGAGGTTATTCAAAAAGAGTTGTTGAGTTCCGTTTCGTAAGGCTCAACCTCTCTCAAAAAATCATTAAACCGGGCTATTTTAGCCCGGTTTTTTGTGCTTGAAATTCAGGTTAAATCAAAAATCCCCTTTTGTGCTTTAGGGTAGTTAGCCTTGTTGATGCTGATATGCAACAAGGTTGCCTGGTCGGTTTCTGAATTGAATTTTCAAAACAGGAATATCCCTGTAAATTTGCAACTTCCCTAATACCGATTTACACGGTTTCTGTGAAAAAGATACTCATTCTACAAATGCGGCCTGAAGACGCCACCGCCGAAAGCGAGCTGGAAGCCATCCTTCGTGTGGGAGGGCTTCGGCCGGGAGAAGTACACCGCATCCGCCTGGAACAACAAACCCCCGAAGTCGATCTTGACGAATACTGTGCCATCATCGCAGGGGGCAGTCCCTTTGATGTGAGCACCCCCCAGGAAGACAAAAGCCAAACCCAGCTTCAGATCGAAGCCTTCTATACCGCGCTTTTCGACCGCATCATTCCGGATGATTTTCCCTTCTTGGGGTGTTGTTCCGGGAATGGATTGCTAGGTCAGTATGCAGGGGCAACCATATCGCGAACCTATGCAGAACCCATTGGAAGCATTGGGATTACCATTACTGAGGATGGGAAGCGAGATCCACTATTGGCGGGTCTCCCCACCGCATTTGACGCTCTTGTAGGCCATAAGGAAGCCTGTGACTCCGTCCCGCCCGGGGCCGTGTTGCTGGCCTCTTCAGAAACCTGTCCGGTACAGATGTTTCGCATGGGACAAAACATCTACGCCACCCAATTTCACCCTGAGGCCAACGACCATGAGTTTATCCTGCGGATCAAAACCTATAAGAACCATGGCTATTTTGCCCCGGAAGAGGCCGAAGGACTGATCGCTGCAGTCCGTAATGCGCAAACCCCGGTAGCCCAGAAAATTCTCAGGCGGTTTGTGCAGTGCTATAAGGCCCTGGACTGACCATACGGGGTGAATGGGCTTGCCTGAAACAACGGATGTCCTGTGGTCCACTGTGCAGAAAATCCCATATATTGATCCGTTCATCCTATTTTATAACACCCCAGTGAGGAAAATACTACTTTAGAAGTACTATTCAACGGGTTGCTTAGGTAAGCCGTTTGTACGAATACCTTGTGGTGATAAGAAAGAATGCCCCCTTTATTGTCATATTAATCCTGGTCATTGCGGGCTTTGGGATCGGCATATACCTGCAGGATCTGAAGCATCAGGAAAGCACCAGGGCCGCCTGGGAAGCGAATCGCGCGAACTTTGCCCGTTTTAATAAGATCAGGAACCACGCCCAGAAAATGGATACCACCAATTGGTACTACATGCGGGATAGTATCTGGCAGGAGGTAGATAGTTTTATGATCCTTCGCTTCCGCAAGGAAATGGATAGCCTTAACGAGCTGACACAAATGGATTAGCTCCTTCCCTCGGTTAATTTTCCTGGAGAACTTCCAACTAAACCACCTTTTTACGTAACATTTTTTGCTCCGCATCGTCTGATGCATATAGGGAGATTATCGTAAACGGCTATTGCACAAATCATTAGAGTCCAACAGGAATCAAGGTGCCTAAGGAACTATGTTTTTCAGGTACCCATAGCCTTCTAAAACCTTACTGTAAATATTTTAACCAACCGCTCATGAAAAAATTCTATGCCATTCCATTCTTTACCCTGCTCTTCATTTATACCATCGCCTGTTCTTCTAGTGATGACTCAAACGAAATGGCACAGAATCCTGAGCAGGAAGTCGGGTTCAAAGGAAATTATAGCGGTACCTGGAATTCCACGACCCCATCGATCACCTACACGGATTATCCCGTTTCCATCACGATCGAGCAGGAAAGGGAAAGCGGGGGTGAGATCACCCTTACCGGCCCTTTCTACGCAACAGCCAACCAGGTTTCCTGTTGCGGCAGCCCGGATGATGGCTCTGTGGTGATCAAAATTGTAGAAAATCAAATCACTTCCTTCACCTTTACTGATCGCATCGTTGACTGCACGGGAAGCTTCACCGGGTCTGGTCAGGTCTCAGCAAACGGGACACTGGTCATCGACTTTACAGGAACGGACTGCGACGGCGAGCATGTTGGTCAAATGCGGTTTAGTAAATAATGTTAAGTACTTCCGTGAATGAGGGGAATTCTTTTTTGTAAGAATACTCTTATGTAACTAATAGTATTATACTTATTTTAAATGTCAGAAATACGTAATTTTTTAATTTACGTGGCTG
>CBFCWO010000079.1:0-11985 GCA_965601625.1 uncultured Flavobacteriaceae bacterium | reverse complement strand
TATTTGGGTGGGTGGGGGCCCGACAAAGCTCCATTCTGGCCAAAAGCCATTATCCCTTGTACAGATTCATGCAGGAAACATCCGGGGCAACCTCAGGATTGTTCATAAAGTCGGCAATCACCCCTTCCTTGCAAGACTCATTGCCACCCCCGTGGCCTCCTTCATCGAGAATCAGCAAGATCCCCCGGCTTAACTTTTCCTTGAAAAGCCTTCCGTTCTTGGGCGGGGTCACCGGGTCGTAGCGATTCACCAGGATAAGCGTTGGGATATCGGAATCCTTAAAGACGCGTTCTTCCATCGGAAGACTGCCGTTATGCCAGTCCATACCTGCCTGATAGAAAGCGTCAAAGAATCCGAGTTTTTCGGGGATTAGCGGATAGGATGCATAGGATTTCTCGATTACCTGCGCCGTATTCGCAGGATCGAATTGCTCGAATTTCTCCACAGACAGCAGCATGGTAAGGTTCAGGCCCCCGGTCAGTTGATACTCAAACTGCAGCACCTGGTCGATCACCTCTCCGGACCCCTGCAGGAAGTCATGGATCAACTCCGGGGCCTTTTCCCTTGAATTTTGCTGATAAAGGAGCCTTCTGATGAGGTAGATCCCATCCTGGGCGTTGATCACAAAGGGAATGGAGTCATTCAGGGTAACCGAAACAGGGGAGTCATCCAACTTTGAGATGGCCTTGAAATAATCTGCTTTAAGGTCGGGATATTTTTCGCGGCATTCAGGCGAAGCATCGCAATATTCGAATATCCGGTTCAACGCCAGGGAATAACTATCCAGGCGGTTAATCAAAAAATCCCCGCTTAAGGGTGAAGGGGAATCCAGTACGGCACTGTGGATAAACCCGGGGAAAAGGTCCTGCACTACCCTGGCCAGGCGCGTGCCATAAGAACCGCCATACAAAATATACTTCTCATACCCCAGGTGCTCGAAAAGCATTCCCACGTCCCGGGCATTCTGCGGGGTATTGTAGAACTCCGGTTGTACACCCCGTGCCCTGCACTGCTCCCTGTAGGATTCTATCATTTCCCTGGTCAGCTGCTGCTCTTCCTCAGGGCTGGCATCTGCAGCCAGGATGCGGAAAGAATCAAAAGACATATCCGGAAGTGGGGAAGAATATCCGATCCCCCGCTGATCAAAAAGGATGATGTCCCGATCCTCCAGGAAAGGATGCTGCTTAATAAATCCAACTAACCCCTGATTCAGGGTCGTTCCACCGGGTCCCACGGAAAAGAAAATCATGGGTGGGCCCGCTGTAGCGGGATCTTTTCCCTTTACCACTGCGTAGGCGATCTGGATTTTTGTTCCGTCCGGATCATCGTGATTCTCAGGCACGGAAAGCAGGCCGGATGTAATTTGTCCGTCATTCGCGATCCATTCCGGAAGTTCGGTGGTCGCTAAAGCCTGACCCCTTCCTGTAAAAGCGCCACCACAAATTAGGATCAGGGCGAGGAGAAGGATGCGTTTTTTCATGACACATTGGTTAATGGTTGTTATAAGAATAGGACGATTGACCCGTGCTTACGTTACAACCAGATTACCCCTTTTCCTGTCATGGAAGACCCTGGGCGGGATTCAGGATAAAGCTGCATGGGAAATGCAGGTTGCAGGGTTAATTTAATTATGGGGTTAGGAGGGGGTTATCCCCCCCGTAGGCATTCGCAAAAAAAAGAAAATTCAAAGCAGCTTCTCCGCCACTTCCCGCCAGTTATCCACCCGCTCAAAACCGGTAGTGTGGATATTGTGCGGAGAGGTAAACAGCATGCTTCGCCCCTGAAAATGCTCCAGGTTGTGGGAACGGTCATCGATCAGGACATCCCCCCTGAGCACGTGCTTGTCCCCTAAAAGGATGCGATTGCGCCAATGGATAAAGGGGAAGTGTTCATCCAGCCACTGATGCTTTTCAATAAGGGAGTTTGGGAATTGCATGGCAGCCGATGCGATGTAGACCTGATACTTGTCCACCAGTTCCCTCAGCACTTCCTGACTGTGGTCTATAGGCTCCAAATCACGGAAGAAACCCGGTTCATGGTAATGCTGCCAGATGTGTTCCCGGTGCTCCGGCACTTGCTGCCATACCTCTCCTCCCATGCATTGCTCCCTGCTAAGGGAGGCGCCATGACGCTCGTTGTACCGCCGGATATGTGCTCCATAGGTATCCGCAATTACCTCATCCATGTCGACGAAGACGGTCATAGTTCTTTTCTTGCGAAGTTCCGTAAAAAGCGCAGCAAGATCAAGTCCGAAGCCGTTAAATCCTGGTTATATTCCTCAGGGTTTCTCGATCTTGTAGTTCATCACTGCCGTTCCAAGAGAGCCCATAAGAGACATCCAGAAAGGCATCAGCATCTCCGTGCCCCGGCTGGCCTCTATGCCCCCCAGGTCCAGGATCCTCGAATCAGGCCATCCCATTTCATGGAGCAGGCTATTTACGACCGTCTTGGCATCGGCATCATTCCCACAAATGAAGACCTGATGTTCGCCGGGAACCATTTCCGGCGCAACCATGACCTGGCAATTCAGGGTATTCAGGCCCTTTACCACTTTAGTTGAAGGATAGGTCCGCTGTATCTGCTCCCCCAGGGAATCCGTATTGCAAACTGTAAGTGTGGGCGGCATGCCCTTGGAAAAATCCAGGGGATTGGCCAGGTCCAAAAGCGTTTTACCGTCAAGTTTCGCCTGTCCCACGGCCTCCAGGGCCTTGAGGGAAATAACCCCGGCCGTGGCATTGATCAAAAGGTCTGAATCTGCTGGCACTTCTCCAAAAGCACAGAGGTGGACTTCAGGCACTTTGGCATACCATGCTGTAAAGGAGATCCCGCTCATGGGGTTGGGTTCCGTCCGTGCTTTGGTAGTCTCGGGATCCCTGGTGGCCATCCAGACCTCATGGCCGAGTTCGATACATTTGGAGGCGAGGACCTGACCTACCATCCCACTGCCTAAGATTGTGATTTTCATGGTGTATTGATTTGATTAAAAACTCCAGAGGCTGCCAGGCTTCTATCCCTTCCTCCTTCCCTTCTAAATTACACCATAATTCCCTCAATTACAACCTGTTGATTTCAGCTCTAAAATTGGCAAAGTGCATCCAATCCATTAGATGGACGCCATTACAAACTGTCCAATTCCACAAAATGATACTGTGGGGACATCTCGATGAGTTGCCTGAGGACAGCCGCATGACCGTTCCCCATGATCACAAGGATCCGGTCCTCAGGATCTTCAGTCATCCGTTGCAGGTTTCGGAAAATCCGCAGATTGCGATTGTACCACCAAATGGAAAGAATGTCGGCGCCCCGGTACTGCCCCAACTGGAAATCCCCGGTCAAATAAGCCCCATAGCCATATTCATGGGATTCCCGACTATTCATGTTTTTCAGGTAATCCAACAGATGGACTTTACTGACCATTTTGGTCTCGTCCTCGAACCATTTGACCATCATCGCATCATAGGGGTCGTCGCTGCGAAAATCATAATCCTCCCCCAGGGCCCTGAGAAAGGAGGTGTCGGCGACTTTCTCCAAATCTTCTGAAAAGGGATCGGCATCAATGGAGTAGATCGTATCCATCGCCAGCTCATCGGCCAGGCGGATCCCGATCTGATAGCGTTCATCCCGCTTGTCCCGATGGGCCCCCTGCCGGTATTCGCGGAGCTTGCGCCCCGCTTCCCACTCCGGGTGAGCCTCTAAAGCAATTTTATTGGGTTTGAATCGCTTGATATATTCTACCAGCTCTGTGACTTCGGACTTCTTGGGTTCCTTTAAAACATCGATCTTATCCTCCTCGGCAGCCTTCAAGGCGTCCAGTCCGGGATAATCGAAATGGAAGGTGCCCAGAACCAGTACCTGGGGCCGTTCTTTCGGAAAATAACTGCTCGGCGGAGGCATTTGTGGTGTTTCTGAAGGGGGCTGTGGGGTGTCCCCCTGGCAGGAGGTATTCATGAAGGCCAGGAAGATCAAGGCACTGGCAAACCCGATTCGTATGTGACGGATCGAAAAGTAATAGCTCATAACTTGCAAAGTTGATTGGTTGTATATCTAAGGATAAAAATGACTTCCTGGTGTTACACCGGCCTTTGGAAGTCATTTATGCTACATATCCCCTGCTTGTCCTCAAGGATCAAAATGCCTATATTGCCTGAAATATAAGGATTTGTAAACCCCGAATCGAAAATGAAAAAGTTCCTCCTGCTTTTCCTGTCCCTCACCGTCCTTTCCTGTTCAGACGACGACGGGGGCAGCGAACCCAATCCAAATTTTGACCTGGTGGTTGGCACCTGGAACCTCAGTGAGCTCACCATATCCCCACAGCAGGATATCAATGGAGATGGAAGCTTTACTACAAACATCGTTGAGGAATTGCCCTGCGTCTCTGCACAGATCATCCTTCGTGATGACAATACCTGGTCCTACAGTGGTGTGGATGTGATTATCACAACGATAACCGGGGGCCTATTCAAGTTTTTCTGTGCAGATGAAACCCGGACCGCAGGAGGCAATTGGGATATTGAGGGCAATATCGTACGACTGGCCGATGAGACCGGAACTATTACCCAGTTTACTTTTGATAGTTCGGACAATACTCTTACCAATGTCATCGGAGAAGTATTGCCCGGATTACAGGCTGAAGTCTATGCTAAATAGAACCCCTTTTCTTCTCAAAATGCTCCTGAGGAATATATTGGTTTAAAGGCGAAACTGCAGGGTGGTATAAAATGTCCTGGGTTCGGCCGGGATGATCCCCGGACCGGGATAACCCGTCGCCCTCCGGGTAAAATACGAATTGTCCAGCAGGTTGTTGATGCCTGCTTCCAGCCTGAATTTCCCGAGGGTATAGGACAGGGAAAGGTCCATGATGTCATAGGCGGGAATACTGCCTTCGATCCCCCGCTGGTTGTCATTCGGGTCCTGGGGGGCATTTGTGGCATCCGTGAACTGTTCAGAGAGGTAGGTATACTGCAGGCTCCCCAACAGGTTGCCGTACCCAAACCGGATTCCGGTTTTCAGGTTGATCCGGGGAATGAATTCAACCTGGTTCCCTACTACATTGTTCTGCTCAGAAGCCGTATACTCTGAATTGGTCCAGGCCAGATTTAGAAAGTAATTCAGTCGGGCCCTCTCGGTATCAGGAAAGGCCCATTTCCCGATATCCAGGTCCGCAAAACTCTCCAGGCCATAGATAAAGGCCGTTCCGATATTCCCCCGGAAACGAACCACCCTCCCGGTTTCCACCTCCTCCCCGCTGGCATTGATCCGGGTTTCATTCTTAAGGACCTCCCCCAGCCGGTCGTCATAGAGCAATGCAAAGGCACTCACATCGTAGGAGAGGAACTCTCTAAGCCGGCCCCGGATCCCGATATCGGCCGTAAAGCCATTCTCATCGGTAATATTGGGGTCGATCTGGAAAGAAGGATTGACCACCCGGATGTCGTTAAAGGTCACCGAACGGTAGTTCTGGGAAAAATTGCCATAGAGTTCTGCCCCGCCTCCGAGGTTATAGGTACTGCCGATCCCCAGGAGTAAAAAATTCCGCTCAAAGGTCCGGTTGTCCTCAATTTCTTCATTCAGCAAAGGGTTCCCGGCCAGGTCCAGCACGATATTCCGATAGCTCCCCTCACTCTCGGTACGGATATATTCAAACCGAAAACCGGGGGTGAGGGTAAGTCGGTCAGAAAGGCTGAAAATGTTCTCCCCGAAGAAGGCAACATTCAAATTGGGGAACTCAAATTGAGACTGCCGCTCGTAGTTCGGGAACTCTTCAGTGGCAAAGGTAAAATCCGGATCTGCCGCGGCCGTCCCCGGGCCTTGCTGTTGGCTGTTGTCGGTTTGATAATATTTCATCCCCAACAGCAGGACCGCATCGGTGGACTTGATGTCATAGCGGGTCAGCACCCGGGCTTCAGCAGCGATATTGTTAAACTGATCTACGAGCAATTCCCGCGGGGCTTCCGGGTCGTCGGGCTGGGAGACGCGGTTGGTGCGGAATCCCAGGGCATTGCGTTCCGCATCCAGGGTCGATACGTAAAAGCTGAAATCCGTGCGATCCGAGAAACGGTGTTCCAGGCGGACGGTAAACAGCTTCCAGTCTACCTGGAACCAGTTCCGCGCCCGGTTGCTGAAGGTTGGATCCTCGTAAAACTGGGCATCGGTCAGCCCCCCGGGCTGCTGGGCGAGATAGTTCAGCAGCGTACTTTCAAAGGTAAGGCGGGTCCTTTCCGAAAGCCGGTAATTGAACTGCCCGTAAAAATTGCGGCTGGAAAAGTCTGAATTGGGCCGGAAACCACTTCCTTCCTTGTAATTGAAATAGGTGTAGTAGCTGAATTTGCCCACCGTTCCCGACAAGCTGTTGAAGCTGCTGAAGAAATCATAGGATCCCAGCGTCTGGCGGGAAACCCATTCCACCTTCTTTTCCGGGTTGGGTTGCCTGAAATTGAAATTGACCAGGCCGCCAAACTGCGGTCCGTACTGCAGGGAAGCTGCCCCCCGGACGACCTGAATCCGCTCCAGGGACTCCGCAGGCGGGGTGTAATAACTCTCTGGGTACCCAAGGGCGTCGGCACTGATGTCATAGCCGTTCTGACGGACGTTGAAATTGGCCGTGCGGTTTGGGTCAAGCCCACGTCCTCCGATATTCAGCTGCAATCCCCCATCCCCGTAATCAAAGATATTCAGCCCCACCACCTGGTTGTAGATTTGCCTGGGGTTATTGGCTGCCAGGTTCGCGGTAAGGTTGTCCACCAGGACGACCTCGCTCTTCTTGCCGGCGTAAACGGCGGTCCCTTCCACCTTCTGCAGGCGCTGCAGGGCAAACTGTTCCTCCCGCCGCTCCAGGAGGACCACCTCAGAGAGCTCCATGCCCAGCGGCAGCAATACGACATCCAGGTTTCGGTCCTGGCTTAGGTCGAGGTCCTGCTCATATACCTGATATTCAAAGGCAAACACGATAAGGGTGTATTGCCCGGGTTTCAGCTCAGCTATTTCAAACCGCCCATCGGCCTGGGTAACGGTCCTTAGCCCCGGGCCTTTAAGATAGACCTCAGCCCCCCCTATCCCGGTTCCCGATTCGGCGGTGACCCGCCCGGTAAGGGTTAGCTGCGCGGATACCGGCAGACAGCTCAGTAATAGCAAAATAACTTTAAAGGCCTTTAATTTCATCCTCAAAGGGTAATATCCATGTTTTATGCCGGAAGGATTCCCGCTGTTTTCCCAGATCCACCTCCGGGTCTATATAGGGTTTGCTGACCCGCCCATTCAACGCCACTGAACAATCCACATATACCTCAACAGCCTGGTGTCCCTGACTTTCAAAATGCCCTTTGAGATAGTGGGCGTACTCCAGGATAAAGTCGGGCTGGAAGCTCATCTGCTTCTCCTGAAAGGGGGTGAGGAAATCCGTGTTATCCACATAAAACCAGCGCCCCGTGGTACCTTCCACGATCTTGAACTGGGCGTACCCCGCTTTCTCCATCAGCATGACGCGCCAGGAAAACCGGTAGCCTTCTTCGGTCCAGAACAACTCTCCCGGATACAGGACATACCGCCATGGGAAAAGAAGCTGGAAGGCAAAAAACAGGGCTATGATCCCGAGTTTTAAACGCCGGCCGTACCCCATATCCCTCAATATAGCTCCGCTCTCGAATACCCCCGCATCGATCCGAAGGAGCCTGTCGAAAAACCCGAGGATCCTCTTGTGAACGGCAGGTTCGAAAAAGATCAGGGTTCCCACGATCATGATATAAGGGAACATGCCAATGGGGAATAAGATCCGGGTTAGGGCGTGAAAAACCACCACCAGGGCAAAGGCAAACCAGCGGGTGGGCTTGTAGAGCAACAAAAAAGGGATCGTAAGGTCGTACAGGGCTCCTGCCCAGCTAAAGGCATAATGTACCCATTCATACCCCATGAACTGGCCCAAAAGCGGGATGTCAAATTTGGAGGGCAGCCAAATCTTGAGCGGCATGGCGTGCAAAAGCCAGTCGGAATTCAGTTTGGCCAGTCCGGCATATACATATACGATGCCGAGCAGGAGCTTAAGGCTATCAACCGTCCACCTGGGGACGTACTGGTATCTTTTTGAGGTGTCCTTCAAGGCATCCACGGAATAGTAGGCCCCGGCGGGCAGGAAGAGCATCAGAAAGGAGAGGATGCTGATAAAGTAGTAGTGGTTCAGGTAGGTGGTCTTGTCCATCAGCTCTATATAGGTGAAGGACAGGAAGAAGACCAGCATGCTCAGTCGGTATTTGTATCCCAGCGCCACGCAAAAGGCGGAAACACCGCAAATCACAAATAGGAAATAGGTCCAAACCCCCAGGGGCCGGACCCACTCAAACCCGAAATAGGAAAAATGGAAGGCAGGCTCCAGATAGAGCTTTTCAATCCAGCCATAGGCCCAGAAACGGATGATGCTCAGTAGCATCATCAGACCAAAAAAGATGCGAAAGACCGCCAAAGGGGCGGTCTCTGTCGTTCGATTCAGGTATGTCTGCAAGGCCTTATACATCTAATCGCCGTCGGCATCTACAAAATCAATGGCGATGCTCATGGCGGAAACCATATCCACCTTCATCAGGGGTACAGCCCGCTGCACCTCGTCATAGGCCAGCAGCATCTCGGTGGGTGGGCTGTTTTCCTCAATTTCCATTTTGAAGGCCTCCAGGGCTTCCACCATGTTCCGGGCCATATCGAATTGGGCGTTGATCAGCTCATCCAGGGCGGCGCCGTCCTTGACCGTATTGAGTTCCTGCAAATAGGAGGCCAGGCTTTCGCCTTGCTGAGAGGAGCCGAAGTGGGTCCCGTTAAAAAAGTCCTGTACGGCATTCAGACCTTCCAGGAAAAGTGCATTGCCGACCCCTGTTTGGTAATACGCCTCAAGCGTATTTGGTGCGGGTGTACCCGTGAAGACCCCCAGGGGGATCCCCATCTTGCCGGCCCGCAGGAATTTTTCGTAATAGAATATATAGTCGTTCACAAACCGGTCCACGGAGGCCGTGGCAGAAGCGCCGTCATTCTGCACAAAGGTATTTCGGTAGCCTCCCGCCCAGGCATCGGCCACCGCCTGCACCCTGGATTGGATGTCGGTGAGCACATCTTCAAAATACTGCAGATACTTCGGGCCCGAAGAGGTACTGGTATAAACTTCCAGAATCGCCTGCTCATCTTCCCCAACCCCGTTCAGCAGGTAATCCAGGGCCGGAAAGCCTTTGGTATCCCGGTTGGAGGGTAGGGTAAAGTCATAGCTGCCCGAAGCCACGTACTGCTCCACCAGGGCCACGTCCGTCGGGTAGGTATTTATATTCAGGCGAAGGCCGTCCTGCTCTGCCGGGCCGATTTCGAACATGGAAATCCATTGCCAGCCTTTGTAACTATCCAGCCATGAAGCACGAAGGTTCTCCAGGGTTGTGGCATCCGGGTTGTTTTGGAATGCCTCAAAATCCGACTTCAATACGGAAACACTTCCAAGGAACGCCTCATAGGACGGCAGGATGATATTGTCTGCCCAGTTGGCCAGCATTACCGCCCGGTCAAAGTCCACGGAGCTTCCCCCGCCTCCGCCGGTACCTCCACTGACGCCACCATCCGTGCCGGGTGGGTTGGGATCCTCAGTACCATCAGAGCTGCATGCCCAAATAAATACACTGGTTACCAGCAAAATAAAGGGGAATATACGTTTCATTCTTTAGGGTATTTGGTGTAACTCATAAATTATCATCGTAGTTCAAGGCACCTGGCACTACAGACCCAATTTTTCCGATTGCCTGGAATCCAACTAGCTTCCGGCCGCTTCCACGGTAAAGTCAAATCGGTCCGCGATGGCCTCAGAGAGGGTGTCCAGGGTGGCGGGCGCCACGTCCCAAAGGCCGTTGGGCCCGTCATCCAACAGGTCTTCTATAAAGGCATCCGCTTCACTCTTGGTGAAATACGGGGCATCCGTATCCGGCTTCCTGGTGAACTGCAGGCTGTAAATAAACCCATATCCCTCGGAGAGGTCATGAAAGGCAGCGCCAAAATCAGGAGTAGGCTGCTGTAGCGACAGCTTAGCCTGCTGCAGGTAATACACGGCCCGGATGCCAATGATCTCAGAGATCAGTTCACGGAGGATCTCCGCCTGCTGGTCCCGAACCTCATAATCCCCGGCAACAATAGCGGCCCGGCCGAGCTTCAGGGCCTGGAAGATGTCATCGGTGATCCCCTCAAAATCAGGGTCACCCTCTACCCTGCCGATATATTTGTTCAGAAAACTGTCGTCCTGCCCGATCGTTGGCCTCGGATCCGACAGGTCCTGGGCAGTACCAAAGGCATAGCCATAGGCTTCATCCCAGTCGTGTTCCATGGCCGTGTAGTTCTTTCCTTCCTCAAGGACTTCATTGTCATTGTCCTCCCGCTGGGTCCCCGCATCGATAAAGTTGGCACTGATATAGTTGTTCAGGATCTGGTCCACCATCAGGGCTCCGATAAGGGATTTGTTGAAAAGCTGGTTCATCTCCAGGCCCCGCCCATCTATATAGCGGGTGGAAGAACCATCGGCAATCTGCCCGGCCACCCCTGGAGTGGCAGCCGTATTCCAGTTGGGGAATACCTCTGTGACCTGTATATCGATCCAGGATTCAAAATCGGCCCGGATCAGCGCCTGGTCCGTCGCGTTTGTGGAGAAGTAATCAAAGGAGGCCGCCGTTTTACCCCGAACATTCTTGTCCGACGCATTGAGTTGTGGATCGGAGAAATCCGCATTGCCCTCCTGATGGGCAAACATGTCTTTGAGCACCTGGGCCGTTGTGGTCTCATCCATCATCTTTGCGATGATCTCCTCGGCCATCAGGATGCGGGTGGTTTGCCCGCTGAAATTCACTGAGCTCGCCCCTTCCCTTTCGAACACATAGGTTTCCGGAGCATCGATCTCGGGATCAAAAATATCATCTCCATTGTCATCATCGGAGCATCCCGTAAAAAGGGCTGCACAAATGGCTAACGCCGCAAATGCATTTATCCTCATTTGGTTTATTTAGATTGGTTAAAAATTATAAAGCGAAAATATAGAACCCGATTCTGTCTTCCAAAAGATATTTGGAATAAATCTAAATAAGTATGGATTTTTAACACTTCAACCTGCCCAATTCAAAACGGGTGCTAAGGTTCTTTAGTCCACTCCGGATCAGCCTGTAGCCATGCCCCACGATCCCCAACCATGGAACCGGAGGTAGGATCCGCCCCATAGGTTCAAACACAAAGGCCGGTGTGAAAAAAATCACACCAGCCTTTTCAATGAACAAGAATCACTGTCCTCTACTCCAGGATCAAATCATCCAAATAATAGGTTCCCCCATTGGTGATAGGACTATCCGCCTGGTCATTATCCGGTTTTATAACCAGCTGGCTGTAGGCGGTCGGGCCAGCGGGCAAACCGGTAAAAAGAACCTCAACCTCAGTCCATTCATTCGCATTTGGAACGGTTACAAAGACCGGGGCTGGATTGCCTATGCTGCCGTCATTCGGGTTTGCCAGCAATTCAAACCTGAAAACAACATTCGCCTTGGTTGAATAGATCTTGATCTTAAAGGTATCCGTGGTGGTCAGATCAAAATTGGCGGGAAAGACATTTTGGATGCCGGCAAAGAAATCAGAACCTGTGGGCTTATCCACCTGCAGGACAAAATCCGAGGTATTGATACCGGTTTTAGATGGGTTGGCCGCAAGTCCCGAAGTCAGCCCTGACCCGAAATTCAATTCCGGCAAAAAGGTTTCACAGCCTTCGAAATCCAGGGGCAACGTGGTTGCCGCCACCGGGGTGCCAGTGCATCCAGTACCCCCGCCTAAACCACTATCACTGCCATCTCCCCCTACTACAAGGGAAACATTATCGATGACCACTACACCCACTTCGGCTCCCATATCAAAGAGCACACGACTGTTGGCACTCCCGAAATCCACTGCTGAAAGCTGCAGGGTATAGGTTTGTGTTTCGGTGGTCAGATTGACCGAAGG
>CBFCWO010000078.1:0-12247 GCA_965601625.1 uncultured Flavobacteriaceae bacterium | reverse complement strand
AATCGTCAATACCTACCACCCGCGAAGCGAAGACTGAGTAGGCTGCTCCCATTTAAAGGCATATGCATTTTCACGGTTCATACGGTCAACTTGATAGATACGCCGGTTATTGTATCTTTAGGGATCACAAAAATTCAATCGGATGAAATATCTATCCTACCTTCTTGTTTTCGTCTCAATATGGGGCTTGCAAGCCCAGGAAGACGCCCTTAAAACCCTGGATTCCAAAAGTGGGCAATACGAGGAAATTGCACTTCAGATCTGGGAGTGGGCCGAATTGGGCTACAAAGAAGTGCAGAGTTCCGCCCTGCTGCAGGAGACCCTGGCTTCGGAGGGCTTCCGCATTGAAAAAGGGGTGGCAGGTATCCCCACCGCTTTTGTTGCGGAATACGGAAGTGGATCCCCTGTCATCGGTATCCTGGGGGAATTTGACGCCCTTCCCGGACTCTCCCAGAAAGCCCTCCCGCAGAAGGAATCTGCCGGTGGTGCCGGTGGCCATGCCTGCGGGCACCATCTTTTTGGCACCGCTTCCGCAGCCGCCGCCATTGCGGCAAAGAACTGGCTGAAGGCCGGCGGGCATCAGGGCACCATTCGGTTCTACGGATGTCCGGCAGAGGAAGGGGGATCCGGTAAAGTATATATGGTACGTGCGGGACTCTTTGACGATCTGGATGTGGCCCTGCACTGGCATCCGGGGGACCGAAATGATGCCAGCGCCAGCGCCTCCCTGGCCAACAAATCCGCAAAATTCCGATTTTACGGGGTTTCAGCCCATGCAGCCGGGGCTCCGGACAAAGGGCGGTCTGCCCTGGACGGGGTAGAGGCCATGAATGCCATGGTCAATATGATGCGTGAGCATATCCCGGAACGGGCCCGCATCCATTACGTGATCACCGATGGGGGTAAAGCCCCCAATGTGGTCCCGGACTATGCAGAGGTCTACTACTATGCCCGCCACAATACCCGGGAGGTGGTCGTCGATATCTTTGACCGGATCGTAAAGGCCGCCGAAGGGGCTGCCATGGGTACAGGGACCACAATGGACTACGAAATGGTGGGAGGGACCTACGAGCTTCTTCCCAACATTCCGCTACAGCGGATCGTGGACAAAAACCTGAATGCCGTGGGAGGCGTGTCCTATACCGCCGAGGAAAGGTCCTTTGCTCAAAAAATATCCAATTCCCTTGGTCAGGAAGCCCTTCAGGAGGAGATCGCTGCGTCGGTTCAGCCCTTTAAAACTGTTGGCCGGGCCTACGGATCTACGGACGTAGGCGATGTGAGTTTTACGGTCCCAACAGCTGGCATCCGGATTGCCACCTGGGTCCCGGGAACCCCCGCCCACAGCTGGCAGGCTGTGGCAGCTGGAGGCACCTCTATTGGTTTAAAGGGAATGATGGTTGCGGCCAAAACGCTTGCAGCCACCGCCATTGACCTGTATTCTGATCCGGAAACCATCGCTGCAGCCAAAGCTGAATTCCTGGAACGCCGTGGAACGGACTTTGACTATTTTCCCCTGCTGGGTGATCGTCCGCCAGCCCTGAACTATCGGGACTAGAGGCTCTTCGACCAGATTTTCTACAAATCCTTCGGATGAAAGCATCATTCGCGCTTTTATTGAAGCTGCGGATGTAACGAATCCACCTAAGGGACTACTAATTCGTTAAGAACTACTAACCTATCCGTGAATAAGGAGCTCGAGCACCAATTTGTCACTGAACTGGAGCGCAACCAGAACATTGTTCATAAAGTGTGCAGCCTGTATACAAACAACAGGGACGCACATAATGACCTGTTTCAGGAGATCACCATCCAGCTCTGGAAGGCGTATCCCAAATTCCGGGGGGATTCCAAATTCAGTACCTGGATGTATCGGGTGGCACTGAATACGGCGATCACCCTGTACCGGAAGTCCAAGAGGAGGCTGTCAACACAGGATTACGATTCGGTGATCTATAAGATCAGTGCTGAAGAGTACGACCCGACCCAGGAACAGCAGCTGAAATTGATGTATAGCGCTGTCAAGCAGCTGGGTGATATTGACAAGGCGCTGGTATTCCTGTATCTGGAGAACAAGAATTACGCCGAAATAGCCGAAACACTCGGGATTACGGAAGTCAATGCCCGGGTTAAAATGAACCGGATAAAAACCAAACTGCGAACCATACTCAATCCCTAGGCCATGATGGATGAACTGGAATTATTGAAAAAAGACTGGCAGAAACGGGAGGTTAACCTTCCCAGGCTATCCTATGAACAGATCTATCAGATGATCTGGAAAAAATCCTCTTCTCTGGTACGGTGGATCTTCTATATCAGCATCATAGAATTCCTCCTGCCCCATTTACTGTACCTGCTCCCCTCCTTCAGAGAGGGGCTGAGCTATGATTTTGCCACAAAACTGGGGATCAATTCCTGGCTCATCGCCCTGACCGCAGTGCAATACGCAGTGGCTTTTTTCTTTATCTTTCAATTCTACCGCCGGTATCGGGAAATCTCAGTCCTGGATAATGCCCAGCAACTGATCAAACGAATTTTCCGCACCCGCCGTACCGTGAAGCATTATGTGATCTTCTGCCTTGTGATGATCCTCACCGTCTTTCTTGTTTTCATCGTGGGGATGGCCCTGGATGAAAACCTGGTGACTACCCTGAATTTAGACGCTCAAAGCAAGGAGGTGGATCCTGCCCAGCTGAAATGGATGATGATCGGGGTCATGGCCGGAGCAGGTATTGTCTTTACGGCCCTGATGGGAGGTATTTACTTCCTGCTGTACGGCTTGCTCACGCGCAAGCTGATGCATAACTATAAGGAACTAAAGCGGATTGAGGCCTAATCCCTTTTCCTCCAGTGCCGCTCTTTGTGGGATTCCTCGTAGGCCCTGAGCTCTTCTTCAGGGATCACCTTGAGGAAAGAGGGATGCTGTTCGATGGCATATTCAAGTTTTTCGATGATCTCCGCCACGGAATCTCCTTCGTAATCGATCTCCAGGGGCTCCTTGATCACAAGGTGCTGTAAGATCCCTTTTTTCTTGATAAACAACCCTTTTTTGTCGAACGATCGGCGAAACCCATCGATAACCACGGGCACGACCACAGGCTTATACGTCTTTATGATATGGGCCGTCCCCTTTCGAAGCGGTTTCCAGGGGGTGGTGGTTCCCTGGGGAAAAGTGATCACCCATCCATCCTCAAGGGCCTTCCCAATGTTGCTGATATCACTGAATTTTACGTGCCGCTTGACGTTCTGGCCACCTGCCCGCCAGGTTCTTTCGATACTGATCGAACCTGCATAGGCCAGGATCTTGGTCAACAAACTCTTGTTCATGGTTTCCTTGGCGGCCACATAATAGATGTTCAGTTTGGGACGCCAGAGGTATCCGATATTCTTGATGCTGTCTTCCCGCCCGGAGAGGCTCGCATTAAAAACATGGAGCATGGCAACCACATCGGCAAAATAGGTCTGATGGTTGCTGACAAAGAGCACATTGGTCTCCGGTAAATTCGGGATGATCTCTGACCCTTCGATCTGCAGCTTGTTGAATCCCTTATACCGCTGATGTGTTAAAAGCCCCATAAACCGGGTCAACCAAAGCTTCAGGAAAAGGTAATGTCCAAAGGGGTTTTTTGTAAAAAGGCCCATAAAAGCGAAAATACGAAATTAGGTTCAGACGATGTTCCTCAACAGGGATTTGATCTCGTTCAGCATCATGGCTGTGGCACCCCAGACGATATGCCCTTCGAACAGAAAGGCCGGCACTTCGATATCCCGGGCATAGGAAGTAGTCAGCCGCCGGCTCGTGATACGGTCGTCGTCGAGCACCTCAGCCAAAGGGACTTCGATCAGCGCAGCTACCTCGGAGTCCTGTTTGCGGAATTCGGGGGTATATGAGCAAATCCCGATAAATGGGCTGACCTCAAAATTGCTGGGCGGGATATAGACCTTGCTCAGGGCTTTAACGGGCTGAATGCTGGCTGCCGGGATCCCGACTTCCTCTTCAGTTTCCCGAAGCGCCGTATGCAACAGGTCCGTATCCTGGGATTCCTCCTGGCCTCCCGGAAATGCGATCTGGGAGGCGTGCACCCCGGGATAAGCGTTTCGAAGGATGAACAGCATCCGGGCCAACCGATCGGGCCCCGGATAAAGCAGGGCCATCACCCCTGCCTTTTTATAGGAAGCCGGGCGTCTGGACAGGGCTTTTAATTCGGCAATCCGAAGTTCCGGTGCCATCTCAAAATGGGCAGCCTCCCCCGGAAGCGGAAGTTTTTTTATTTTTGGGACCCTATCGGATAAATCGGTAAACTCCATGGTGTTTAAGAAGTCCTTTTGGTACCTGCTGACAATTCTAGTCCTGCTTGTTTCCTGCGGGCAACAAAGAAACAAAAAACCGGCCAAACAGCCCGAGGTCCCTGCCCAGGCGGATACCCTTCAGCAATCCCCGGATGCAGGGGAGACGGTCCCTGAGCAGGAAGCGGAACCTTTTGTGCTCACGGAGGAAAATGCCATTGATTTCTTCTTCGACTACCAGAAAGACCTCAGGGTGAATAAGGTGCGGCTCACCACCAGCATGGGAAGCTTCATCGTGCAGCTCTATGACAACGTGCCCTACCACAAAGCGAATTTCATATACCTGACGCGAAAGGGGTATTTTGATAGCACCATGTTCCACCGCGTGGTCAAGGACTTTATTATTCAGGGAGGAAATGCCGACAATATGGAGACCGCCCGCAAGCGAAAGGAAATCGGTCGCTATTTATTGCCCCCGGATACCCGGAAAGGCTATAAGCACCACAGGGGAACCATCTCGATGCCCTCCAGCGAAATCAACAATCCGCATATGCTGGCGTCCCCTTACGAATTCTTCATTGTGGTGACCGATCCCGGTTCCTATCACCTGGACGGGGATTATACGGCCTTTGGAAAGGTGATCGAAGGCATGGATGTGGTGGACCGCATCAATCAGGTCCCTGTGGATGACGGAGACTGGCCCATGCGGAACATTTATATCGAAAAGGCGGAAGTCCTGGAGTAAAAGCGCGTCAGTCTTTCCGACTGCTGTGGATATCCGGCAAGGCGATCCCAAAGCGCACAGCAAGCAGCCGCGTACCGATCACGAGGGTTACTCCCGCCAGATAGGCGTAGGCTTCGGGCAGGGGGGTCTCCAACAGCAAAAAATAACCCACGCCCCCCAGGATGCAGGCCGTGGCATAGATTTCCCTGCGGAAGATCACCGGGATCTCGTTGCAGAGAATATCCCGCAGAACCCCTCCAAAGCTCGCCGTGATGGTCCCCAGAGTGACGCAGATAAGCGGTTCCAGCCCGGCCTCCATCCCTTTTTCTATCCCGACCATGGTGTACAGGCCAATCCCAATGGTATCGAAGAGAAAGAGGGAAGTGCGGAGGTACTTAAGCCGACTTTGGAATACAATCGCAAACAGCAGCGAGGCCAGGATGACATACATATATAAGGGGGTAGTCGTCCAGGTCACCGGTGTATTGCCGATCAACATATCGCGAAGGGTTCCCCCTCCAATGGCCGTAACCAGGGCGATGATCCCCACCCCAAAGAGGTCCAGGCGTTTCTCCATGGCCACCAGTACCCCTGAAATGGCAAAGGCTATGGTGCCCAGGATATCCGCAGCCAGATATATTCCTTCCATCGGTTCCCGCAATTGGAATGCCAAAGGTACAATACCCGATCAGGCTGCCAAATAAAGGGTTTTATTCCTTTCAGAAAGGCAGGCGAGGCGACTTCCATTGTCAAAGACCTCCGATTCCCTATTCGACTTAATCTTCGTACCTTATTGGCTCTATCCGGATATACATGCAACGAATACAAATTAAGTCAGGGCCCAAGATCACAGATTATCAAGCTTATAGCAGCCTAAAATCCACTGTAGAAGAATTTTTGAACAATGCTCCGGACTATGCGGACGCCCTTCAGGGCCGTACCATCTGGATGGTCAACTCCACCGCCATCGGTGGGGGGGTGGCTGAAATGCTCCCCAGCCAGCTGCGCATCCTGAGGTCCCAGGGCGTGCAAATTGAATGGCTCGTGATCGAAACAACGGATTCGGCTTTCTTCAACCACACCAAACGCATCCATAATGCTATACACGGCAGTGGTTCCGGGGATTTTTCAGAAGAAGACCGGGGGGTGCACGAAGCCGTAAACCGAAGGAATCTGCCCGGGGCCCTGGAGTGTATTCAGGACGGGGATATTGTGGTCATCCACGATCCCCAGCCCATGCCCCTGGCCGGCATGTTAAAGGAGCACCGGAAGGTACATACCATCTGGCGCTGCCATATCGGCCTGGAAGAATCCAATGAAGTCACCCGGGGGGTATGGAACTACCTCCGGCATTATTTCAAGGATTATGACCGGTTTGTCTTCAGCCTGGAGGAATATGTTCTCCCTGAGCTGAAGGAAAACACCAGCCTGATTCCCCCTTCAATCGACCCCCTCAGCCATAAGAACCGAACGCTTCAAATGCACAAAAGCGTCAGCATCATGGTGCAGGCAGGAATCCTGGAACCCCGCGGACCTCAGCTTTACGAGGATTACAGCTTTCAGGTGCGAAGGGTGATGCCGGATGGAAGTTTTGGTTCAGTAAACCAGGAGCACGCCTTTGACCTGATCTACCGACCTGTGGTTACGGAGATCTCCCGCTGGGATCGCCTGAAGGGTTTTCGGGAACTCATGGAGGCCTTTGTTCACATGAAAAACAAGAACGAAGCGGAAAATGAACCCGGGAGCATTGCCTATAAACGCATTGCCCTGTCACGCCTCGTTCTGGGAGGCCCGGACCCGCAATTCGTTGCAGATGATCCCGAAGGGAAAGAGGTGCTTGATGAATTAATCACATATTATAAAGGGCTTTCCCCTCAGATGCAGCAGGATATCGGACTCTTTCTTCTGCCCCTGGACAATCCCAAGGAAAATGCGCTGATCGTCAACGCGCTGCAGCGGTGTTCTCGTATTGTGGTACAGAATTCCATACAGGAAGGTTTCGGGCTCACGGCTACCGAGGCCATGTGGAAACAAACCCCTGTGCTGGTCTCCGGGGCTGCCGGGCTCAGGTTCCAGGTGGAAGACGAAAAAACCGGCAAGATCAACCCGGACCCCGCCGATATTCCCGAACTCGCCCGAACCCTGGAATACATGTTGAACCATCCGAAAGAACTGGATAAATGGGCCTTTAACGCACAGACGCGGGTGGTGGAAAATTTCACCCTCTTCAGTCAGATCGAAGCCTGGCTCCGCCTTTTTCAAAAACTCCTAAAAATCCCCGTTACATGAAAAGACTCCCTTACCTCCTACTCTTGTTTTTACCCGTGAGCATTGCAGCTCAAAACGCCCCGGAAGTCAATGGAGAAAGGCTCAATCAGAGCCTCGAAACCCTGGCCTCTTACGGAAAGGACGAGAACGGACAGCCTAACCGGGTTGCCTTTAGTGACGGTGATCTGGAAGGTCGGGCCTATGTTATCGGGCTCATGGAAAAGGCGGGGTTGGAAACCACCGTTGACGCTGCCGGGAATATCATTGGCAGGCGTCCCGGGAACAACCCAGATCTCAAGCCTATTGGGTTTGGTTCCCATATCGACATGGTCCCGCACGGCGGGAATTACGACGGATGCGTGGGGTCCATGGCTGCGGTAGAGGTGGCGCAGGTCCTTCAGGAAAAAGGGTTGCAGACCAACCACCCCCTGGAGCTTATGATATTCTCCAATGAAGAAGGGGGGGTGATGGGCAGCCGGGCCCTGGCCGGCACCTTGAAGCCGGAAGCCCTGGGCGTGGTAAACAGTACCGGGTACTCCATGGGTCAGGGCATAGAGCGCTTAGGGGGGGATACCACGCGAATAGCCGAAATTGCAAGGCCAAAAGGCAGCCTGGCCGCCTTCCTTGAACTGCATATAGAACAGGGAGGCATCCTGGACCGCGAGAATTTGGATATTGGCGTGGTGGAAGGAATTGTCGGCCTGAGATGGTGGGACGTCGCGGTTAAGGGGATGGCCAACCATGGGGGTACTACGCCCATGAACATGCGAAAGGACGCCCTGCTGGCAGCTGCCCGGTTTATACAGGCGGTGAATGAGGAAGCCCTCGGGATGGATGGCAAGCAGGTTGCCACGGTAGGGCGTATCAGAGCGAATCCGGGAGCCCCCAATGTGATCCCCGGAGAAGTGCTCCTGAGCCTTGAGATCCGTGATCTTTCCGATGATATCATCGACACCCTCTACGACCGGATCGAAAAACGGGCCAGGGCCATTGCGGCCGATTCAGGGACCACCTTCGAATTTACGCAACTGGACACCACGGGGAAACCCGCCCTGACTGCACCATGGATTCAGGCGGAGATCCGGCAGGCCGCAGCCGGACTGGGGCTCACCCACCGCCAGATGCAGAGCGGGGCCGGCCACGATGCCCAGGACATGGCGCTGATTTGCCCGGCCGGGATGATCTTTATCCCCAGCAAAAATGGCATCAGCCATTCCCCGGATGAGTACAGCAGCCCGCAGGACATCACCAATGGGGCCAACGTATTGATGGCCACCCTCCTCCAACTCGACAAAAAACTATCGGAATAAATCAAACTACAGATCTGCCCATGCATGGGCCAAATACTCAATGAAACCAACCCTTATGAAATCACTAGCCCTTCTCAGCTTTTTCGTACTAGGTACGATCGGCCTTCAGGCCCAGGAAATTACCGGTTTTAGCCCGGAAGCTGCCAAAGCACAACTCGAGCTCGAATCCCGGTTTGACGCCCAGCTATCCGCTAAGAACCTCGATACATGGATGGAAAAAATGGCCGCCCGCCCCCATTGGGTGGGTACGGAGGCAGGAGCCGAAGTAGCCCGGTGGATGCGGGATCAGTTTGAATCCTGGGGATACGATGCCCGGATCGAGACCTACCAGGTGCTTTTCCCCTACCCCAAGGTACGGCTGCTGGAACTCACGGAGCCCGAACCCTTTAAAGCTGCCCTCACGGCCGTACCTGTAGAAGGGGATCCCTACACCCAGCAGGGCGTGGCCCTCTTGCCCTCCTATAATGCCTTCTCCAGGGACGGGGATGTAGAGGCAGAACTCGTATATGTGAACTATGGTGTACCCATGGATTACGAGGAGCTCGAAAAGCTCGGCATCGATGTAAAGGGAAAGATCGTCATTGCCAAATACTACGGATCCTGGAGGGGGATTAAGCCTAAACTCGCCGCAGAAAAAGGGGCCATTGGCTGCATTATCTATTCCGATCCAAAGGACGACGGGTTCTACCGGGGGGATGTCTACCCAAAGGGGGCCTTTAAGAATGCCACCGGCGTCCAAAGGGGTTCGGTAATGGACATGCCGCTTTATCCCGGGGACGTGCTCACACCGGGGTATGGGGCCACCAAGGACGCCAAGCGCCTGAAGCGGGAGGATGCTCCCACCATCACCCGGATCCCCGTGCTGCCCATCTCCTATGCCGACGCAGAACCCCTGTTAAAAGCCCTGGAAGGGCCTGTGGCTCCAAACTCCTGGAAGGGCGCCCTCCCCCTGACGTACCATATCGGGCCGGGGCCCGCCAAAGTCCGGTTAAAGCTGGAATTTGAATGGAAGCTTCAGCCTGCCCATAACGTAATCGCAGTGCTAAAAGGTTCAGAATACCCAGACCAGTGGATACTGCGCGGCAACCACCACGATGCCTGGGTCCATGGCGCTGCCGACCCGGTGAGCGGCATGGTCGCCCTGATGGAGGAAGCACGGGCCGTAGGTATACTCGCCAAAAATGGGCAGCGGCCGAAGCGTACCCTGGTCTATTGCGGCTGGGATGCTGAAGAACCGGGGCTGATCGGTTCCACCGAATGGGTAGAGGACCACCTACAGGAATTGCAGCAGAAAGCCGTGGCCTACATCAATACGGATGGGAACGGAAGGGGTTTCCTGGGGGCCGGGGGTTCCCATTCCCTGCAAACCATGGTTTCCGAGGTGGCAGCCGCTGTGCCGGACCCGCAAACGGGGGTCTCCATAAAGGAGCGCCGGGCAGCCGTCGATTTGGTGAACGGGGGCAATGATCGCTTTGAGCTGTACGCCCTGGGTTCCGGTTCGGACTACACGCCTTTTATACAGCATGCCGGGATCGCATCCCTGAACCTCGGCTTCGGGGGAGAGAATGCCGGAGGTGAATACCATACCATTTACGATACCTACACACATTACAAGCGATTTAAGGACCCGGACTTCAGCTATGGGATCACCCTTGCCAAAACGGCAGGCAGGATCAGCCTCCGCCTGGCCAATGCGGATATACTGCCTTTGGATTTCAAACCCTGGCAGCAGACCATGGCCACCTACCTGGAAGAAGTGATGAAAACGGCGGAATCCATGCGGGATAAAGCTGAAAAACACAATAAGCTGGTGGCCCAAAACGCCTACAGCCTGGCTGCTGATCCCAAAAAGAAACTTGCATCCCCCACCGAGAAGCCCGCAGTCCCCTATCTGGATTTTTCTCCTTTGCAAAACGCGCTTTCAAAATTGCGGGAGGAGGTGGAGGCCCTCTCCAAACAAGATTTAACAAGCCTGCCAGTGAAAAAGCAAGAGGCACTGAACAACCTGCTGATGTATGCCGAACAACAGCTTACCTCGGTGGATGGCCTCCCGAGGCGTTCCTGGTACCGGCATCAGATCTATGCCCCGGGGTTCTACACCGGTTATGGCGTAAAGACGCTGCCCGGGGTGCGGGAGGCCATTGAACAACAGGACTGGGAAGAAGCCCAGGAACAGATTGGGAAGCTTGCAGGGACCCTGGAGCATATGAGGGAATACCTGGGCAAGATCAATTCACAGTCTAAATAATCCTAAAGGCAGGCGGAGAATATGGCGCGATTTCTTAAAAAAACCGGAAGCAGGGAATTGCCTGCCCTGGGGAAATTAGGTTTTGTGGGAACCCAAAGGCTGGAATATCCCTTAATCCGCGTCACCTCTTATTCAGAGGACCGAATTGAAGTCCATGAAAATGTCTCAAGGGAATCCCTGCGCACCTTTAGGGACTCGCCTACCCCGGTATGGATCGACATTTGCGGGGTTCACGATACCGCATTGATCACAGCGATCGCTGAAAGCTTCGATTTCCACCCGGCGGTGATCGACAAGATCACCAATACGGGTACCCGGGCCTCTTTTGAAGACTTTGGGGAGTATCTCGCAATTGCTCTGAAAATGCTCAAAATCCGCGAGGTCCCATACGAGGTGGAAGCCGAGCATATCCTGTTTGTATTGCACGGGCAGGTATTGCTAACCTTCCAGGAGAACGACCAGGATCCGTTCGATCCGGTAAGGCAGCGAATGCATCAGGAGAACAACCGGATACGAACCAATCATGCGGACTATTTGATGTTTAGCCTTTTGCGCGCTGTATTGAATGACTACCGCTACCTCATCGAACAGATAGGGGAAAAGATCGAGGCACTGGAAGAGGCCATCCTCGACCGGCCTTCTGAAGCCGTTCTCGAAAAGATCGGTGATTACAAGCTGGAGATCAATTATATCCTTAAAGTTGTCCGTCCTGCCCGGGATGCCATTCTGCAACTCTGTAAATCCGAGAATGAGTTCATTTATCCCCAGCGTTCAGAACGGCTGATAAACAACGTGTCGGAATTGGTTTGGATTGCCTCGGATTCCAGCGAAAATTACAGGATAATCCTAAACGACCAGATGAATATCTACCACACCAATGTCGCCAGCCGCCTGAATGAAATGTTCCGTATCCTTACGGTCTTCAGCGTCATCTTTGTCCCGCTGACGTTTATTGCTGGCATCTACGGTATGAATTTCGAATTCATTCCGGAGCTCTCCTACCAGAACGCCTATTTTATCCTTTGGGGGGTAATGATCCTGGTTGCCCTGGCAATGATATTCTATTTCAGAAGAAAAGGCTGGTTGTAAAATACTGGGAACTTTTAGGTGCGTAACACCTCCTTAACAAAACATCCCCAGGTGCCCGGGGATGTTTTTCTATCAAATTCGATTTGTAACGTTTCTCTCCTAATTCTTCTGGCTGGACTCTATTTGTTCCAGCACCTGGTCCAGCGTAAAGCTTCCTACAGGCTGTCGCTGCGGATAGTCCTTAAATGTCATCAAGAATTCCTGAATCATGGCCTGAGCCGGAACCATGGCAAACATGCGTTGGGCCATCCAACGGGAATAGTCTTCAGAATCATGGGATGCTCTTTCATAGGGATCTGCCCTGAGGTCCATAAGCAAGGGACA
>CBFCWO010000077.1:0-13364 GCA_965601625.1 uncultured Flavobacteriaceae bacterium | reverse complement strand
ACAGCCTGGAAATTCAGGCAAATGGTTTTTGCCTCAATAGACGACTAATCCAAACCTAAGAATATGAAGAATTACGTCCTCCTCCTGATGGCGCTAAGCCTGCTATTACCGGGGAATGCCCAACGCAGAAAGAAGAACGAAAATCCACCGTTGCTCAGTGACACCCTCTTCCATGGGGTTAAATGGCGAAATATTGGTCCGTTCCGCGGCGGCCGGTCCGTTGCCGCCTGTGGGGTGGTCAGCCAGCCTGGGACCTATTATATGGGCAGTACCGGAGGCGGTGTCTGGAAGACTACGGATGACGGGATTACCTGGAAGAATGTCTCCGACGGATTCTTCAGAACGGGAACCGTGGGTGCCATTGCCGTATCGGCTAGCAATCCCAATCTGGTCCTGGTCGGGATGGGAGAACACGCCGCCCGGGGAGTGATGACCTCCATGGGGGATGGGGTGTATCTTTCACGGGATGCCGGAAAGACCTGGGAACATCTGGGCCTGGAAAATAGCCGGCATATCTCGGATGTCTTTATCCATCCATCGGATGAAAACCTCTTCTATGTCGCCGTGCAGGGGGCCCAGTACGGCCCTACCGAAGACCGCGGTATTTACCGGACCGCGGACGGGGGTCAGACCTGGGAGAAGGTGCTTTATGTAAACCCCACCACAGGGGCCTCCTCCCTGAGCATGGACCCGAATAATCCCAGGGTGTTATACGCCTCTATGTGGGAACATGAAAGACTCCCATGGACCATGAAATCCGGGGGACCGAATTCCGGACTCTACAAATCCAATGACGGGGGCTCAACCTGGGAAAAGCTTACCCAGGGCCTTCCCGGGGAATTTGGCAAGTCCGGGATTTCTGCCTCAGGGGCACAATCGGATCTGGTTTATGCAGTCCTTGAAGCCGAAGGGGACAAGGCGGGGGTTTACCGCTCTGATGATGGAGGTGTGAAATGGAGGCAGGTCAATAAGGACCGCATAAATGTAGCGCGTTCGTGGTATTACATGGAAATTTTTGCAGATCCCCAGGAAGCAGAAACCGTCTACGTCCTCAATGCCCCGGTGACCCGGTCCATTGATGGGGGGAAAACATTCCAGCCCGTCCCTACCCCCCATGGGGACAATCACGACCTGTGGATCCACCCGCAGGACAACCAGCGAATGATCAATGCCAATGACGGGGGAGCCAATATTTCAAACAATGGAGGTAAATCCTGGAGTACCCAGCAAAATCAACCCACCTCCCAGTTTTACCGGGTAATCACGGATGACCTGTTCCCCTATCACGTCTATGGAGGGCAGCAGGACAATTCCGCCATTGCCATATTGAGCAGAACCAACGACAATGGCATTGACTGGAAAGACTGGTATTCCGTAGCGGGGTGTGAAAGTGCCTACCTGGCCTTTGACCCTAAAAATCCGGAGGTGGTATTTGGCGGGTGCTACCAGGGGATCATTGAAAAATGGGTGAAGGCCTCCCGGGAAGGCAAACCCATCAAGGAATACCCGGAACTCTCCCTGGGAAATGTGCCGGAGGACTTCAAATACCGCTACAACTGGAATGCCCCGATCATAGCCGACCCTTTCGATCCTTCGATAATCTATCACGCCGGGAATGTCGTGTTTCGGACTGAGGATGGCGGCCAGAGCTGGGAAGTGATCAGCCCTGATCTGACGCGGAATGATCCGGAACAGCAGGGGCCCGGAGGGCAACCTTATACGAACGAGGCTGCCGGAGGTGAAAACTACAATACCATAATGTACCTGGTAGCCTCGCCCCATGAAAAAGGCGTCCTCTGGGCGGGGAGTGACGACGGGCTGGTACACCTGACCCGGGATGGCGGAGCTTCCTGGGAAAACATCACCCCGGAAGGGATGGCGGAAGGGATTGTCAACAGCATTGAAGTTTCGCCTCACGATGCCGGCACGGCCTACCTTACCCTGATGCGGTACAAATTCATGGACCTGAATCCCTACATCTACAAAACAACGGATTACGGGCAATCCTGGAGCCTGATGGTAGAAGGCCTGAACGACCCTCATGGATTTGTTCGGGTGGTCAGGGAAGATCCCCAGCGGCCCGGGCTGCTGTATGCGGGCACAGAAACAGGGCTATACATCTCCCTGGACGGAGGCGGGTTCTGGCAGCCCTTTCAGCTTAATCTACCCGTGGTGCCTATAAATGATCTTACCATCCGCCAGAATGATCTGGTCGCTGCAACGGCTGGCCGGTCTTTCTGGATCCTGGATAACCTCTCTTTCCTTCAGCAGGAAGCCGATGCAAAAGGAATCCTGTTCATGGCCACTCCAAGGGATACTTATCTCTTTGAAGGAGGGTACTCGGAAAAAATGCGGCCGGGGATCGGACAAAATCCGAAATCGGGGGTGATCTTCGATTATTTCCTCCCAAAGACAACCGATTCAACGGCCCTGAAGCTGGAAGTACTAAAGGACGGTCAGGTGATCCGCTCCTATACGAACAAAGCCGATAAAACCTTCAAAACCTGGCCGGGAGGACCCCCTAAACCCGAAGTGCTTCCTGCTAAGGCAGGACATAATCGTTTTGTTTGGGATTTCAAGAAGAACGCCCTGCCGGCCGTAGAAAAAGTATTTGTCTACGGCGATTACCGTGGTTCCAGGGTAGGGCCGGGCACCTATACCGTGCGCCTCACGTTGGATGACCAGCAGGCTGAGAAAACCTTCAAGGTCCTTCCCCATCCTTTAATTGAGGCGGAGCCAGCGGCCTACCAGGAACAACAGGAAGCCCTGGCCGCCATAGACGGGGCGATTAAAGACATGCACACGGCCGTTGGACAACTTCGAAAGGTTTCTGCTCAGATAGGGACGTATAATTCCCTGCTAAAGGAGAACGAAGCTGCCAAACCCCTCCTGGAGAAGGGAGAGAAACTACAGGAGCGGATTACAGCCTGGGAAGAATCCCTGATCCAACCCAAGCAGAAAACGTTTCAGGATGTCATTAATTTCAACAATCAATTGAATGCCGAGCTCATGCACCTGAGATCCTTCATCGACGTGGCGGAACCGGACCTTACGGATGGGGCAAAGGAACGCCTGGGAGATTTAATCCAACAATGGAACAGGATGGCTACAGAACGGGATGCTATTGTAGGGGAAGGAATGGCCGAATACAACGCCCTGTACAGGGAACTGAACCTCCCGGCCCTGATCATGACGGAAAACTGACCCCTGCCGGCAGAAAAAGCGGAGCCCGGATCTTTTAAGGATCCGGGCTTTATGTTTTTATAAGAATTGAGGTCTTTTGGAAAACCGATTTACTTCCAGTTATTGGCGCTCAATTTAAGGGCTGCAATCACGATATCCTTGCGGCTAATCTGCCCGATGAGCAGGCCGTCCTTCATCACCGGAAGCCGTCTGCGATTGTTTTTGTGAAATACCCCGGCTGCATCGAAGATGCTCATTTCATGTGGAATGGTTTCCACCTCTTTGGTCATGAAGTTTTCCACATTGGTGTTCATGATGGGCTGATTGAAGTAACGGCTTTCCGAGATTTGTTTCATACAGTCCGCTTCGGAAATGATGCCTACCAAAAAACCGTTGTCATCCAGGACAGGTCCACCCGAGATCCGGTGCTTGGCAAAAGCCTCCATTACTTCCAGGATGGATTGATCCGGGCGGAAAGTGACTAATTTCTTGGACATATAATCCGTAACGAGAATGGGGGCATCATACTCTTTTTTTGATGCCTCCTTGGCCCTGCGGCCCTGAAAGCTTTTTATTCCCATATCGTTGAATTTTTGACACTTACGTTGTAATTAAATATACCAAATTCCCGCAGACTTCCTAATATTTAATCGATAAATGTGTCTGATGACAGAATTTCATACATTTAGTCGCAAAGCGCTACTATGAAATCGACCACAGCGGCAGCTACCTTTCTCCTGATCCTGGGAATCGTGTATTGGACCTTTCAAGACAGTATGCCCACCTATAAGAAGGACCTGGATATTCCCGGGACGGAATTCTCCGTGGACAGGGCTCTTGTGCATGTCAAAAAGATCGCAGAAGCACCTCACGCTGTTGGATTTCCGGCCCATGCCGAAGTCCGGGGTTACTTGATTAAGGCCCTGGAAGGCCTGGGGTTGGAACCCATCCTGCAAGAGGGGTATACCGCGGGGGACTGGGGGAACCTGAGCAAGGCGGTGAACATTATGGCCAGGATACCCGGAAGGGATAACTCCAGGGCACTCGTCCTGCTTTCACATTACGACAGCAACCCACACTCTTCCCTCGGGGCCAGTGACGCTGGAAGCGGTGTTGCGACCATCCTGGAGGGCGTACGCGCGTATCTGGAGAGCGGGCAATCCCCAAAAAATGACATTATCATCCTTTTCACGGATGCTGAAGAACTAGGTTTGAATGGTGCCGATCTCTTCGTAAACCAACATCCATGGATTGAGGATGTGGGGTTGGTATTGAATTTTGAAGCCCGTGGAAGCGGGGGTCCCTCAATCATGCTCGTCGAAACCAACCGCGGCAATGGAAAGATGATCAAGGCCTTTGAGGAAGCGCAGCCCAGGTATCCGGTAGCCAATTCGCTGTTCTACAGCATTTATAAAATACTGCCTAACGATACGGATTTGACCGTTTTTCGTGAGGATGCGGATATTGAAGGGTTTAATTTTGCCTTTATCGACGACCATTTCGATTATCACACTGCCCTGGACACCTATCCCCGTCTGGATCGAAAAACCCTGGCCCACCAGGGCAGTTATCTGATGCCCTTGTTGGATTACTTTTCCCAGGAGGATTTGTCAGATACCAAAAGCCTGAATGATTACGTCTATTTCAATGTCCCGATTTTTGGACTGGTCTTTTATCCCTTTGAATGGATCTGGCCGATGATGGCTGCAGGGATCCTGCTCTTCCTGCTGATCCTGGGATATGGCTTCCGCCGGGGCAGGCTCCAGGGGAAGCACATCGCAGCCGGACTCCTGCCCATGGGGCTATCCCTGGCTATATGTGGCATTGTCGGGTATGCGGCCTGGCCTTTGTTGAAGACACTATATCCTTCCTATCGGGATATGCTCCACGGATTTACCTATAACGGCCATCTCTATATCGCCACCTGGTCCTGTCTGGTGCTGGCAGGTTGTTTTTGGGTGTATTCCCGTTTTCGGGATATCCCACTCAGGGATTTGTTGGTGACCCCGGTTCTGCTTTGGCTTGTTATCTCCGGCGGGGTGAGCTATTACCTCCCGGGGGCAGCCTTCTTCCTGATTCCCGTGATCGGGTTGATGCTCGCCTGGTTGATCCATATTTCCCAGGACCGCCCCAATCCGTATTTGATCTTGCTGCTTTGCCTTCCGGCCCTCTGGATCTTCTCACCCTTTGTCCAGATGTTCCCGGTCGGTCTGGGCCTGAAAATGCTTGTCGCCAGCACCTTGCTCTGCGGGCTGATCTTTTTCCTGCTGCTGCCGCTGCTCGGCTCCTATCCGAATAAGGGACGGTTTGCAGGCGTATTCCTGGTAGCCTTCGTGGCCTTCTTTCTGGGAGCACATTTCAACAGTGACTTCACGGAAGAACGCCCCAAACCCACGAGTTTATTATATGTCATGAATGCCGATGCAGGGAATGCGATGTGGGCCACCTATGAAAAGGTCCCATCCGAGTGGACCAAAGCCTATCTGGGCAACGAGCCAGAGCCCCCAGCGCCCGACAAGGTCAAAACCCTCAGCAGCAAATACAGCACCGGGTTCTCTTTTACTGCATCAGCCCCGGACAAAACCATCCCCCCTCCCGTCATAGAGATCCAGAAAGACACTTTGGTGGGAGGCCAGCGCATGGTCTCGCTCAGGATTCTGCCCCAGCGGAATGTCAACCGCCTGGAAGTATTTACCAATGACACCCCGGTCCTGAAGGCGGTGGTAAACGGAATAGACCTGCCCGCATACTATCTTGAGAACCGCAGGGGAAATCGGTTGTTAACGCATTATATAAGCGAAAATGACGCCACTGAATTCCTTCTTTATTTCTCCCCTGACCTGCCACTGGAACTTACCCTTTATGAGGCATCCAATGATTTGCTCACAAACCCGCTGTTCAGTGTGCCGGAACGTCCTGAAAACAATCTCCCAATGCCCTTTGTGCTGAATGATGCGGTCCTTCTCATAAAAACCATAAGGTTTGAATAGGCAGGTCGGGATCCTCGGTTGTGGATGGCTCGGGCAACCCCTGGCGGAAATTCTGTTGAAACAAGGATATCGGGTGAGGGGAAGCACTACCCAGACTTCCAAAATGTCTGCCCTTGAAAAAGCCGGGATCGAAGCATTTCGAATCCTGCTGACCGAAAGGGCTATAGAGGGGCCGGTCGAACCCTTCCTCAATGGGTTGGACGTCCTGGTGATCAATATTCCCCCTGGGCTGAGGTCAGATCCCGATGCCGACTTTGTATCGCAGATCGCGTTATTAAGCCTGGCTTCCAAAAAGGCCCAAATTCCACAACGTGTTTTTGTTAGCAGCACCTCGGTTTTTGGGCCCTCCCAGGGCCGGGTAACCGAACATTCCAACCCCCGGCCTGATACGCCGACGGGAAAACAGTTGCTGGAGGCTGAATCCAAACTCCTTTCGGAAGACTGGACCACAACCCAGGTCTTGCGTCCTGGCGGACTGCTGGGTCCGGACCGGCATCCCGTGAGGTCCCTAAGCGGGAGAACCTTTCCTTCGGGAGGAAATCAGCGGGTCAACCTGGTAGAGCAGGCTGATGTCCTTGCAGCCCTGCAGCTCCTGATCTCCCAACCCGAAAGCAAAGGAGTCTTTCACGCGGTCTATCCGGATCACCCTGTCAAGAGAGAATACTATCAAAAAAAAGCCGGGGAACTGGGCATACCCTCCCCGAAGTATTTAGATCCTGCTGGTCCCCCCGAAGGAAAAGAAGTGGTCTCCCAGCGTCTGACGGAAAGCGGTTTCCGTTTTGCCCATCCCATCTGAGCTGCCCACACAAGACTCCGGGCATTCTGGAGGTGACAGTCCAAACAACTGTTTTCAAATCCATTACTTGAAAAAATAGTGTAGTTTTGCAGTCCGAAAACATCCACGAACATGAAGAAGATCCTAGTTACCGTAATTCTGGCCATGGCTTGCTTTAATCTGGCAGCACAAGACAATTTGCTACAACATTACCAGGCCTATTACGATCAAGTGCGTTTGCAGGGAGATGTGCAGGGAGTGATCAATGCACTTACACACCTCAACGTATTGGATCCTTCTACCGAACGCAGGGATACACTGGCCTATGTGTATGCCAACAACAATCAGCACATGCAGGCCCTGAACACCCTGGGCATTGAGCTCAACCCGCAGGATTCCGACCTGGCCGTTCAGGTTAAGGCACTTTCCCTTAAATCCCTGAATCAGCCTAAAAGGTCGTTGGAGCAATTTCAACTCATATTCGAAAGACAGCCCAATCCATACGTGGCTTATGAGATCGCAGATCTGAAAATTCAGGTGGGAGACAGTCCCGGGGCTATGTCCGAAATTGAGTTCGGTATTGCAAATGCACAGGATGATATGCAATACGCCTTTTATGAAAGGCAACAACCTTACCAGGTCCCGCTAAAAGCGGCCTTTGTCCATTTGGAAGGTCTCGCCCTGTACAACATGAATAAAAACATCGAAGAAGCTATTGCGAAATTTGATGAAGCCCTTGCGCTGGCCCCGAATTTTAACCTGGCCAGCCTGAGCAAACAGGCACTGGAATCCCGAAAGGGGAATGCGGAAGAAGAGGGGAATAACAGGGAATAGAGGAGTATAACCGCCTCAATCTTCCATGGCCTCCAGGAGGTCGCGAAATCCGAGTGCTACCCCATTGGTCCAGCCGAAACCGTCCTGGGTGGGATATTCTCCACCACCTGAAATCAAGGTAGTATCCACCACATTGTATTTTTCCATCATTTTGCCTTCATCCCTGAAGACTTTCTGATTGATAGCCAGCCACCTTTTCATGATCTCCCGGGCCTCCGAATCAAATCCGTAATTCAGCATACCGCGCACGGCCATCCAATGAAGGGGTGCCCATCCATTGGGAGCGTCCCATTGCTGTCCGGTGATACGCAGGGTAGAGATCAACCCCCCGGGTTTCAGGAAGTCTTCCATAAGGCGATCCCGCACCTGCCTGGCCTGATCCTGGCTTGCCAGTCTAAAGTAAAGCGGATAGACCCCTGCCAGGGTCAATTCACCACACCGGCTATTGCTCATAAAGTTGAAATCCTTGTAGAATCCAGCCTCGCGGTCCCAGAACATGTTATTGATCATTTGTTTCCTGGAATCAGCCCGATCGCGCAGCATTTGTGCCGCCTCCTTATCTCCATTCGCTGCGTACCCGTCAGCAAGGCGGGTCTCCATGAAATACATCAGGCAGTTCAGATCCACAGGTATAAGGCTTGAGGTTTCCGTTGAGGCAAACTCCCCTTCCCTGGCATACCACCTGCTGCTGAAATCCCATCCGGAAGCCGCAGCAGCCCTTAGATTGGCATATAGGGAAGCCTTCTGATCTTCCGGCAAATCTTCAGCCAGCTTGACATCCTCTCCGTAGGACTCTGGCCTGGGCGTTCGGGCAGAATCCCAATACCTGTTCATAAAGAGGTCATCACCTACGCGGACCACGCGGTTTGTTGCATTTCCCTTTTCCAGAAAATCGGACCCCTTCATCCAGTAGGCGTACTCCTTTTCGATCTGGGCAAAATAGCGCTCCTCAGTGCTTTTGTCATTTTCATTCAGCAGTGACACCATCATTGTGAAAAAGGGTGGCTGGGATCTACTGAGGTAATAATCCCGGGTACCATTCGGGATAAATCCGATGGAGTCGATCAAGTGGCCAAAATTGGCTACCATATTGCGGGCAATATCCATCCGGCCATCAGAGACCAGCCCAATCATGGTAAAGTAGCTGTCCCAATAGTAGATCTCCTTAAAACGCCCTCCAGGGACTATATACGGATAAGGCAAAGGTATCCTTGACGAATTTGGATTTGCGGTGTCAGGCCCCCTTCCAAGAATATCCCACATGGCGCTGATGTGTGAATACATGTCCCGGCTGGTATCTGTCTCAAAGGAAGCTGCCTTACTGCCAGGCTCCCTGAAATGAGCATCCACAAAATCCCTAAGGTCAAAGCCAGCGCCTTCTCTTTCCTCAAGATATAAGCCGGCAAGTTCCTGAAACGGCCTGTCTCTCTCGAGATCTACAAAGGTCTTGGAGTCTTCAAATAAATGGGCGAGCTGCACGTCCCTGAAGAGCTCCGTTTCGTAAAAGCTCTTGGCGGAAACGGCAACCTCGGGTGTAGTGCGGCATTGACTGAAGAAAAGCGCAGTCAGTGCAATGAAAAGGATAGCACCTTTTTGCTTCATGGGGGAAAATGAATTAGTTAGGTTGGCTTAAAAGTATGGAACTTTTAAGAATACTGTCGTTTTCCTTCTTCAATTCGATCACACCTTCAATAGCATCGTTGGGAATGGCCAGTGAGAGGACATAATGGGAAATTTTCCAGGTGCCCTCTTCCCGAATCATAACCCCGGATCCGCGGCAGAGTTGCATCCAGGTATCGAGAAGTTCGTCAAACCAGGCAATTTTAGCATTCGGGCCTAGATAAACATGACGTTCCAATGGGGTGAAATCCCAGGCCTTTCCCTTGTCGAAATAGGGCTTGGAGAATTCCATAAATTCCTCTTTATCCCAATTTTCAGTGGCATCGGTCCCAATAAACACACTGGAGTCAGCCATTTTATCAAAGTATTCCTTAAAATCGGCCTCGGCCGCAGCCCGGTGCCAGGAATCCAATACCTTGTTTATTGCGATCTCATCCTGCTTCTGAGCCTGGAGGACCGAAGCGAAAAGGAAACTTATAAGGATCAAATATCTATTCATCTTCAAATAATTCAGGGGTCAGCCTGTTGCTGACAATAACATTAAACTGGCCACGAAGCGCATTATAGGAATCATGGAGTTCCAGCAGGGGTTCCTGATGGTCCAACCTGTAATACAGTGCGGCATCGAGCTTGCCCAGATAGGTACGCAAGATCTTTATCCGACTTCTTACTGAAGGGGTCTCAAAACGCTCGGGGATCGCATTCTTCTCTATTTGTTCACAAATTTGACTGAGCTCTTCCAACAACAACCGCAACTCCTCGCTATCCTCAACGCCATCTAATGCCACCATCCGCTTTTCCAGTGATTGAAATTGGGGCCAACCCTGCAGGATGGTACGCGCCTCCGGACGTATCTCCACCAATTCAGGTAATGATACCGCTTGAAGGCTTGAAGACTCCTCGGCCACCTCTTTGGCAGATTCGCCAGAATTACAGGCGAATACCATACAGAGAAGGATGAATTGAAACAAGAATTTAGACATATAACGAATGTACAAATTTTAAGAACAGTTATATTTACCTCAGCAGTTGGTAAAGCTATCCTTGTATGCCTAAAAAAATCATGATTCTCGGTGCCTGCGGACAGATCGGGACGGAACTTACCCTGGCACTTCGCAACCGCTTTGGGGCAGAACGCGTCATTGCCTGTGACATACGGGAAGGCAAATCCGAATTGATGGAATCCGGACCGTTTCAGATCCTGGATGCCACAGATGCCCGTGCCCTGGAAGACACCCTGGAGAAGCACGGCGTGGGCCAACTATACCTCATGGCAGCCATGCTCAGTGCCACTGCAGAACAGTTTCCGTCGGGAGCATGGGAATTGAACATGAATTCCCTGTTGCATGCCCTGGGGCTTGCCAGGGAAGGGAAGATCTCAAAGCTCTTCTGGCCTTCGAGCATCGCCGTTTTCGGACCCAGCACCCCTAAGGAAAATACGCCTCAAACAACGATCACAGAACCCACTACGGTATACGGGATCAGCAAGCTGGCCGGAGAGGGATGGTGCGCTTATTATCAAAGGAAATATGGGGTGGATGTCCGAAGTGTGCGGTATCCCGGGCTGATCAGCTGGAAGACACAACCCGGAGGCGGCACTACCGACTACGCCGTGGACATCTACCGGCAGGCCCTTAAGACGGGAAATTACGAATGCTTTGTCAACGAAGGTACCCGCCTGCCCATGATGTATATGGAAGATGCCATTGAAGGCACTTTGCGACTCATGGAAGCACCCCAGGACCAACTGACCGTTCGAACCTCATATAACATGGGTGCCATGAGCTTTACTCCTGCACAGATGGCAGAGAGCATCCGTGCGCATATTCCTGATTTCGAGATTTCATACGCCCCGGACTACCGGCAGGAAATCGCCGATACCTGGCCGGAAAGCATCAATGATGCCAGGGCTCGTGAAGACTGGGGGTGGAATCCGAGGTTCGGGCTTGATGAAACTACCAAAGAAATGCTGGATAGGCTGCGGGAAATCGTTTAGGACAGACCCATTAGAAACGGCACCGGAGGAAGGGATTATTCGTCCTCTTTTTCCAGTTCAATATCGGGAATAGCGTCGGGGTCATCATCCTCAAAATCTGCATAATCTTCCTCATCATAATTGGCCATGGTATGTTCCAGCTTGGCGCTGATCTTTACCAGGTATTTGGTGTCTTCTGTGAGCACCTCAACGGCTTCAATGCGCTCCCCATGTGAATTCCTGAAGGTAATAACCTCGTTATCCCCATAACCATCGGGGTATTTTTCCACCAGTAGCTTCAGCACCTCGGGGGTAAGCTTCTTAAAATCTACGATGACGCGCTTCAGGTTATCCATGATTACATATCCTTCCAAAAATATAGATAAAAGTCTTAGACCCGACAACGCTGGGAAAGGTTCTGATATTCATTATGCACCTTCCGGGTGGCCTCATTGGGTCCATGCAACTTCCGTGAAATATAAATGCCACCTGTTAATTTCACAGTCTTTGGGTGTTCCCCTAAAAAGTCATTGTGTTAAAATGTAAATGACATATGGAGAATCCCCGAAATCCTTACCTTAGTGTGCACACTAATCACTATAAAAATGAGCATCCTAAAGCACTTCCTTATCCTTTGTTTATTGATCACGCCCTGCTTGTTGGCAGCACAAATTGCTCCTGGCGTATATAAGGCAACAGAAACCCTGGAGAACGGCAAGCGAAATTACCTTTTAATGGTCACGGAGTCTTATATGGTCCATACCGTGTATGATTCCAACCCGGCCCATTTCGTTTCCACAATGGGCGGGTTTTACAAGGTGGAAGAAGACAGCCTGAAGGTACAGCTCGAATTCAACTCTGACTTTGAGAATACGAGTGAAAAAGAGCACCATGCCGCCGTTGGTTACGCCTCCGGTGAATTGATCTTTAACGGGAATACGGCAAGGGCATATACCAGACAGCCCAAATTGGAGCAGCCTCTGGACGGTCAATGGCTCTTTGCAACTCGTGGGCCGGATACGGGGCAGGATCGCCGCGGTGACGATTCACCCCGAAAGACCCTGAAGTTCCTGATGGACGGATATTTCCAGTGGATCGCCTACAACACGGAAACCATGGATTTTCGCGGAACTGGCGGAGGGCGGTATGCAGCCGACCAGGGGGCCTATATGGAAGTCATACAATTCTTTTCCAGGGATGACTCCAGGGTAGGCGCTGAGCTTTCATTTGAATTTGAGCGCAAGGGGGATGACTGGCATCATACAGGTAAAAATAGCCGTGGGGAACCCATGTATGAGATTTGGGCAATCAGATAGCAGAGTTGATCTTAGACTTGAAACGCAATCCGAAAGGTTGGCTAGCGATTTACCTTCCAGCTGTATCCCTCTCCTTCAAAAAGCTCCTTTCCAAAAACGGGCAATTCCTTTTTGATCCGTTCAACCACCTCGTGAAGGGCTTCGAAGACTTCTTTCCGGTGTGGGGAGGAAACAAAGACGAAGAGGCATATTTCACCTACCGGCACCTCTCCCAGGCTGTGGTAGATATGCATGCAGCTCAGCTCAAATTTTGCAAAGGCATCTTCCCGTATTTCTGAAATCTTTTCAAGGGCCATTGCCTCATAGGCGGTATATTCTATAGCTCGAACGGTTTTCCCTTCAATCTCATCGGCACGTACCTGACCGAGAAAAATGTCATGTGCCCCGATTTGCGTCTTCGATTGGTGCTTGGCGATGGAATTTGCGATATATTCTGGTGTAATGGCACCTTCAATGAAAAGAGAGATCTTCTTTTTTGTTTTCATAGCACATGCTTTGTCACGAAGGTACTGAAGATTTTAAAAAGTATTCTTAAATTCGCACACCCGTTGAGGCCCCGTAGTTCAATGGATAGAATAGAAGTTTCCTAAACTTTAGATGCAAGTTCGATTCTTGCCGGGGCTACAAATAAGCACAAAATCACCCAGGCAAAAGCCTGGGTATTTTATTTC
>CBFCWO010000076.1:0-13560 GCA_965601625.1 uncultured Flavobacteriaceae bacterium | reverse complement strand
TAAATAAACTTTGCAAAACAAGGCTCCATCCAGAATATATTCTGACACGGCGCATAACTTAAATTCCGCCAGAATCAATAAACATCCCATCAGTTCTCCCCCAAAAACCCTTGCCAAAGGGACTCTTCCAGTTCTGTTTTCTCTGGGCGGCTTTTGATTTGAAGATGATTTTCGCTGGTTTGAGCATCCATGCCCGCAAGCCTCAGATATGACACAAGGGAAAGTGATTCGGTTCCCTCGATATAGGATTGCATAAAGGGTGTAAAATCTGTAGGTCCGAGGCGATTTACCCCCTGGAGAATGTCAGTCTGATCAATGGTTTTGGTCGTTCCTCCGAAATCCCGATAAAACCTGCGCATCAGATCGTCAAGACTTGCACTGTTGGCAGTTTGGTGGCGGATTTCCAGGTCCATCGCAACACCTGCAAACAAGCCTCCCCCGTAGATCAATCCCCAGTGGTTGTCCTTGTCAAATCCTTTAGCTGCATCATAGGGGGCCAGTTTTCCTAATCCCGGGTCCTGTATATACCGCTGATAAAACAATTGATCCAGCATGGCCAGAATTACCTCCTCGCTGGCAAATCCTATCTGATAAAGGGCCTTGATGGTATAGTAATTGCTAATCCCTTCTTTAAACCAATCTGTGCTGTTAGTACTGAATATCAAACTCTTACCATTCCACAAATGGAAGAATTCGTGGGCAAACATAAACCAACCCATCATCTGCGTAAAGGGTTCCCCCTCAGGGTCCATGAACATGCTAAGGTGATTCCCAATCACCTCCCCATCCACGGAATTTGACTGGCTTATGATTACGATGCATTCCCCCATAGGCTGACCCGGACGGGGCTTGGGTACTCCTCCCATAAGTTCGATATAGTAGTCCATTACTCCTGTGGCTACCTCTACGTAGCGCCCCTGCTGCTTTTGAACCGCAGCGCCACCCAGCACGAATTTCAGGGTAAAACCATCCCGTGTAATCGTAGTTTCCTGATGGGTTCCTGTGAAAATAAAACTCTCCTGCAAAGCCTGAAGATCATGGACTTTGTAAGTTTGATCAGGGCTTTTGATTGATTTCCAGGGCACGGAAACCTTCCAGTTGGACGGGGCTTCAATCGCGATCCTGAGATCCTTTTTGCGTTTTCCATTCATTACGAAGAGGGATCGTCCGCTCAACATGATCCCCCAATCGCGTTTATACGCCACTCCATCAATTCCACCCGGCCAGTTGAGTTGTTCATGCTCCAGGATCAGATCGTACTCCAAAGTCATTTTCTGCCCTTTATCCGTACCTTTTAAATGCCATCCCTTTGGCCCGCTTTCCTGCACCTGAATCCGTCTTCCCAGGGAATCTGTGACTGCAAGGTTCCTTATAAACTGAGGCCATCGCTCAGGCATGGGCCCATAAGAACTCATATAAAGGAGGGAATCCTCGAGGATGATCTCGGCCTTGACATGCACGGTATCCCTTTGGCTCATGCGGAAATCAATCCAGTATTGATCAGGTTGAGGATCATTGGCCCATAAGGACCAACCATTCAAAATAAAACAAAAGGAAAAAACGAAAGTGAAAAAGCGGTTCATAGGTCAGGTTAAAATAACATGACGAATAAACCATACCGTTGTTACAAGTTCGGGCTGGGAAGCCGCCGATATTCAGCTATTCCTTCTATCTGCATGGAAAGGTTATTCCATGGATGAGAATAAATCCTTGAATAATAGAGCCCACCGAAACCCCACAAACGACCCCAACTAAAAAACCCGCACCATTCAGCGCGGGTTTGTATTAAGCTTCCCCAGAAGGTCCGAAATTCAGCGGGATCTGAGGTTGATCATAATCCTTGATCGGCCCGTGTGCCTGTTCAAAACGCTGTACATTCTCGCTAAGGGCATTGAGGAACTTTTTGGCGTGCTGAGGGGTGAGTATGATACGGCTCTTAACCTTCCCCTTGGGCCTTCCCGGCATCACACTGATAAAATCCACCACGAATTCTGAAACGGAGTGGTTTATGATCGCCAGGTTGGAATAGGTCCCCTCCGCAGTCTTCTCATCCAGTTCAATATTGATCTGCTTGGGGTTTTGCGGTTGTTTCTCCTTTTCAGCCATAATTTGAATAAAAAACCCCCGGCCAGGGCCAGGGGTTGTTGAGATTTTGGGTATTAGAACTTCAATTCTTCTTTGCGCGCCATGATCTCGTCGTATTCCTCTTTGGAACCTACGATGATATTCTCGTAATCGCGCATACCTGTTCCGGCAGGGATTCGGTGACCCACGATCACGTTCTCCTTCAACCCTTCCAGGGAATCGATTTTGCCGCTTACCGCAGCTTCGTTGAGTACCTTGGTAGTCTCCTGGAATGAAGCAGCCGAGATAAAGGACTTGGTCTGCAGGGAAGCTCTTGTAATCCCCTGTAATACAGGCGTTGCAGTCGCCGCAACGGCGTCGCGAGCGCTTACCAGGGCCTTGTCAGACCTTTTCAGGATGGAATTCTCATCCCGAAGTTCCCTCAAACTCAGGATTTGGCCGGGTTTCAGGTTCTCTGAATCCCCCGCATCATCCACCACTTTCTGGCCAAAGATCTCGTCATTCTCGCGAATGAAATCATCCTTGTGGACCAGTTGGCCTTCCAGGAAGGTGGTATCCCCGGGATCTTCGATCTTCACCTTGCGCATCATCTGGCGCACAACTACTTCAAAGTGTTTGTCGTTGATCTTAACACCCTGCAGGCGATAGACTTCCTGAACCTCATTAACCAGGTACTGCTGAACGGCAGAGGGGCCTTTGATCCTCAGGATATCTTCTGGCGTAATGGAACCGTCGGATAACGGCATACCTGCCCGTACATAATCGTTCTCCTGAACAAGGATCTGATTGCTGAGTTTTACCAGATATTTCTTGACCTCACCCAATTTGGACTCGATGATGATCTCCCGGTTGCCTCGTTTGATCTTACCAAAAGAAACCACTCCGTCGATCTCGGTAACCACAGCGGGGTTTGATGGATTCCGTGCCTCGAACAATTCGGTCACCCGTGGCAGACCTCCTGTAATATCACCAGCCTTGGCCGATTTCCTCGGGATCTTCACCAGGATTTTTCCTTCCTTGATTTTCTCTCCGTTATCGACCATCAGGTGGGAGCCCACAGGAAGGTTATAAGAACGCAGCACTTCTCCATTCTTATCCTTGATATGCAAGGTTGGGATCAGCTTTTTGTTCCGGGATTCAGAAATCACTTTTTCCTGGAATCCGGTCTGTTCGTCGATCTCCACCTGGTAGGTTACACCCTGTTCGATATTCTCGTAGGCTATCTCACCCGGGAATTCGGATACAATGACACCGTTATATGGATCCCACTGACAGATAAGGTCTCCTTTTTTGACCTTTCCTCCATTCTTGATAAATAGCTGGGATCCGTAAGGGATGTTATTAGTGCTCAGGGTGATGCCGGTTTTGGCGTCCACAACCTTGATCTCAGAGGTCCTTGAGATCACGATCACAGCAGCTTTCCCGTCACTGTCAACCCCCTTGACGGTCCTTAAGTCTTCGATCTCGGCCACCCCATCAAACTTGGATTCCAGCCTGCTCTCCTCTGAGATATTCCCTGCAATACCCCCCACGTGGAAGGTACGAAGGGTAAGCTGCGTTCCGGGTTCTCCAATGGATTGGGCAGCAACCACACCTACAGCTTCTCCCCGCTGTACCATTTTGTTGGTAGCGAGGTTCCGTCCATAACATTTGGCACAAATACCCTTAATGGCCTCACAGGTTAGCGGTGAACGTACCTCAACCCTTTCGATCGGGGATTGTTCGATCTTCTGCAGATCCGCTTCCATGATATCCTGTCCGGCCTCCAGCAAGAGCTCTTCGGTGATCGGATGGTATACATCGTGCAGGGAAACCCTTCCGAGAATTCGCTCCCCAAGGGTCTCTACGATTTCTTCGTTCTTCCGCAAGGGCTCGACTTCGATTCCCCTGAGTGTTCCACAATCCTCCAGGTTGATGATCACATCCTGGGAAACATCTACAAGACGCCTGGTCAGGTATCCTGCATCCGCAGTTTTAAGGGCGGTATCCGCCAGACCTTTACGCGCCCCGTGGGTCGAGATAAAGTATTCCAGAATGGACAGTCCCTCTTTAAAGTTGGAAAGGATCGGGTTCTCGATGATCTCACCCCCACCTGCAGTAGACTTTTTAGGCTTGGCCATAAGTCCCCGCATTCCGGTAAGCTGGCGAATCTGTTCTTTGGAACCCCGCGCTCCTGAATCCAGCATCATATACACCGAATTGAACCCCTGCTGATCTTCCCGAATGCGCTTCATAGCCATTTCGGTAAGCATGGCATTGGTAGAGGTCCACACGTCAATTACCTGGTTATAGCGCTCGTTGTTCGTAATGAGCCCCATGTTGTAATTCATCATGATGCCATCCACCTGCTCGTTGGCGTCGGAGATCATTTCTTCCTTCTCCTTTGGGATAATGATATCTCCCAGACTAAAGGACAGGCCTCCACGGAAGGCGAATTCATACCCCATGGTCTTGATCTTGTCCAGGAATTCAGCCGTGGTTGGCACATCAGTCAGGGACAGGATCCTTCCGATGATATCCCGCAGGGCCTTCTTGTTCAATACAGAATTGACATAACCAGCCTTCTCGGGTACCACAGAATTAAACAGGACCCTTCCTACGGTAGTATCCAGCACCTTGTATTCCAACTCTCCCGCCTCATTCAGGTCTTTGGTCCGTACCTTGATAGAGGCATTCAGGGCAACGCGTCTCTCATTATAGGCGATCACCACCTCTTCCGGGCTGTAGAAGGTCAGTCCCTCTCCCGTTACTGGATGTTCCTTGGTAGACTTGCGTTCCTTGGTCATATAGTACAGTCCGAGTACCATATCCTGTGAAGGAACCGTAATTGGCGACCCATTGGCCGGGTTCAGGATATTGTGTGAGGCCAGCATCAACAGCTGGGCCTCGAGAATGGCTTCTGGCCCCAGTGGAAGGTGCACAGCCATCTGGTCCCCGTCAAAATCCGCATTAAATGCCGTACATACGAGCGGGTGCAGGCGAATAGCCTTTCCTTCGATAAGCCTTGGCTGGAATGCCTGAATCCCCAGGCGGTGCAGCGTGGGTGCCCGGTTAAGGAGTACCGGATGCCCTTTCAGCACGTTTTCCAGGATGTCCCAGACCACAGGTTCTTTCTTATCGATAATCTTTTTAGCAGATTTTACCGTCTTTACGATTCCCCTTTCGATAAGCTTTCGGATCACGAAGGGCTTGTATAGTTCGGCGGCCATGTCCTTGGGCAGTCCGCATTCGTACAATTGCATTTCAGGACCCACCACGATCACAGAACGGGCTGAATAATCCACCCGTTTACCGAGGAGGTTCTGACGGAAACGCCCTTGTTTTCCCTTCAGGGAATCCGAGAGGGATTTGAGCGGCCTGTTGGACTCGGTCTTTACCGCTGAGGATTTACGCGTGTTGTCAAAGAGGGAATCCACAGCTTCCTGCAGCATCCGCTTTTCGTTTCGGAGGATCACTTCCGGGGCTTTGATCTCCATCAAACGCTTCAATCGATTGTTCCGGATGATGACCCGGCGATACAGGTCATTCAGGTCGGATGTCGCAAAACGGCCTCCATCCAGGGGTACCAGCGGACGCAGCTCCGGTGGAATCACCGGAATGACCTTCATGATCATCCACTCCGGGTGGTTTTCCCTGTTTTCCTGAGACTCCCGAAGGGCCTCCACTACTTGCAGACGCTTCAGGGCCTCTGTTTTCCGTTGTTTGGAGGTTTCAGTATGGGCCTTGTGGCGCAACTCGAAGGAAAGCTCCTTCAGATCGATGCGCGAAAGCAGGTCGATCAAGCACTCGGCCCCCATTTTAGCGATAAATTTATTGGGGTCGCTATCCTCCAGGTATTGATTCTCCGGTGGAATGGTCTCCAGGATATTCAGGTATTCTTCCTCGGTAAGGAAGTCCATTTTCTGGATCTCTTCCCCGTCCGGGCCTTTGGCGATCCCGGGCTGTATAACTACGTACCTTTCGTAGTAAATGATCATGTCCAGTTTCTTGGACGGAAGTCCCAGGAGGTAACCTATCTTGTTCGGGAGGGAACGGAAGTACCAGATATGCGCTACGGGGACTACCAGGTTGATATGCCCCACACGGTCCCTTCGAACCTTCTTTTCAGTAACCTCAACTCCGCAGCGGTCACAGACGATACCCCGGTATCGGATGCGCTTGTATTTCCCACAGGCACATTCGTAATCCTTTACCGGTCCGAAAATACGCTCACAGAACAAGCCGTCCCGCTCGGGTTTGTGCGTACGGTAATTGATGGTTTCCGGTTTAAGGACCTCCCCCCGGGATTCTGCCAGAATAGCTTCCGGAGAAGAAAGCCCAATGGAGATCTTGTTAAACCGCTTTACTGTTGTGTTATCCTTAAATCGAGCCATTTTAGTATGCTGCTAAGATTATTTGTGTTTGTATTCAGGCTTACTCCTCCAGACGGATGTCGAGACCCAGTCCTTTGAGTTCGTGCATCAGTACATTGAAGGATTCCGGCAATCCGGGTTCAGGCATGCTTTCGCCTTTGACGATCGACTCATAGGTCTTCGCCCGCCCGATAACATCATCGGATTTTACCGTAAGGATCTCCCTCAGGGTAGAAGAGGCTCCATACGCCTCCAGGGCCCATACCTCCATTTCTCCGAAACGCTGACCCCCAAATTGAGCCTTACCTCCCAGAGGTTGCTGCGTGATCAGGGAGTACGGTCCGATGGAACGCGCGTGCATCTTGTCGTCAACCATATGGCCGAGTTTCAGCATATAGATTACCCCAACGGTAGCTGCCTGGTGGAAACGCTCCCCGGTGCCGCCGTCATAGAGATAGGTATGTCCGAATCGCGGTACCCCAGCATCATCGGTCAACTGGTTGATCTCGTCCAGGGTGGCCCCGTCGAAAATCGGAGTGGCAAACTTCTGTCCGTTCTTCAGTCCGGCCCATCCGAGGACGGTTTCATAGATCTGGCCAATATTCATCCGCGAGGGCACACCCAGCGGGTTCAAGACGATATCCACGGGGGTTCCGTCTTCCAGGAAGGGCATATCCTCCTGGCGCACGATCCGCGCCACGATCCCTTTGTTCCCGTGACGACCCGCCATTTTGTCTCCAACCTTCAGCTTGCGCTTCTTGGCGATGTAGACCTTGGCCAGCTTCATGATCCCGGCGGGAAGCTCATCCCCAACGGAGATGGTGAATTTATCCCGGCGCAGGTTACCCTGCAGGTCATTCAGCTTGATCTTGTAATTGTGCAGCAGATCGGCAACCTGTCGGTTGACGTCCTTATCCGTAGTCCAGCTTCCGCCCACCAAATGCGCGAAGTCATCCACCGCATTGAGCATTTTAAGGGTGTACTTCTTGCCTTTTGGAAGCACTTCCTCTCCAAGGTCATTGAGTACTCCCTGAGAGGTTTTGCCTCCGATCAGCTGGAAGAGTTTTTCCACCAGTACATCCTTGAGCTGCTGGAACTTCACTTCGTATTCCAGCTCCAGTTTGGCAATCGCCTCCTTGTCTTCATTGCGCTTGCGCTTGTCCTTGATGGATCGTGAAAAGAGCTTTTTGTCAATCACTACCCCATTCAGGGAAGGCGGAGCCTTCAGGGATGCATCTTTTACGTCACCGGCCTTATCGCCGAAAATGGCACGCAGGAGCTTTTCTTCCGGCGTGGGATCGGACTCACCCTTGGGGGTGATCTTCCCGATCAGGATATCGCCTGGTTTGACCTCTGCACCAATGCGGATCATTCCGTATTCATCCAGATCCTTGGTGGCTTCTTCAGAGACATTGGGAATATCGTTGGTAAGCTCTTCGGCCCCCAGCTTGGTATCACGGACCTCCAGGGCGTATTCATCGATGTGGATAGAGGTAAAAATATCCTCCCGGACCACTTTCTCTGAAATCACGATGGCGTCCTCAAAATTATATCCTTTCCAGGGCATAAAAGCTACCTTGAGGTTGCGGCCCAGGGCCAGTTCCCCGCTTTCAGTAGCGTACCCCTCACAAAGCACCTGCCCCTTATTGACCTTGTCCCCTTTGCGGACAATGGGTTTCAGGTTGATGGAGGTACCCTGGTTCGTTTTACGGAACTTAACCAGTTCGTAGGTCTTGGAATCCTCTTCAAAACTCACAAGGCGCTTTTCTTCCGTGCGCTTGTATTTTATGGTGATCTTCTTGGAATCCACGTATTCCACGACCCCATCGCCCTCTGCATTGATCAGTACCCGTGAATCTTTGGCTACCTGTCGTTCCAGACCCGTTCCCACAATGGGGCTCTGGGGCTTGAGCAATGGGACAGCCTGACGCATCATGTTGGATCCCATCAGGGCGCGGTTTGCATCATCGTGCTCCAGGAAGGGAATAAGCGATGCCGAAATCGAGGCGATCTGATTTGGCGCTACGTCTGTGTAGCTCACTTCTTTCGGATCCACCACCGGGAAATCTCCCTCCATACGGGCAATCACCTTTTCGGCCTCAATGGCCCCATCCTTTTTCATGGGTATGTTGGCCTGGGCGATCTTCATGCCTTCTTCCTCCTCAGCGCTCAGGAAAATGTAATCCTTGGTATTGACTTTTCCATTCTCCACCTTACGGTAAGGCGTTTCCAGGAAGCCCATTTGGTTTACCTTGGCAAAGACGGAAAGGGATGAGATCAGACCGATGTTCGGACCTTCAGGGGTTTCGATCGGACAAAGCCTTCCATAGTGGGTATAGTGCACGTCGCGCACCTCAAAACCTGCGCGTTCCCTTGAGAGTCCTCCCGGTCCGAGGGCGGAAAGCCGTCGCTTATGCGTAATCTCCGCCAGGGGGTTGGTCTGGTCCATGAACTGGGACAGCTGGTTGGTCCCGAAGAACGAATTGATCACGGAAGACAAGGTCTTGGCGTTGATCAGGTCGATGGGGGTAAACACCTCATTGTCCCTTACGTTCATACGCTCGCGTATGGTCCGTGCCATCCGGGCCAGTCCCACACCGAATTGGGCTGAAAGCTGCTCTCCCACGGTACGTACCCTCCTGTTGGAGAGGTGATCGATATCGTCAATTTCCGCCTTGGAATTGATCAGCTCGATCAGGTATTTGATAATGGTGATGATATCTTCCTTGGTAAGCACCTGCTTATCCATCCCGATATCCAACCCGAGCTTTTTGTTCATCCGGTAGCGCCCTACCTCGCCAAGGTTGTACCGCTGGTCCGAGAAAAAGAGCTTGTCAATGTTGCCCCTGGCCGTCTCTTCATCCGGGGGTTCGGCATTACGCAGCTGCCGGTAGATGTGCTCTACTGCTTCCTTCTCCGAGTTGGTCGGGTCTTTCTGAAGCGTGTTGTAGATAATTGCGTAGTCACTCTGCGTACTGTTCTCCTTGTGGAGGAGGATAGTCTTTACATCCGTCTCCAGGATCATGTCGAGATGGTCCTTTTCCAGGATCGTATCCCGGTCCAGTACGATCTCATTCCGCTCAATGGAGACCACTTCACCGGTGTCTTCGTCCACAAAATCCTCATGCCATGTCTTGAGTACCCTGGCGGCCAGTTTCCGGCCCAAGACTTTCTTTAGTCCTGTCTTGGTCACCTTGACTTCTTCAGAGAGGTCGAAGATTTCCAGGATATCCTTGTCGCGCTCAAATCCGATAGCCCTGAATAGGGTCGTAACCGGCAATTTCTTCTTCCGGTCAATGTAGGCATACATGACACTGTTGATGTCCGTTGCGAACTCAATCCAGGAGCCCTTGAAGGGGATCACCCTGGCCGAGTACAGCTTGGTGCCGTTGGCGTGGAAGGACTGTCCGAAGAATACCCCAGGCGAGCGGTGCAGCTGAGAAACAACTACGCGTTCCGCCCCGTTGATCACAAAGGTGCCGCTGGGGGTCATGTAGGGGATGGTACCCAGGTACACATCCTGAACGATGGTTTCGAAATCCTCGTGTTCCGGATCCGTGCAGTAGAGTTTCAGTCGGGCCTTCAGCGGGACGCTGTACGTAAGACCCCGCTCTATACATTCCTGGATGCTGTAACGCGGAGGATCTATGAAATAGTCCAGGAACTCCAGAACGAACTGGTTCCGGGTATCGGTAATCGGAAAGTTCTCCATAAAGGTCTTGTACAAACCTTCATTTTCCCTTTCATCAGATTTGGTTTCAAGCTGGAAAAAGTCCTGGAAGGACTTAATTTGAATGTCCAAGAAATCCGGGTATTCCGGTATGTTCTTAGCGGTCGCAAAACTTTTTCTTTCAGTCTGTGGTGTGGACATCTACGGACAAAATTTAGAACGTGAATACTGGATGGGCTGTATATACCTTTATATACAATATATAAAAGGGTTTAGGTCTAGCCGCCCGGAGGCAGGAAGACCTAAACCTAAACCTTATGGTCAAAGCAATTATTTAAGCTCAACTTCTGCTCCTGCTTCTTCCAGAGATTTTTTGATTCCTTCAGCTTCATCTTTAGCGATTCCTTCCTTAACGGCTTTCGGAGCGCTATCGACAATTTCTTTAGCATCTTTAAGACCAAGACCGGTAAGTTCCTTAACCAGTTTTACAACTGCAAGTTTAGAACCACCCGGAGCCTTGAGGATTACATCAAACTCAGTCTGCTCTTCTACAGCTTCAGCCTCACCTCCGGCAGCAGCACCACCGGCAACGGCTACAGCAGCAGCAGCAGGCTCAATGCCATACTCCTCTTTCAAGATGTCTGCCAATTCATTTACCTCCTTTACGGTAAGATTGACCAGCTGTTCTGCGAATTCTTTTAAATCTGCCATTTTCTATCGTTTTTTAAAATCGAATTAAAATTTATACTTAGGTTATAGTGCGTACACAATTATTTCTCGGACAAGGTCTTCAGAATGCCTGCCAGTTTTCCGCCTCCGGACTTCAGACCGGAAATAACATTTTTGGCGGGGGATTGCAGCAGGCCGATGATATCTGCGATAACCTCTTCCTTGGATTTGATATTCACCAGGGTTTCGAGCTTGTCGTCCCCGATGTAGATAGCCTCCTCGATAAAAGCACCTTTCAGCAAAGGCCGATCGGTCTTCTTCCGGAAGTTTTTGATCAGCTTGGCCGGTGCATTACCGGTTTCGGAGATCATAAGCGATGTATTCCCTTTCAAGACTTCAGGCAATTCGCCGAATTCTTTGTCGGAAGCCTCCATCGCCTTGGCCAGCAGGGTGTTCTTTACCACTGCCAGTCTGATGTTTGCTTTAAAACACGCACGGCGCAGGGCTGTAGTGGTGCCGGCATCCAACCCGGAAATATCCGTCAGATATATGGTCGGGCTGTCCGCAAGCTGAGACTTCAGATCCTCAATTACCGTTGCTTTTTCTTCTCTGGTCATTTTCCCTGTTTTAATTAGACCGCTTTAGGATCTAGTTGAACACTCGGACTCATCGTGCTGGACATGAAGATGCTTTTCATGTAAACACCTTTAGCGGCTGCCGGTTTCATCTTCACCAGTGTGTCGATGAGTTCCTTGGCATTCCCGGCGATCTTTTCAGGGGGGAAAGAAACCTTTCCGATAGCGGCATGCACGATGCCGGTCTTGTCCACCTTGAAATCGATCTTACCTGCCTTGACTTCTGAAACCGCCTTAGCCACATCCATGGTTACAGTACCTGTCTTGGGGTTGGGCATCAGACCCCGTGGTCCGAGGATCCGGCCCAGCGGGCCTAGCTTCCCCATAACACTGGGCATGGTGATGATCACATCCACATCGGTCCAACCACCTTTGATCTTATCCAGATACTCATCCAGACCCACATAATCAGCTCCTGCTTCCTTGGCTTCTGCCTCTTTATCAGGAGTAACCAGGGCCAGGACTTTTACGTCCTTCCCCGTACCATGTGGCAGGGTGACTACGCCCCGGACCATCTGATTCGCCTTACGCGGATCGACCCCAAGGCGGACAGCCAGGTCCACAGAAGCATCGAATTTAACGTTGGTGATATCCTTGATGATCTCGGAAGCCTCCTCCAGGGAATAGAGTTTGTCGCGATCCACTTTGGCGCGAGCCTCTTTCTGCTTCTTTGTTAGTTTTGCCATCTTAAAAGTGCTTTAATGATTAGAAGGGACGTTTACCAGAGACTCTGATTCCCATGGAACGAGCCGTTCCGGCAACCATGCTCATAGCAGATTCCGCAGTGAAGGCATTCAGATCCACCATCTTGTCTTCTGCGATGGCGCGAACCTGATCCCAGGTTACACTGCCTGACCTCACACGATTTGGTTCTCCGGACCCTTTCTTAATCTTGGCCGCTTCCAATAGCTGAACTGCCGCAGGTGGTGTTTTGACGACGAAATCAAAAGACTTGTCGCCGTACACGGTGATAACAACAGGCAAAACCTTGCCCGGTTTGTCCTGCGTCCTAGCATTGAACTGCTTGCAGAACTCCATGATGTTAACTCCGGCAGCACCTAAAGCGGGTCCAACCGGTGGCGACGGGTTCGCAGCACCTCCCCTAACTTGTAGTTTAACTACTTTACTTACTTCTTTTGCCATTGTTAATTTAATTTACAACTCTGACCGGCTTCCCGGCCTGTTTCCCTCTCCAGGCCCCAACCAGGTTAGATCCTCAGAGAGCATTGTAAAAGCGCGTCAGTTGGAAGCAACGCCACTTTTAAGCGTAACATTTATTTTAAACTTTTTCTACCTGCATATAACTCAGTTCCAACGGGGTCTTGCGTCCAAAGATCTTTACCATCACCTCAAGCTTCCGCTTCTCTTCATTGATCTTTTCGACCGTACCGTTAAAACCGTTAAAGGGACCATCGATTACCTTGACCGTTTCCCCGATTACGAATGGGATGGCTACCGAATCGGTGGTGACTGCCAATTCGTCGACCTTGCCGAGCATCCGGTTTACTTCCGTTTTCCGAAGCGGAACCGGGTCTCCCCCTTTGGTTTCTCCCAGAAATCCGATCACATTGGTGATTGAACGGATTACGTGTATCATCTCGCCCGTAAGGTGGGCCTTTACCATGATGTAGCCCGGGTAATACACCCGTTCTTTGTTAATTTTCTTTCCATTGCGGATTTGCACCACTTTCTCAGTAGGAACAAGAACTTCCTCCAGGTTATCTCCGAATCCGTGACGCTCGACTTCACTTTCGATATAGCCCTTAATCTTGTTTTCCTGCCCGCTTACGGCACGTACCACGTACCATTTCATATCCAGTGTTTCCGCCATAGCTCCCATTAACCGATTAGTGCATTAAAATACAGCTGAATGAGTTTGGCAAACAGGGAATCCACTCCCCAGGTGGCGAGCGCAAACAGGATTGAAAACACGGCAACAATCACCATCAGGTTCGAAGATTCTGCCCTGGATGGGAGCGACACGTGGTTCCTCAATTCCTCATAGGATTCCTTGATATATGTAATCATAATTGCTGTAAAATTTATAGGACGGATACCATCCCGCACCTTGCTTACTTACATCTCGCAATACTCGCACGGGAGGAGAGACTCGAACTCCCGACACCTGGTTTTGGAGACCAGTGCTCTA
>CBFCWO010000075.1:0-13744 GCA_965601625.1 uncultured Flavobacteriaceae bacterium | reverse complement strand
CATTTTCCTTCCGCCCTGCTGCGTCCCGGTGAGCTCTACGTGAACGAATCCCAATTTGTATTTGATCAGCCCGGGTAAATTTTGTTCTCCATCGGCCTAATGCTCAGTCCATGCGGATTGGACCCTATTTACTACCTTAGGGATTTAAAACGCAAATTCATGAAAACGCTTCGTTGGGTAGCCATAATCCTTCTTGGCCTGCTAATCCTCGGATATTTTTTTGGAATACCTTATATGAGGGAGCAAACCAAAAAGAACAGTCCTGAAATGACAGCCCTCTATCAGCAGGACGGCTTAGACCTTGAGGTCCACTACTGTAGTCCTTCCAAAAAGAACCGGGAGATTTTTGGAGCCCTTGTACCCTATGGGGAGGTTTGGCGAACAGGGGCAAATGAACCCACAACTTTCCGGACCGCAACCGATATTGAAATTGGCGGCCAAAAGCTGAACAAAGGGATCTATTCCGTTTGGACCATTCCGGGGCCTGAGCAATGGACGATAATTTTCAATAGGGATGTCCCGGATTGGGGGGTAACGCTTTCGAGCCTGGGCCGAAAAACGACCAGAAATCCAGAGTCGGACGTGATCCAGGTTGTGGTACCTGCAGATCGCACCCAGGAGATTCGTGAAAATTTTCAAATTCAATTTATAAATCCCCAGGGCCGGCTTTACCTTCAAATGGCCTGGGATAATGTCCAGGTCAGCACCCCCCTTAATCAATAGGCTTTTGAAGAATGCGGCATCCAATTCCAGGGAAAGGGCAGCAGCCCGGCTTCGCGCTCAAAAGCGCGAGGTGGATCCCGACGCGCTGATCAAACAGATCGTCAACGGGGATGTGGCCGCCCTGGCCAGGGCCATTACACTGGTGGAAAGCACACGTCCCGAAGATGTCCCCCTAGCCGGGGAAATTGTCGAAGCCTGCCTCAGGAAGGCATCACCGGGGATTCGCGTAGGGATCACCGGGGTACCCGGGGTGGGCAAAAGCACATTTATCGAAACCCTGGGGCTACAGCTTATCGCCAGGGGGAAACGGGTTGCGGTTTTGGCTGTCGACCCGAGTAGCAGCCTAAGCAGGGGAAGCATCCTGGGAGACAAAACCCGAATGCAGGAGCTGAGCCGGGTACCGGAAGCCTTTATCAGGCCCTCACCGGCCGGGGATTCCCTGGGAGGGGTAGCCCGGAAAACGAGAGAGGCCATCACCCTTTGTGAGGCTGCCGGTTACGACGTGATCCTTGTGGAAACGGTGGGTGTGGGGCAGAGTGAGGTAGCGGTCCACGGGATGGTGGATTTTTTCCTCCTCCTCAAGATTGCGGGGGCCGGAGATGAGTTGCAGGGAATCAAGCGCGGCATCATCGAAATGGCCGATGCCCTGGTGATCAACAAGGCAGATGGAAGCAACCTACCTGCAGCCAAAAAGGCACAGGCCATCTTTACCCGCGCCCTTCATCTCTATCCTCCGAAGGAGAATGGATGGATGCCTGAAGTACTGCTGTGCTCTTCCACGGAAGGCACGGGCATTGATAAAATATGGGATTTGATCGAGGAATTTGCCTCTCAGGGTCTTGCCAATGGCAGCATGGTACGGAAAAGGTCGGGTCAGAACCTCAGCTGGCTTAAACAGCGTATTGAGCACTTGTTGACTTCGGGCTTTTACCAGGATACAGAAATGCAAACGGCCTATAAGGAAATGCAGCAGCGGGTAATCCGGGAGGAAATAAGTCCCTTCCGGGCGGCTACTGAGCTCCACCAAAAATACCTGGATGGGGCCCATCAGTGAGAAAATGCTTTTAAACAAATACTCCTGCCAAACCCTGGAACTAAACCGACATCCATGCCCGTCCTGACCGATTCCCTTCTTTCCATTGTAATTCCCCTGTACAATGAGGAAGACAATGTAGTTCCCCTCATGGAAAGACTGCATGAAAGCCTGCTGGGTTATAATTATCAGCTCATATTTGTGGATGACTTCTCGAGGGACCACACCCGAAGGAGGATACTGCAGCGAAAGGACCCGAAGGTACACCTGATCTCCCTGAAGAAGAATTACGGACAAAGCCTGGCACTGGCTGCGGGTTTGGACTATGCGGAGGGTGCCTACATCGTTACGATGGACGGAGACCTGCAGAACGACCCAATGGATATCCCCAAAATGCTGCCCTTTGTGCTGGATGGATCATATGATGTTGTAACGGGAATCCGCCATAGGCGAAAAGACCCCCTGGTCAAGAAAATCCCTTCTAAAGTGGCAAATTTCATGGTCAGACGAGTATCGCGCCTGGACATTCAGGACAATGGTTGCGCCCTGAAGGTATTTACCCGGGAAATTGCCAAAGAGTTAAATCTGTATGGGGAAATGCACAGGTTCATTACGCTGCTGGCCCATCTGGAAGGGGCTCAGATCAAACAAATCCCCGTAAATCATCAACCCAGGAATGCAGGGGTTTCCAAATACGGATTGGAACGGGTCTTTAAGGTGGTGGCTGATCTGATGATGCTGCTCTTCATCCGGAAGTACTTTCAGCGTCCCATCCATCTTTTTGGGATCCTTGGGGTATTGATGGTTTTAGCCGGAATCGCAATGAATGTCTATTTGCTCATTGTCAAATTTGGGTTTGGCCAGGATATCGGCAACCGCCCCTTGCTTATCTTCGGGGTCATGTTCATTCTCGCTGGTATCCAACTATTTACGATCGGAATCGTGATGGAACTGCTGATCAGAACGTACTATGAATCCCAGAGTAAGCGACCTTACCGAATCAAAAACGTCATCATTGGTGGGGAACCTGCGTAAAAAAGGGGTCACCCTGCTAAAAATCATTTTCAGCGGACTGCTGCTCTATCTGGTATTTTCACGCATTCCTTTTTCAGAGGTGTGGGGAATCATCAAGGCCTCGAATCCTGTTTCTCTGTCAATCGCACTCCTGTTTTTTGGGTTTTCCAAAGTCATTGCCGCCTACCGCCTCAATCGCTATTTTTATCAGATTGAACTACCGCTGACCGCGGGCAGCAACCTCAGGTTGTATTTGCAGGGAATGTTCTACAACCTCTTTCTCCCCGGCGGGATCGGTGGGGACGCCTATAAAGGCTATGTGCTGCACCGGACCTTTGACACCCCCGGAAAAAAACTGGCCGCTGTGCTCCTGTTGGATCGCGTCAGCGGGTTGTTCCTGCTCTACTGCTTCAGCGGCGTGCTTGTGCTTTGGCAGCCGCTGCCCTATTCCGTATCCCTCAGCCCCTGGATCGGGCTGCTTTTAACCGCAAGCCTGGGAATCTACTGGCTGGTCCACAAGAAGTTTTTTGAATACCTGCAACCCGTATTTTGGAAGTCCCTGGGATATTCCGCAGGGGTACAACTTGCTCAGTTGATAGCTGTCTATTTCATCCTGAGATCCATGGGAGTTACGGAAAATTTGCCGGAATACCTCCTGGTATTTCTGTTAAGCAGTATCGTGGCTGTATTGCCCATCACCATTGGTGGGATCGGAAGCCGGGAACTCGTCTTTTACTACGGGGCCCAATGGTTGGGATTGGATCAGGGGATCTCCATCGGGGTGAGCATGGCATTTTTCCTGATCACGGCGGTAGTCTCACTTTTCGGATTGGTCTATCATTTCCGCCAACCCCGGATCCGCCTTCGGCAAGCGTAAAGCAACAGTCTCCAACCGCCGCATAAAAGGTCTTATTTTCTTTACCCAGGGTTGCCGGATTCAATCTTGGCGCATCCCAACCAGGGGCTTGGTTTGTGATGAGTCAAAATCCCGCTCCATATGGTTGGATACCGGAAGGCATTATCGCTACCCTTCGCTTGATCGCGCAAAAAGCTTTTGATCTGCCATAGCGAACAATCTCTGAAAAATAAAGCCAAGCAGCCCACCTGCAATCACCCCTGTAAGCACGTCCAGGGGATAATGCACCCCCAGATAGATGCGGCTATAGCCCACCATTAATGCCCAAAAGAGCAATACCCCAGCCCAGATGCGATGACGCCTCCCCCAGAAAACAGCAAAATAGGCTGCAAGGCCAAAGGCGTTGGCTGCATGGGCCGAGAAATATCCAAAACGTCCGCCACAGCTCGATTTTGCCAGCCGAACCAATCCATCCAGGGCAGGCTCGTGGCAGGGGCGAAGTCGCTGCATTCCGTATTTGAAGAAATTGGCCAGTTGGTCCGTACTGGTAATCAGCAAGGCTATAAAGACAAGGAAAAGGGCAGTACGCTTCCATCCCAACTCCCGGACTGCCAAGAACAACAGGAGTCCATATAGGGGCAGGGCCACCCACTTGTCGGAGACTGCCCGCCAGAAAGGATCCCATTGCGGAGATCCCAGATTATTGAGGTAAAGAAACCACTCCTGATCTTTTTGGATCAATATTTCCCACATCTTATTCCTGATAACGGGTAACCTCCCGGTCGTAAAAATTACCGGCCTCTACGATAAGTTGTTCTGCCTGAAGCGAGAGCTCTTTCTGATCTTCGCCAGAAATATCTTCCAACCATTCCAGTTCGTCATTTGCCAGGTCCAGGACAAAGCGGGGGTATTCAGTGTGCACGACAAAAATGGCTTGCGGAAAGTCCGTGTTATCTCCCAGCATGAATTTAGGTAGCTCCATGGTCAATGCTTTTAGGATTTCCAGGGGGCTCAGGAAGTGACAGCGTCCTGAATCAACCGGTGCGTTTTGTTTCTAAAGCGAAGATACAACATAAATGCAGAGGCGGTAAGCCCTGCCAGCAGACCAATCCAGATGCCTGTGCTTTTGAGTGAGGTATGCAGCCCCAGGTAATAGGAGATCGGGAAGCCCACTCCCCAATAGGCAATAAAGGTAATAAGCGTTGGGATCCGGACATCCTGCAGCCCGCGCAGGGCCCCAAGCACAACGACCTGAATACCATCTGAAATTTGGAAAAAGGCGGCGACCAGCAATAGTTGGGCCGCGATGCGCAATACCTCCATATTATCGGCCTGATTACTAAGGTCATTGACATCCAGATAGATCGTCGGAAGGAAGTGCCGCCCGAGCAGAAAGGCCAGGGCAAAAATAACCTCAAGTATGACCGTCATCAAAAAGATGGAAGAGGCCACGCGCCTGAGCTCCGGAAAGTCCTTTAACCCCTTTTGATTCCCTACGCGTATCATGGCAGCCACTCCAAGGCCCATGCCGAACATAAAGGTCATGCTGCTCAGATTCAGGGCTATCTGGTTGGCTGCCTGGGGATTCTTGCCGAGTACGCCACTAAGCCATATGGCCGCTGTGAATATGGCTACTTCAAAAAACATTTGAAGGGCCGAAGGGAACCCCAGACTCATGATCTTTCGCATCATGCGTTTTTCAATCGAGCGAAAACGAAGCCTGTATACATACGGTTTAAAGAATGGCCTTCGCCGGAATATCCCCCAAAGAAACAAACACATGCACACCCGGGCCACCAGGGTTCCAATGGCCGCCCCCACAATACCCAGTTTAGGGAATCCGAAGGCTCCAAAGATCAAAAGGTAGTTGAGCAGGATATTGATAATGTTGGCGACAATGGTCGCGTACATCGGATATTTCGTCTTGGAAAGGCCTTCTGAGAATTGTTTGAGGGCCTGAAAGACAATCAGTGGGATCAATGAAAAAGCGACCAGGTCGAGATAAGGGATGGCCAGCGCAACCACTTCCTCCGGCTGTTCCATCAATGACATTAAGGGCTTACATAACAGGACCGCTCCAAAAAGGGCGATCCCAAGCAGGGCACACAGCACCAATCCATGTTGCAGGGCACGCCGACCTTCACGGGCATCTCCGGCCCCGTCAGCTTCGGCCACCAGCGGAGTGATCGCGGTGGAAAACCCAATCCCCAGGGACATGGCCACAAAGACAAAACTATTTCCCAGGGAGACCGCAGCCAGTTCCGCAGTTCCCAGCTGGCCTACCATTACATTGTCTGCAAAGGCCACGAAAGAATGTCCCAGCATCCCCAGGATTACCGGGGATGCCAGGCGGAGATTGTACTTGAATTCGCGGGTATAGTGTTTCAAGGAATTATGGATTCCGGGTTGATCTGACAGGACAGCGGCCCCCTATTCCTTTTTTTTGGCGGCCTCCCAGTGAAGGTCCATTTCTGCAAGGGACATCTCGCTGAGTTTTTTGCCCGCCTCCTGAGCCCGGGATTCCAGGAACACGAAACGGTTTATGAATTTTGTATTGGTACGCTCCAGGGCATTTTCCGGGTTGATCCCCAGAAAACGCGCGTAATTTACCAGGGAAAACAGCACATCCCCCAGCTCTGCCTCTACTTTGTCAGGTTGGTCCAGGGCCATGGCTTCCTTTAGTTCCCCCAGCTCCTCATGTACCTTGTCCAGCACCTGCCCGGGCTCTTCCCAGTCAAATCCGACCCCGGCTACTTTTTCCTGAATCCGATTGGCCTTCACCAGAGATGGGAGGCTCTTCGGCACTCCCTCAAGAACACTTTTCTTGCCTTCCTGCAACTTTATCTTTTCCCAATTGGCCTTTACCTCCTCTTCTCCCCCCACCTTCGTGTCTCCATAAATATGCGGGTGCCTGCGGATGAGTTTCTCACAAATGTCGTTTGCCACGTCTCCCATATCGAAATCCCCGGTTTCGGAGGCAATTCTGGCATAGAAAACGATGTGGAGCAACAGGTCGCCAAGCTCTTTCTTCACCTCTTCCAAATCGTTGTCCAGGATGGCCTCCCCCAGTTCATAGGTTTCCTCAATGGTCAGGTATCGCAGCGATTCCATCGTTTGCTTCTTATCCCAGGGACATTGGGTCCGGAGTTCATCCATAATCGTGAGGAGACGGTCGTAAGCAGCTAGCTGGGCGGATCTGGAATTCATGTGATTCTTATTTGGGGCAAAGGTACGAATCCGCCTTTTTGGCGGCCATGGTTATTTGACGTAATTTTAATAGATCGTCCAACCAATCCTAACCGCACATGTTTCAAAGATTTTCCCTCCTGTTCTTACTGGTTTTAGGTGCCTGCCAGCAAGCTCCGACCTTTGATGTGATCATTCGCAACGGCATTATCCTGGATGGAAGCGGATCCCCGGGATATCAGGCCGATCTCGGGATTCGGGCCGATACGGTGGCTGCCATAGGCGACCTTTCCGGAAGCAAGGCAACTACAGAAATCCAGGCTGAAGGCAGGCACGTGGCCCCCGGCTTTATCAATATGCTCAGCTGGGCCAACGTATCCCTCCTGGTCGATGGACGATCCCAAAGCGACCTCCGCCAGGGGGTTACCCTGGAAGTCATGGGGGAAGGAAGGTCCATGGGACCGCTAAACCCTGAAATGAAAGCCCTTATGAAAGAAAACCAGCAGGATTTCACCTATGAAGTCCCCTGGACCACCCTTGGAGAATACCTTCGGCACCTGGAACAAAAAGGCGTTTCCACCAATGTAACCTCTTTTGTGGGCAACGGGACTTTGAGGCAATATGTGATGGGATATGAAAACAGACCACCGTCAACCGAAGAGCTGGAGCAAATGAAGGCCCTTCTTCGCGAGGCCATGGAAGAAGGTGCCGTCGGCCTCTCGACCTCCCTGCTCTACGTCCCCAGCGGACACGCTTCCACGGAGGAAATCATCGAGTTGGCCAAGAGTGCTTCAGAATATGGGGGGATGTACATATCCCACATTCGCAATGAGGAGGACAGCCTTCTATTCGCAGTAAACGAGCTGATCCGCATTGCGGAGGAGGCGGATATCCGTTCTGAAATCTATCATTTCAAGGCTTCCGGGCAGGATAACTGGGACCTGCTGGACAGCGCTATTACACTTATTGAAACCGCCCGGGACAAGGGTTTGGAAATTACCACGGACATGTACATGTACAACGCCAGTTCCACCGGCCTGAATGTCTTGTTCCCGGCCTGGGCCCGGGAGGGAGGACATGAACAGACCATGGCCTATCTCGAGGATCCTGAAAAGAGGGCACGAATGATCGCGGAGGCGCAATTCCACGTTCCGGCTGAAAATATCCTTTTGGTGGGGTTCAAAAACAGGGATCTGAGGCATCTCATTGGAAAGACCCTTGCAGCGGTGGCCGAAGAACGGAATATCTCCCCGGCTGAAGCCATGGCAGAATTGATCTATGAGGACGATAGCCGCATTCAGGTGGTCTATTTTTCCATGAGTGAAGCAAATGTTGAAAGAAAGCTTAAGCTTCCTTATATGGCGGTATGCTCGGATGCCGGATCGTACACCAACGCGGGTGTATTCCTCTCCCAAAGCACACATCCCAGGGCCTATGGCTCTTTCGCCAGGCTCCTTGCCCATTTTGTTAGAGATCGGGAGGTGATCTCACTTGAAGAGGCCGTGCGGAGACTTACTTCCCTTCCGGCCTCCAATCTCAGACTCGATCGCAGGGGGATGCTGCAGGAAGGGTATTTTGCGGATATTGTCGTATTTGATGCAGCCCAGGTGCAGGACCACGCCACCTTTGAAGAACCACACCAGTATACCACTGGTATAACGGAAGTCTTTGTGAACGGTACTCAAGTCATCCGGGATGGGGAACATACAGGTGCTACTCCGGGGCGTTTTGTAAAAGGACCGGGGTATCGCGAATGAAGGTGAGATTCCTGAAAATATCCTAAATTCGAAGCCAAAACCCATTTGAACGAAACGACAAACAGGCGTTTGCCTTACCCGCACGACCTGGCCAAAATCATTGAGTTGAAGGATATTCATACCCCACATCACCGCACGAAACCAGGAACCCGGCGGATCCTTTTTCTGCTTAGCCTGCTGACAACCCTGTTCATTGCCGGCTGGCAAACCCGTGCCCAGGACCCTCTCCGGTTTAAAGAGGAGATCGCTCAGCTGAAACTAAAAAACGACAGCCTTTGGGAACAGGAACGCCCCACCCAGGTGTTTACAGGCAGCTCGAGCATTCGGATGTGGAAGGACCTGCAAGACCGGTTTCCGGGGCACCAGATACTCAATACGGGTTTTGGAGGATCCCAGGCGTCTGATTTACAGTATTATCTGGATGTCCTCGTCCTGGATTACAGGCCCGAGAAAGTATTTATCTACGAAGGGGACAACGATCTTGCCGAAGGAAAGAAACCTAAACAGGTCCTGCGGACCCTGCAGGAGATTACCGACAACATCCATATGATATATCCAGGGGTTCCCATCGTGCTGATCTCCGCAAAGCCCAGTATCAGCCGTTGGAACCTGAGGCGCAAATACCGGCGGTTTAATCGAAAACTGGAAAAATGGACCGCTGAGTATTCAGACCTGTTTTTTGCAGATGTCTGGAATCCGATGCTGGAAGGACGCCGCCTGGATGAATCCCTCTTCATAGAAGACGGATTGCACATGACCCAAAAAGGCTATGATATCTGGGAGGAAATCCTTCAACCCCATTTAGGCGCTGAACCTTATTAAATGTAGAGATGAAAAAACCCCCGACCCGGAGAATCCTCCTGAATTCCCTGATCATTGCCTGTTTTATAGCACTTGCCTTTAGTTGCCGGCAACAGTCCCAGCGACCTGTAATCACACTGCCTGCCACAGAGCTATCCTCCGCTCCCCTGATTCCAAAACCCCAGGCGGTCACAGGGGATGGCCGGGCCTTTGGCATGGATCGCCATAGTGCGGTCTTTACGGAAGAAAGTGAATCCGAATACCGGGAGGTTGGTGAATTCCTGGCTGAGAAGTTGGCTGATCAAACCGGACTCCAACTACCGGTGAATCCGGCGAACACGGATACCCTCTATACAGGGATCTATCTCCTGAAGGACCCTGAGCTCAAAGGGGAAGAATATCGGCTGGACATCCGGCCAGACAGTATCCTGCTTTGGGCGGGAACTGCAGAAGGGTCCTTTCGCGGAACCCAGACCCTCAGGCAACTCACGCCCGATACCGCCAACGATACGCTGGCAGCCTACCCCATATGGGTAATCCCCGGTGGTTCCATCTCCGATGCCCCACGGTTCTCATACAGGGGGGGCATGCTCGATGTAGCCCGGCATTTCTTCTCTGTAGAAGATGTGAAAAAGTACCTGGAGGTGATGGCCTACTATAAAATGAACGCCCTGCACCTGCACCTGTCCGATGACCAGGGGTGGCGGATCGAAATTAACTCCTGGCCCCGTTTAACAGCCGTGGGCGGGAAAACAGAAGTAGGAGGCGGACCCGGAGGCTTTTATACACAGGAGCAATACAGCGAACTCGTAGCATTTGCAGCGTCCCGGTTTATTACCATTGTCCCGGAAATTGACATGCCGGGCCATACCAACGCGGCTTCCGTATCCTATCCCATTTTGAATGGAAACGGGAAAACCCCCAAACCTTACACAGGAACCCGGGTAGGGTTCAGCACCCTGGACACCCGAAAGGATACGGTCTACCAATTCATCGATGACGTAGTACGGGAAATTGCAGCCCTCAGTCCGGGGCCCTACTTCCATATAGGAGGGGACGAAAGCCATGTGACCCAACCCGATGATTATAAATTCTTTATCGAGCGGGTAGTTCCCATTGTCCGCAAATACGGAAAAATTCCCATCGGGTGGGATGAGGTTGCCACGGCGGACCTGGACAGCAATGTGGTGGCCCAGTTCTGGTCAGATGAAGAAAATGCCAAAAAAGCCGTAACCAAAGGGATGAAGGTATTGATGTCCCCTGCCAAAAAAGCCTATCTGGACATGAAATACGACAGTGTTTCCCGCTTTGGGCTGGACTGGGCGGCTCATATACCTGTAGATAGCGCATATATTTGGTCGGCGGAAACCTACAGCAGTGAAATTCCCTCCGAACATATTCTGGGTCTGGAGGCTCCGCTTTGGTCTGAGACCATCAGTACCATCGAAGAACTCGAATACCTGGCCTTTCCAAGGCTACCCGGGTACGCAGAGCTGGGTTGGACCAATACGAACTTGCGCTCATGGGATGAGTACAAACTGCGGTTGGCCCGCCAACTCCCGTATTTCAAAAGGATGCAAATCCAGTTCTATCCTTCGGAACGGGTACCCTGGGAGGAAAAAGATTCCCTCCTCCCCTGGAGCGAGCCCACTGAATAATGTGCCCTGAGTCTTTTGGCTCCGGAAACCCGGGTCATTCTATCTGAAGTAAAAAAAGAATATCTGCTGGAGTATTGCTCCCGCTTAGGTGAAGTGCCGGTATTCCATATCCCCGTTCAAGCCTGTTTTCGTAGGAAAAACCCCTTTTCAGGGACTTAGGAATTCTCCGGGTCGGTTTCCGAATCTGTATCTGAAAAGTCGGTAACACCGTTGTCCAGAAGCATGTTGTACCACTGAATAACCTTTTTAATATCACTCGGATATACCCGATCCTCGTCATAATCTGGTAGAACCTCAAAAAAGTACTCCTCCAGGGCGAGTTTATCGGCCTTATGGCCAACCGACGTTTTCCCGCCATCTTCCTTCTGCTGGATCTTTTCGAATACCGCCCTCAGGGGAAGTTCCTCTTCCAGTGTATAGATCGCAATCTCAGAAAGCACGCTTACATTTCTGGTTATGCCCACGGATATCTTTTTCCCATCCAGCAAGGACTGGGCGACAAAGCCGGAACGCGTTTGGGTGAGCAGGCGGTATAAACCTGGTTTGCCGCCGATAGCTAAAATCTTATCTAAACTCATAGGTTTTTGGATCAAGGGGCTGCAAAGATGCCAAATTCTTTTGATTTACCTCAATTTCCCGCCATGGGATTCATGGGTAGGAATGCACGTTGCAATTCCTAACGCATCCGCTTCATGGCCGGGAATCTCATCTTATAATCCACCTGTATCTTCCCTTTGGAGATATTGCTAAGCCTTCCCTTTAGAAGGCGCTTTTTAAGGGATGAGAGCTTGTCTGTGAAGAGCACTCCCTCAATGTGATCATACTCGTGTTGGATAACCCGTGCCAGCAGTCCGTCAAACGTACGGGTGTGCGGCTGGAAATCTTCATCGAGGTACCTAAGGGTGATCGTAGGATGCCGGCTAACGTCTTCCCGAATATCCGGTATGCTTAGGCAACCTTCATTGAAGGCCCATTTTGGCCCTTCTTCCGTTTCCATTCTGGCATTAATAAATACCATTTTAAAGTCTTTCAGCTCATCGCGCTCCTCTTCGGTGAGTTCTTCGTCATCCGCAAAAGGGCTGGTATCCACCAGAAATAAACGGATGGCTTTTCCGATTTGAGGGGCGGCCAGGCCAACCCCGTTGGCATTATACATGGTTTCCCACATATTGGCCAGCAGTTCATTTAATCCCGGATAATCCGAATCGATCTCAACACAAGACTTACGAAGCACAGGGTCCCCGTAGGCTACAATGGGTAAAATCATCAGTTTCTACTTAAATACGATTGTAAAATCAATGTGGCGCTAATCTCATCCAGCATGGCCTTGTTGCGCCTTTTTTTCTTCTTCATTCCCCCTTCCAACATGCTTTGGGCCGCCATTTTTGATGTAAAGCGTTCATCCTGCCTGGATACCGGGATATCCGGAAGACGCTTGCCGAGTGCAAGAAGGAATTTGGAAATGGATCCTTCTACTACGGAGACGACGTTGTTCAGGCGTTTAGGGGCCCCCACGACTATGCGCTCCACCTCCTCTTCCTGCACATACCCCTCCAAAAAAGCCAACAGTTCTTCCGTGGGTACTGTGGTCAGGCCGGAGGCAATCAGTTTTAAGGGATCTGTTACAGCTATGCCGGTCCTTTTAAGACCATAATCTATTGCCAGGATTCGTGCCACCTGAAATTTTATGCAAAAATAGGGCATAATTCCCAAAGCGCTAAATTCGGATAAAAATCAGGGTAGGCCTATCTTTACGAAAAATACAATATGCAAGATCTTAAATCCATCGTTGAACAGGCCTGGGAGGAGCGGGAACTGTTGAAAGAGTCCGGGACCCAAAAAGCCATTCGTGAAGTCATCGGCCTGATCGACCGGGGGGAGCTTAGATGTGCCAGTCCGTCCGCGGAGGGATGGACCATCAATACCTGGGTAAAAAAAGCAGTCGTCCTGTACTTCCCCATTCAAAAGATGCAGACCCTGGAAGCAGGCATCTTTGAATACCACGACAAAATCCCCCTGAAGAGTGGATACCAGGATAAAGGCATCCGAGTCGTTCCCCATGCCGTAGCCCGATACGGAGCCTACATTGCTCCCGGAACCATCCTGATGCCCAGCTATGTAAACATAGGTGCTTATGTAGATGAGGGCACTATGGTGGATACCTGGGCAACCGTGGGGAGCTGCGCCCAGATTGGGAAGAACGTGCATCTCAGTGGCGGCGTGGGAATTGGCGGGGTGCTCGAACCGCTGCAGGCGGCCCCTGTCATTGTGGAGGACAATGCATTTATCGGAAGTCGTTCCATCGTGGTGGAAGGGGTGCGCGTTGAACGGGAAGCAGTGCTCGGAGCAAACGTTGTGCTCACAGCTTCCACAAAGATCATAGATGTAAGCGGGTCATCACCCATCGAACACAAAGGCTGGGTCCCAGCGCGCTCGGTGGTGATCCCGGGGAGCTATACCAAAGCATTCCCGGCAGGGAACTACCAGGTATCCTGTGCCCTGATCATCGGGAAGCGCAAAGAAAGTACGGACAAGAAGACCTCCCTGAATGATGCCTTGCGTGAATACAGCGTGGCGGTATAGAAAGCCATTTACAGCTTTAAGCAAGTGAGGAGCCGCTGATTACATTAAAATATGCGCATTTGATGCTCCAATCACTGCCATTCTGGGGAAAAGACGCCCAAAATCTGTGATTATACAATATTTTAATTGTTTC
>CBFCWO010000074.1:0-14061 GCA_965601625.1 uncultured Flavobacteriaceae bacterium | reverse complement strand
TCCGCTACACGTACGGCAGGACAGACATCATCAGGGGGCAATCCAACAACCAGATCTTCCTGGATCATCAAATCCTGAATAATCTCGGGTTATCCCTTAAGGAGGTGCAGGAGACCCTGGCGGCTGAATTAACAGGGTATGATGGCATTCACCAGGTCTACACAGCCTATCAGATGCGATATGCGGATTACAGGGACGGGATGGCTGCCATCGTCCAAAACGGCTTCCATCAGAAGCGATCCGGGGACGTACTCATCGTGCCGGCTCCGGAAACACCAGCCTATTCGTCAACCGGTTCCACGCATGGTTCCCCCCATATTTACGATACCCATGTCCCTTTAATTTTCTTTGGAAAAGGGATCCGCAAGGGTGAATCGATGCGGCGAACCTATATAAGGGACATCGCCCCGACCATTGCCGTGCTGCTTGGAACGGCATTTCCCAATGGAGCTACCGGATTGCCGATCTCTGAGGTTTTAAAATAGCTTGCCCCTGATCTGCTTCCATCGCCACTTTCGGACAAAATTCCCTTCTTGTTGGGTTAGCATTCGGGGTTTATTATGCATTAGCGCACTGAAATAACCGCCAAGCGCATGCAGGGGGAGCATGGGTTTTTTACGCTTCAGGGCCATTTTGCCTGCCGCGATAAGGCTGAGCAGCCACCCATAGCGAAGATTGTAAAGGGCCTGCCCCTGAAGGCGCGCATTTTCGTTAGAATAGTCCTTTCCCGTGGGTCTCAGGTGTTTGACCCTTAGTTCGGGCAGGGTCCGGACTTCGAAGCCATGGAACCTCGCAAGGAGCACGTCGGCTGAATCCCAACCAATAAAGGACCTCAAACCACCTATGGCCTGGAAACAACCCATGGAATACAGTTTTACAGGACCCCTGACATGATCGGGGTTGGCAATGGGTTCATAGGTCCAATGGCCGTCCTTCTCGATGTACAGGTGTCCCCCGCACATCCCGAGACGGGGGGAGAAGCGGAATTGTTCTAGCATTTGCTCCAGGTAGGAAGGAGGCAGCAGAATGTCTGCGTCGAATTTACCTATCAGGTCAAAGGATTCCCAGTTATCCGGAAGACCTGCCTGGAAGGCGTCAATGACTTTGGCCCCCGGGCGGTGATCCGGTGAAGATTTACGGCTTTTGAGGTGGATCCAGGGATGTTTTCGGGTGAATTCTTCCACGAGGACGGGGGTGTCATCCGTACTGTTGTCGTCTACAACCCAGAGTGCATCCGGGGTCCTGGTTTGCCGGGCAAAGGAATCCAGGCATTCACCGATATATGCTGCTTCATTGTGAGCGGGCATGACGATGAGCATTCGGACCTTTCCTTCATTCATGGAGTTCCCTTTATGACCCCGTTCCCATTTTTTGGGAACGAATTGCGCAGACCAGATAGTACCGTGGGGTGAACGTCCTTAACAGGGGTCGTATCCCCACTTTCCCTACCGGGTGCGCCCATTGCAGGCGATCCTGGATTTCCCATCCGGCTTTTTCAAGGAGCCAGTCAAATTGCCAGGCCTCAAATTCATGAAAGTGGCGGTCCCAGGGATCGGTCTTTGACCGGTATGCAGGAGCAAACCATAACCGCAGGGGTACGCTGGCGAGCAATTTATCCCCTGGGATAGCCCGCAGCACATTGAAGGGTGCGACCAGGTGCTCCAGGATCTCAAAGGCGGTAACCACCCTGGCCTCGCTCTGCTCAACGGCCTGCAGAGACAGATCCAGGTCTTCACCCCCGGTATTGGATACCTGGTATCCTTCCCGGATCATGATCTCAGAAAACGGGTTTTCTACACCCAGGTCAAGGACAGGCTGTGCGGGATCCACATGTTTTTTGAGGAATTCCAGGGTAAGCCGATACCGCTTTTCGGGATAATGTTCGTACATATGATAAGTTAAGGGTCCTGGCGTGCATGCCAGGACCCTGTGATTATTCTGCTTCGGCGTAAGCCTCTATGGGTTCGCAGGTGCAAATCAGGTTTCGATCTCCATAGGCATCGTCAACGCGTCGGACGCTGGGCCAGAATTTGTTATCTGAAACGTAAGGAAGGGGAAAGGCAGCCGCTTCCCTGCTGTATGGATATTCCCAACTATCTGCAGTCACCATGCCCATGGTGTGGGGTGCATTCCGGAGCAGGAGGTTGGGACTGTCCTCAGATGAAGCGTCAATTTCTTTCCGGATCGAAAGCAGTGCATCACAGAACCGATCCAGTTCCTCGAGGTTTTCACTTTCTGTGGGCTCGATCATCATCGTGCCTGCCACCGGAAAGGATACCGTAGGGGCATGAAATCCGTAATCCATGAGCCGTTTGGCAATATCGACGACTTCAATGCCATGTTTTTTGAACGGCCTGCAATCGATGATCATCTCATGGGCCGCCCGCCCCATTTCACCTGTGTAGAGGATAGGGTAGGCGTCTTCCAGACGTGCCTTTATGTAATTGGCATTGAGGATGGCGATCCGGGTGGATTCGGTCAACCCTTCTGCCCCGAGCATCCTGATATACCCATAGGAAATCAAACAAACCAGGGCACTTCCCCAGGGTGCGGCAGAGATAGCGGGAATTCCCTTCGGGCCACCTGTTGGAATGACCGGATTGCCGGGAAGGAATTCAACCAGCTGCGGGGCAACACAAATAGGACCTACCCCCGGGCCACCACCCCCATGGGGGATGGCAAAGGTCTTATGAAGATTCAGGTGGCATACATCTGCACCTATCGTAGCCGGGTTGGTCAGCCCTACCTGGGCATTCATATTCGCCCCGTCCATATATACCTGCCCCCCATGGCTGTGGATCAGGTCAGTTACCTGCCGTATGGATGACTCAAACACGCCATGCGTAGAAGGGTAAGTCACCATTAAAGCGGCGAGGTTCTCACTGTGGGCATTCACCTTATCCTCGAGATCCCCGAGATCGATATTTCCTTTCTCATCGGTTTTGGTCACTACAACCTTCATTCCGGCCATGACGGCAGACGCCGGATTGGTGCCGTGGGCCGACGCCGGAATGATGCAGATGTTTCGGTGTCCTTCTCCCCTGGATTCGTGGTATGACCTGATGAGCATCAGCCCGGAATACTCTCCCTGGGCGCCGGAGTTCGGTTGTAGGGAGGTGGCCGCAAAACCGGTAATCTCCGTGAGGTAGTCTTCCAGTTTGCGCAGCATTTTATGATAGCCTCCGGCTTGTTCAACGGGCACAAAGGGATGGATGTTGCTCCATTCGGGCATGCTCAGCGGGAGCATCTGGGTAGCCGCATTGAGTTTCATGGTACACGATCCGAGGGAGATCATGGAGTGATTCAGGGCCAGGTCCTTGCGCTCCAGTTTTTTCAGGTAGCGCATCAGCTCTGTTTCGGAATGGTAGCGGTTAAAGACCTCCTGTTCCATGAACGAACTCGATCGCACGGCTCCTTCCGGAATCGCAGTGCCCTTGCTCCATTGGGAGGGCAGCGATGGTGTCGTGTCAAGGGCTGCTGCAAAGACCTGCAGGATCTCGTGAACATCTGCCAGGGACGTGGTCTCATTCAGGGAGATCAGGATTTCATCCTCCCCGGCGTAATAGAAATTGATTCCTGCCTTTTCAGCCAGAGAGCGAACCCGGGCTTCCGGGAATTCCAGGCAGAGGGTATCAAAGAATGAAGCGTTCTTTACTTGAATTCCCATGGAGGACAATCCTTCAGCCAGGGTGACGGCAGCCTGATGGATCTGGGAGGCAATCTTCTTCAGGCCCTCCGGGCCGTGATATACGCCATAGGCACCGGCCATTACGGCCAGCAAGACCTGCGCAGTGCAGATGTTGGAGGTCGCCTTGTCCCTTTTAATATGTTGTTCACGGGTTTGAAGGGCCATTCGCATGGCAGGCTTTCCTTCCATATCCTTGCTCAGGCCGATGATCCTTCCCGGGATTTGGCGTTTGTAGGCTTCACGCGTGGCAAAATACGCCGCGTGTGGTCCCCCATAGCCCAGTGGGATTCCAAATCGCTGGGTGGTCCCGACCACTACATCGGCTCCGAATTCCCCAGGGGGAACCAGCATGCAGAGGCTCATCAGATCGGCTGCGACGGCAACCTTCATGTCCAGGGCATGGGCAGTTTCGACAAAAGCGGCAAAGCTTTCTATGCGGCCATCCATGCAGGGGTATTGAAGTAGTGCGCCATAGTAGGAGTTGTCCAGTTCAGCTTCGAGCGGATTGCCAACCACCAGTTCAATACCCAGGGGTTTGGACCGGGTTTCAAGCAGGGCGAGGTTCTGCGGGAAGATGTCCCTGGAGACGAAGAATTTGGTAGCATTCCTCTTCTTCTGATCCCGGCTTCTCAGGTCAAAGAGCATCGTCATGGCTTCCGCCGCTGCAGTGCTCTCATCCAGCAGGGATGCATTGGCAAGTTCCATGCCGGTCAGGTCACTGACCATGGTTTGAAAGTTCAGCAACGCCTCCAGTCGACCCTGTGCAATTTCTGCCTGATAGGGCGTGTAGGCCGTATACCATCCCGGGTTTTCAAGGATATTCCTCTTGATCACGGAAGGCGTTATGCAGGCGTGATACCCCAGACCGATATAGGTTTTGAAGATCTCATTTTCTGCTGAAAGGGTTCGGATATGTTCCAGAAACTCATACTCAGACATGGGGTTGTCCAGATCCATTGGCTTTTTAAGCCGGATATCGTCTGGTACGGTTTCGCGGATCAGTTGATCCATGTTTTCAGCACCAATAGCGCTCAGCATGTGGGGTAGGTCCCTGGAGCGAATTCCGAGGTGCCGCGATGCAAATTGATCTGTGTTCATAAGCTTAGTGGTTCAGCAATTTTTTAATGCACAAAATTAACTATTAATTCTTGGATTGCCGCGCTTTTTGAATGGGTTGCAGCGCAATTCTTTTAGGTGTCGGAGAGACACCTCCGACCACTTTGGCTACCTTTGATTTATGTCTTTGCCAAAAGCAGTACTCCATTGGTATATCAGGGGAAGCATACACGTGTCCCTGGCCCTGATCTCCCTTGTCGCGTTTACCGGAAATGTGATGGAGGTCCCGGTGTCGCCCCATTATTATGCGGCGCTTTTTTTTGGCAGCATCGCGGTTTACAATGCGATCAAATACGGCCTGGAGCCCGGCAAGCACATTAGCAGCGTGCCCGGGGGCCTGAGGGCATTGGGAGCTATCAGCCTCCTGAGCTTTCTCATTGCCGTGTATCAGCTTAGTTTTTTGCCGCATCATGTCTGGATGCTGCTACTGCTATGCGGAGGCATTACGGCTTTCTACGCCATTCCGGTAATGCCCGGGAGGAGGAACCTTAGAAGCTTTGGTTTACTAAAGGTCCTGATGGTTGCCCTGGTCTGGACCATCTCCAGTCTTTGGATTCCGGTTTGGGGACACTGGCCTGCAGTTTCATGGGATTTATCCGTGGAAAGTTTCCAGCGGGTACTATGGGTCATCCTGCTGATGTTGCCTTTTGAGATTCGGGATGCAGACCTGGACCCACCCTCCCTGCGCACGATTCCACAACGTTTGGGAATTGGTAGGACTCGAAGCATCTCCTGGTGGGGTGTGGTGATTTTTGTCGGGGCTACCTGGCTTAAGGACAACCCGGTTGAGGGGGAAGTATTCACCAAGGCTGTAACAGGACTGCTGATGGGATTTTCCACCGCCTATGCCCCTGGGGTGGATAAATGGTATTACACTGCTTTTTGGGTAGAGGGAATCCCGATTGTATCCCTTCTTTTATTGATCTTATTTCAGGGGTAGTAGGTTTGCTAGGATTGATTCAATCGCTTTTTCATGGCCGCTTTCTCCTCAGGTGAGAGGACCTTAAGGGAAGCGTTGTCACATAATTTTGTGAGCCTTTTATTGCGGTGGGAAAAGGATGCGCAGGTTTTACACACCAGGATATGCAGCCACAGCTGCCATCGCTCCTTTAGGCTGGCTTCCCGATATTGACTCTTGTTGCAAATATGTGCCGCTTTGTCGCAGGAAATCATATCAAGTATTTTTAAACCAACTTTCTTTGAGGCATTCCATCAAACTTGTTCGTGCCCGGTGCACCATGACCCATAGGTTAGACGAGGTGATCCCGAGTTCTTTACAAATATCCTCAGTACTCCATCCCTGAACGGTTTTAAGGGTGAAAACCCTTGCGTGCTTTTCGGGCAATAGGGATATGCAGTGTTGAATGGCCAGGCCCAATTCCTCGTTTTCGATCTGGTCGTTTTCAAGAATGCTCTCCGGGTCGGCAGCCCGCTCCTCCAGCCAGTCGCCTTCCTGATCCGATTGAGAGCCATAGGACATCCGAACCTCCGCTTTCCCCTTCCGGGTATTGGATTTGCGGTAGTAATCGATGATTTTACGCTTGAGGATGGCAACGAGCCAGGTCCTCTCTGCTGCTTTTCCCTTGAATTTTGGAGCCGCCTGCAATCCGGCGATAAAGGTTTCCTGCACCAGGTCCTTTGCGACCTCCGTATCCCCTATCCGCGTTGTGGTATAATTGAAGAGGTAATCCGCATAGCGGTCTACCCAGGAATCGGGATGTAACTCGTGTTGGGCCATGGTAAACTTGAAGGATAAAAGTAAGCGAATTTTGGAGAATAAAATTACCTTTAAGCCTAGAAGAACTGAGAAATGAAAAAGCTATTCTATCTATTGGGGCTGGCACTTACCCTGCTGGCATGCGAGGAAACCCGGGAAATGCCGATTACGGAATTCTCCAGCGAAGACCTTCGGAAAAACGACCTGCTGGTGGATGTCCGCACCCCCGGGGAGTTCCGGGAAGGCCATTTTGACGGGGCCGTGAACATCGATTGGATGTCCTGGGATTTCATTCAAAAATGGGACACTATCGACAAGGACCGCAGGATCTATGTCTACTGCAAAAAAGGGGGTAGGAGTGCCTCAGCAGCACATGTCCTTGATTCCCTTGGCTACCAGGTCATAGATCTTACCGGGGGCTGGGACGCCTATCTGGAGCAGGAGGAACCCTGAGAAAGCCGTAATCCAGGTCTAGGCCCCGGCAGTGAGCAAGCCTGCTCGTTCCAGCAAAGCCTCTACCTTGGGTTCACGGCCGCGGAAACGCACATAGAGCTCCATGGGATCTTCCGTTCCCCCTTTAGAGAGGATATGTTCCCGGAATCTCCGGGCAACCTCCCGGTTGAAAATCCCTTCTTCCTTAAAGTAGGCGAAGGCATCTGCATCCAGGACCTCCGCCCATTTATAGCTGTAATATCCAGCGGCATATCCCCCCTGGAAAATATGGGAAAACGAGGTGCTCATACAGGTTTGGGGATGGTCCGGAAAGAGCTGGGTGGACCCGAAAGCCTCCCGTTCGAATCCCTTGACATCGGTAACATCTTTGGGGTTTTGACTGTGCCAGGCCATATCGAGCAATCCAAAGCCGATTTGGCGCATCGTAGCCATCCCCTCGAGAAAATTCGAGCTGGCCTTGATGCGGTCTATCAATTCCTGTGGTATCACTTCTCCGTTTTGGTAGTGCCGCGCAAAAATGGTCAGGGCTTCGGGCTGATAGCACCAATTCTCCATGATCTGGCTGGGAAGCTCCACAAAATCCCAGTAAACGGAGGTTCCTGAAAGACCGGGATATGTGCTGTCTGCCAACATCCCGTGCAGGGCGTGACCAAATTCGTGGAACAGGGTGGTAACCTCATTGAAGCTGAGCAGCGAAGGAGTTTGTTCTGTGGGCCGCGTAAAGTTGCATACAATGGAGACATGAGGCCTTTCGTTTTTCCCATCCCTGCGGAATTGCGATTTATAGGAGGTCATCCAGGCTCCTGCCCGTTTCCCGGGTCTGGGATGGAAATCCGCGTAAAATAATGCCACAAATGCATCGCTTTCGTCCAAAACCCTGAAGGCCCGCACTTCTTCGTGATAGGTGTCGGTTGTAGTGTCCTCTTCAAAACGAATACCGAAGAGATTGCTGGCCACCTCAAACATGCCCCGCAGCACATTGTTCAATTCAAAATACTGCTTAAGCTCCTCTTCGTTCAGGTTGTATTTCTGTTGCTTTAATTTCTCGGAATAAAAGGCGCTGTCCCATTTTTCGAGTTGGGAGATAGAATCCCTTTTGCGGGCAAATACCTGAAGCTCCTCCAGCTCCTTTTGCGCAGCCGGCATGGCCTTTTCGAGAAGATCTTCTAAAAATTTCTCAACCCCCTCAGGAGACTTGGCCATCCGCTCTTCCAGGGTAAAATGGGCATGTGAACTAAAACCGAGCAGAGAGGCCCGTTCATGCCGCAGTTGTGCGATCTTTAAAAGGGTTTCCCGGTTATCCAGGGAATCTCCATGGAATCCTTTGCTGCCAAAAGCCACTGCCAGTTCCCTGCGAAGGTCCCGATCCTCCGCGTATTTCATAAAGGGCAGGTAGCTCGGAAAGTCCAGGGTAAATATCCAGCCCTCTTTCTCTTGGTTTTTTGCCAGCAATCGGGCAGCCTCAACCGCGGAATCGGGCAGGCCGTCAAGATGGGACGCATCCGTGAGGTGCATTTCGAATTTCTGGGTCTCTTCCAGCACATGCTCTCCAAAGGTGAGCTTCAGGGTTGACAATTCCTCGTCGATTTGTCTCAGGCGCTTCTTGTCCTTCTCAGACAGGAGGGCCCCATTGCGGCGGAAATGACGGAACTTGCGATCCAGCAGCATCTGTTGCTCCGCATTGAGGGTTTTCCTGTCAGCCGTTTCATGTACTTCCCTTACCCGCTCAAAAAGGGCTTGATTCAGGGTAATATCATTGCTGAAGGCAGCCAGCAGGGGGGAAATTTCCTGGGCCAGGAGCTGTATTTCCCTGTTGGTTTCTGCAGCATTCAGATTGAAAAATATACTGGAGATGCGATCGAGCTGATACCCCGCAAAGTCAAGGGCAGCAATGGTGTTTTCAAATGTAGGTGGTTCCGTATGTGATGCAATCGCATCTATTTCCTCCCTTGCCTTTGAAATGGCTGATTCAAAAGCGGGTTTGAAGTGTTCGGTTTTAATCCTGGAAAAAGGGGTGACGTCAAAAGGCTGTAATAACGGATTCTCCATGGGCTGGGATAATTCGGGGGGTGAGGGCGTTGCTGTTAAAATGTTAAGGCGATGTTTAGGAGGAGTATTTTTTACGGACTTCCTTAGCGCCGTCTTCCACTTTTTCCTGAAGGCCGGATTTATAGGCCAGGATCCTGTCCAGGATTTCCGGCTGCTGACTTCCCAGGATCTGCGCTGCGAGAATTCCTGCATTCTTTGCTCCGTTCAGGGCAACGGTGGCCACGGGGACTCCTGCAGGCATTTGCAGTATGGAAAGCACAGAATCCCACCCATCGATGGAATTCCTGCTTTTTACTGGCACCCCAATGACCGGCAATGGGGAATAGGAAGCGAGCATCCCAGGAAGATGGGCGGCCCCACCGGCCCCGGCAATGATTACGGCAATCCCGTTTTCATGGGCAGTCTTCCCCAGGGCTGCCAGCTTATCAGGGGTTCTGTGGGCGGATACGATATCCACAAAGGTTTCTATTCCCAGGGATTCCAGGACATCAATAGCTTCCTGCATGACTGGCAGGTCACTGGTGCTACCCATGACGATGGCTACTTTGCTCATATTGCTTTTTGCTTAGATACGACTGATATTTTTTCCTTGACCAGGGCCGCCCGCTCCCTGGCAGCCTCTATGGAGGGATCTACGATAGTGACATGGCCCATTTTGCGAAACGGACGTGTTTGTTTTTTTCCATAAATGTGGGGGGTTACCCCGGGAAGATCCAGGATCTCGTTTATTCCCTGATAGTGAACCGGACCGCGGTGATCCTCTGCGCCGACCAGGTTTACCATCACCGCAGAAACCTTGCTTTCCGTCTTTCCGAGCGGGAGGCCAAGGATCGCCCGTAAATGTTGTTCGAACTGGTTGGTGTAACTTCCCTCGATGCTATAGTGCCCACTGTTGTGAGGCCTTGGTGCGACTTCATTGACCAGGATCTCGTCTTCCTGGGTTTGGAACATTTCCACGGCCAGCAGGCCCACGTGTTCCAAATTTTCAGATACCTGCAAAGCCACCTGCCGTGCTTTCCGAGCCACCTCCTCGGGAATCCGTGCAGGACAAAGCACGTATTCCACCTGATTGGCCTCCGGATGGAATTCCATTTCGACCACGGGATAGGTGCGGGACTGACCCTGCGTATTCCGGGCTACGATCACCGCCAGTTCTCTTTTGAAGGGAACCAGATTTTCTGCGATGCATTCTACGTTTGAAAGCCCATTGAGATCGTCCATCTTGCGCACTACCTTCACCCCCTGCCCATCATATCCAAAGCGAGCGCTTTTCCAAACAAAGGGAAAAGACAATCCCCCATTTTCCAGGCTGTCAAAAATCTCCTGCGTATAGGCGAAGCGACTGAATTCTGCGGTGGGGATGCCTGAATCACGGTAGAAGAGCTTTTGACGGGCCTTATTCTGAATGACCTGTAGTGTTTTGGCCCCGGGGTAAACCAGTACTCCTGACTTTTCCAGATCGGCCAGGGCATCTGCATTGACATTTTCGATTTCGATCGTGAGCAGGTCCACATCCTTCCCAAAATCCATGACGGTCTGATAGTCCATCAGGTCACCCACCTCAAATGTATTGCACGCCAGACGGCTGGGAGCTTCCTCAGAAGGATCCATGACCCTGGTCGTTATGTCCCACTTGCGGGTTTCATAGAGTAGCATTTTGCCGAGTTGCCCACCTCCCAGGATGCCCAGGGTAAAATCAGAAGAAAAATAACTCATAGTGTTTTGGTCCACCACAGTGAAATTACAAAGGAATGATACAAAAATACAGCTTAATCCCAGAAAGGACCCGAGCCGTCCCAAAAAGAAAAATCAAAACACTATATTCGCAGGACAAGTGCCCATGGAAAGATCGGTAAGCCTTTTAGGGAAGCGGTTTGTCCCCTTTGTTCCGGAAGCTGATATCCTTCAGGCCGTCCAGAAAGTAGCGGACGCCATTGCCAGGGATTATAAAGATCAGGTCCCCGTTTTTGTAGGAGTCCTGAACGGAGCATTTATGTTCGTATCAGATTTTCTCAAGTACTATCCCTATCCCTGTGAAGTTACCTTTGTCAAGTTAAGTTCGTACCGTGGGCTAACCTCGACGGGCATTGTGGAGACCCTTCTGGATCTGCCCGACCATGTGGAGGGCAAACATGTGATCATTCTGGAGGACATCGTGGATACGGGCCGTACCCTGCAGGAGCTGGTGCATATGTTTTCCAACCGGAACGTAAAAGACTTCAAGATCGCTACCCTGTTCTACAAATCTGAAGTCTATAACGGGGAGTATCCCATCGACTATTTCGGAATGGAGATCCCGGATAAATTCATTGTGGGTTACGGACTCGATTACAGGGAACAGGGCCGGAACCTGCGGGATGTGTATCAATTAAATAAACCACCTATGATCAACCTAGTGATATTCGGAAAACCCGGAGCCGGGAAAGGTACGCAGGCGGCCTTTCTCAAGGAGAAATACGGACTGAAGCATATTTCCACCGGGGATGTTTTTCGATATAATATCAAGAACAATACAGCGCTGGGACAATTGGCGCAATCCTATATAGACAAAGGGGATCTGGTCCCTGATGAGGTCACCATTAAAATGCTTCGGGAAGAAGTGGAGAATGCCACGGATGCCTCGGGATTTATCTTTGATGGATTTCCCCGTACGGCGGCTCAGGCAGAGGCCCTGGACAACCTGCTGGACAGCAAGGATATGAAGGTCGACGCCACCATCGCCCTGGAGGCGGATGACGAAATCCTTATTCAGCGTCTCTTGGAACGCGGAAAAGTAAGCGGCAGATCAGATGATCAGGATGAAGAAAAGATCCGGAATCGATTTGACGAATACAATCGTAAAACGGCGCCACTCAAGGCCTTTTATCAGGAGCAGGGTAAATTCCACAGCGTGAACGGGGTAGGCGAGATCCAGGAAATCACCCATCGGCTTGGCAGGGTGATCGACGGGCTCTGAGACGAATCCACTTCCGGCCGGACTTCTAAAAACTAACAAATGACTGAAGGCAATTTTGTCGACTATGTCAAAATTCATGTCCTATCCGGCAAGGGGGGAGCGGGTTCGACCCATTTGCGTCGTGAAAAGTTCGTCGCCAAAGGAGGACCTGATGGTGGCGATGGCGGTCGTGGGGGTCACATCATTTTTCGGGGGAATAAAAATCTCTGGACCCTGCTGGATTTCAAGTTCCAGAAGCACTTCAAGGCCGGACACGGCGAGCATGGGGGCAAACAACGCAGCACGGGGGCCAATGGGGCCGATGTTCTGCTGGACGTCCCGCTTGGCACAGTAGTCAGGGATACGGACACGGGAACGGTATGTTTTGAGATTACGGAAGACGGTCAGCAGGAGGTTGTGGCCAAAGGAGGACTGGGAGGCCGCGGGAACTGGCATTTCAAGAGTGCCACCAATCAAACCCCCAGATATGCACAGCCGGGCCTGCCGGGTACGGAAATAAGTCTGACCCTCGAGCTGAAGGTACTGGCCGATGTGGGTCTGGTGGGCTTTCCCAATGCAGGGAAGTCTACCTTGTTATCTGTGCTTACCTCGGCAAAGCCCAAGATCGCAGACTACGAATTCACTACCCTGAAACCGAATCTCGGCATAGTTAAATACAGGGACTTTAAAAGCTTTGTGATGGCCGACATTCCGGGGATCATTGAAGGGGCCTCTGAAGGCAAGGGGCTGGGACACTATTTCCTGAGGCATATTGAACGGAACGCGGTACTGCTCTTTATGGTGCCTGCTGACAGCCGTGAAATTTCAGAGGAATACGGCATTCTGCTGAGGGAACTCCAAAAATACAACCCCGAATTAATGGATAAACAGCGCTTGCTGGCCATTACCAAATGCGATATGCTCGATGAGGAACTCATAGGGGAGATGCGGCAGGCACTGGAAGTGGAATTGCCGGGCATACAACCCGTATTTATCTCCTCCGTATCAGGTCTGGGCATTACTGCCCTGAAGGATCGGCTCTGGGAGCTGTTGAACGAATAATGGGAGGGAATCTCCCTGTTTGATGGCGGAAATCGTACCTTTTTTGGAAAAATACGACATGAAAAAGCTCTATCTGCTTTGTCTGATATTCTTGGTGGGATGCGGTCCCGTAAAGGTGCAGTACGATTACGATTCCCAGGCCCAGTTTACCAATTACAGCAGCTACAACTTCGCAGCCAATCTAGATACAGGCCTGGGGGATTTAGATCAGAGAAGGCTCCTGGAAGCCGTTAATCAGGTCCTTCAGGGCCGGGGGTTTACGCTTTCGGAAGACCCGGACCTGATACTGGATGTGTACAGCAATATCTATCAGGATCCCAATCAGGGAAGTGTGGGCTTTGGGGTAGGAGGAACCGGAGGAGATGTTGCCGGCGGGGTATCCGTTGGGGTTCCGCTCAATATGGGACAACTGCAGCGGGAGATCATTTTCGAGATGATCGATGCCAGGCAGGGCAGGACCCTTTGGCAGGCCGTCAGCACGGACCAGTTCAATGAAGGAAGCAGCCCGGAGAAGCGAAAAGAACGTTTTCGGGTGATTGCCACCAGGGTGTTTGAAGGTTTCCCTCCGGGCCATCAAAAGTAATCCTGAATTCAGTTTCAAGCACATCTTCAGGAAAACCAAAAACCCTAAATGCATTAGGATGGTGCCTCCTGTGGACTTCCAGGATTAAATATCACAGTACACCCTGATTCAGGCCGGATAATTTTGGGTCCCCTGAGTGTAACACATGGGCTTAAAAACCTACTTATCAACTGTTGAACACACCGAGAACACGGATAAATGTAAAATTTATGAAACAAGTTGTAATAAAAGATCGAATCATTTTAACACTGGCGGCTATCCTGTTTATGGGGCTGCATGCCTTTGGGCAGGATTTGACCGGTGCCTGGAAGGGATCCCTGGAAGTGCAGGGAACCGAGATACCACTGGTATTCCATTTGGACAAAGAAGGGGAGTCTTACAAAGCTACTATGGACAGCCCCTCTCAGGGGGCAACCGGGATTCCTGTAGACGAGACTTCATTCAGTGATAATATGCTG
>CBFCWO010000073.1:0-14130 GCA_965601625.1 uncultured Flavobacteriaceae bacterium | reverse complement strand
TGCACGCCGTTATGTGCAGCCCGGCAGTTGTGAATGTTTAAATTATTTCGAACTTTGCTCATACCTGAACCCATTTGGGTTTGTGACTTTATGAGATCATTTCCCCGTGTTTTTTGGTTTATCCTTTTCCTGGGAAGCCTCATGGCCAACGCCCAGGCACCTGAATTGAGCCCCAGTGCGCGCTTCAGTGTACTGACCTGTGGTCCTGGCACGGATCTCTACGCCAAATTCGGGCATAGCGCTTTCCGGCTGCAGGACCCCATAACAGGGATAGACTGGGTCTACAACTACGGTACCTTCGATTTCAACACCCCAAATTTCTACCTGAAATTCGCCAGGGGGAAACTGCCATATGCACTGAGCAAACAACGGTTTGACAATTTTCTCTATACCTACCAACTCGAAAGGCGATGGGTCAGGGAGCAGGTGCTGGAGCTCTCCCCGGAGGAAACCAGCGGCCTTTTGGATTTCCTGGAAGCAAACCACCTGCCGGAAAACCGCCTGTACCGCTATGATTTCCTTTTTGAGAATTGTGCAACTAAGGTGCCTGAAGTGCTCCAAAGGGTCCTGGGAGACGGGCTGGAGTATTCCTATGATCACCTTGCGGAACCGCTTACCTTTCGGGAGCTCATCCACAGGAACCTTCAATGGAACAGCTGGTCGAGTTTTGGGATAGATCTGGCATTGGGCGCGGTGATCGACCGGGAAGCCCAGGGAGGGCAGTATGCTTTCCTGCCCGAATACGTGCGGTACCAGATACAGCACGCCTCCCTTGGAGGACAGCCCCTCACTCCCCGGGAGCGGACCATCCTGGATTTGCCCTCCCCCCGATCCTCGAATTATTTCACGGCAACCCCCCTGTTCTGGATGCTGATACTCCTTGGACTGACCATAGCCATAACCTGGATTGATTTCAGAAACGGCACGCGCAGCCGGGTACTTGATTTCGGGCTTTTCTTCCTTACCGGATCAAGCGGGCTTGTTATTGCATTCCTATGGTTCCTGACCGACCATAATGCCACCGTCTGGAATGCCAATTTGTTGTGGGCCTTCCCCATGAATTTGATTTTGGGTATACTCTTGTTCTTCCCTGTATTAAGCGCCAGGCAACTTCGAATATACCTGAGGGTGTTGCTTGCTTTACTCGCACTCGCTATCCTAATCTGGCTTGTAGGCCTGCAGGTGTTCTCCCTGGTATTGCTTCCGGTTTGGGCTGCCCTCTTATTGCGCTACACCTATTTGATTTCGTATTTCAGACCTTTGCCGTGAACCTGTTAAGCGCCGAGAACCTGTCCCGATCTTATGGGGAACGCACCTTGTTCTCCGACCTCACCTTTGGGATCAACCAGGGGCAAAAGATCGCCCTGATCGCAAAGAACGGCACAGGCAAAACCACCCTTCTGGATATCCTCGCCGGCAAGTATCCCCCGGATACCGGGCAAGTCACCAGCAGGAAAGGAGTCAAAATTGGATATCTGGAACAGGACCCTGTGCTGAATCCCCAGCTCACGGTAGGTGAAACCCTTTATGCCACCGACAATGAGGTGGTGCAGATCATCGCCAGGTATGAGGAAGCCCTCACCCGCCCTGAGGACCAAAAAGGGTATCAGCGGGCGTTCGAGGCCATGGAACGCTCCAAAGCCTGGGACCTGGAAGCCCGCTTTAAGCAGATCCTCTCTAAACTGGACCTCAACGATACCCAGGCGAGGGTCGGTGAATTATCAGGGGGGCAGCGCAGAAGGCTGGCCCTGGCGCATGTCCTGATCGACAGTCCTGACCTGCTGATCCTGGATGAACCTACCAACCACCTGGATCTTCACATGATCGAATGGCTGGAGGACTATTTCAAACAACAGGTCGGAACGCTTTTCATGGTGACCCATGACCGGTATTTTCTGGACCGGGTCTGCAATCAGATCCTCGAGCTGGAGGCAGGAGTGCTCCATACCTATAAAGGAAATTATTCCTACTACCTGCGGGAGAAGGAAGCCCGGGAGGCACTTCAGGAAGTCAACCAGCAAAAGACCCGTTCCCTATATCTAAAGGAGCTGGAATGGATGCGACGGCAGCCCAAGGCCCGCACCTCCAAATCCAAAGCCAGAATTGAAGACTTCCATTCCTTAAAGGAGAAAGCCTTACAGAGGCGAAAAGCGCATGAGATGGAACTGGAGATAGCCATGGAGCGCCTGGGCACCAAAGTGCTGGAACTGCACCACATTTCAAAAAGCTATGGAGCAAACACCCTCTTTAAGGATTTCAGCTATCACTTCAAGCGGGGGGAACGCATTGGACTGGTAGGACGGAACGGTAGCGGGAAATCCACCTTTCTGGAGATCGTTTGCGGGAACCTGAAACCGGACACCGGAAAGATCGTGCAGGGGGAAACATTGAAAGTAGGGTATTACTCCCAGAAGGGCATCGAGGTGGTACCCGGAAAACGCGTCCTGGACGTGGTCCGCGAATATGGGGATTACATCCCCTTGAAGAAAGGGCGTCAGCTGAGTGCACAGCAGCTTCTGGAACGCTTCCTCTTTGACCGCAAGAAACAATATGATTTCGTTTCAAAACTCAGTGGAGGGGAAAAGAAGCGCCTGTTCCTGTGCACCGTGCTCATCGGAAACCCAAATTTCCTCATCCTGGACGAGCCGACCAACGACCTGGATATCATTACGCTCAATGTGCTGGAAAATTTTCTCCTGGACTACCCCGGCACCCTGCTGATCGTTTCCCATGACCGTTATTTTATGGACAAAATAACGGATCACCTCTTTATCTTTGACGGGTCAGGAGGGATCAGGGATTTCCCGGGGAACTATTCCGACCTACGGGAGTACCAGAAAGAGGAATCACCGCGGGAAGCCGCTGAAAAACCCAAGGCTACTGAGAGCACAGCTCCGACCGGAGTACGGAAGGGAAAACTTTCCTATACCCAGCAGCGAGAGCTCCGGGCCGTAGAAACCGAGATCGCCCAACTGGAAGATCGAAAAAAGGAGCTGGAGGACCTCTTTACCAATCCGGAGCTCCCTGGAGAAACCCTGAACGAGCTGTCCATTGAACTCTCGGAACTCATGTTAACCCTGGAGGATAAAACCGCCAGGTGGTTTGAGCTATCCGCCATTGCAGAGGGGTAGTTGGCCTGCATATGATCACTTCGAAAACATGCACGAAATGCTGAAAAAATGGATTTTCCGGTGGAAAGCCAAAAACAGGCATGGCATACACTCGCCATTCATTTACAGCTTCCTGGATCAGGGATTGTATCGAAAAGACCTGCGGGGACTTGCCCCTTCCCGTCGCCTTTTGCTGGCGGCAGTGGATCACTTCAAGCTCAGGCGGGCGCATTGCTTCCAAAGTGGGAATCCCACAGTCACCTGGCTGAAAGAAGAACGGGCAGATATCCAATGGGGACCCGCCCCCTTTGACCTGTTAATATTCGAATCTGCAGGAAGCGAACTTCTGCGGGTAATTTCTCAGACCCCGCTCTGGCATAACGATAGCGTGATTTTCGTCGAGAACCTGAGAGAAGACCTGGATTCCGAATCCTTTTGGAGGGAGGCAGCTGACATGGATCAGGTTCGCGTGGTTTTGGAGACCTACACCGCCGGTCTTCTTTTTTTCAGGCGTCAGCAGGCCCCGGAGCATTTTAGAATCCGAATATAATCCCCTAATTTTGAGGCTCCATGAGAAACGAAATCTTTTACATCCTTGGAGGGCTTTTGGTGGTTTATTTCCTGATCGCCGCCTACAACAAGCGTAAGTCCAGGCGACGTAAATCGAGATCTTTCATGGAGGGCAGGCGGCTCAGGGATCGCCGCGACCCTAAAGAATAATACACCCCCCATTGCTATGAAGATTTATACCAAAACAGGAGACACCGGAAGCACCAGCCTTTTCGGAGGTACCCGGGTCCCTAAACACCATATCCGGATCCAAAGCTACGGCACCGTGGACGAATTGAATTCATGGCTTGGACTGTTGCGCGATCAGAAGATTTCTTCGCATCACCTCAATTTTATCATGCAGGTGCAGGACCGCCTTTTTACCATGGGTTCCATGCTGGCCACCGAACCGGAGAAACTGGAAGCGGCAACGGAAGGGCAGCGCATTGTAATCCCGCAGCTAAAGCCATCGGATGTGGAAGCCCTGGAGAAGGAAATGGATTTGCTGAACGAAAGCCTGCCCCCCATGACGCATTTCATACTCCCCGGTGGCCATACAACCGTGTCATACTGTCATATCGCGCGGACCGTTTGCCGGCGTGCGGAACGCATGACCACCCTGCTGGATGAGCAGAGCGAAGTGCCCCCAATAGTCCTGACCTACCTCAACAGGCTCTCGGATTACCTTTTTGTATTGGCACGTAAATTGTCCTCAGAGCTGCAGGCTGATGAAATAAAATGGATTCCGAACGAGAAAACGGAATAAATTCACAAAACTCGCGTTATCCTTTTGCTTTATCCCTAAAATTTTGGCATCTGCCGTAATTATGTGGCGTTTTGCTTTGCCGTTTTAGTTTAAAATATATTTTTGCAAAAATTTTAAAATAGTACCGCTACTATGTATTGGACCTTAGAATTGGCATCCTATCTCAGCGATGCACCCTGGCCGGCTACCAAAGATGAGTTGATTGATTATGCGATTAGAACCGGAGCCCCATTGGAAGTGGTGGAAAATCTTCAGTCCATGGAAGAAGAAGGTGGTGAGATCTACGAATCGATTGAAGAAATCTGGCCGGATTATCCCACAGAAGAGGATTACCTGTGGAATGAAGATGAATACTAATCGGCCGATAACAATCCCTTAAAAGTCTCTACGGAGGCTTTTTTTTTATGTAATTTTGACAGTCCAGAAGGCTTAAAAATGCCTGAAGTGAAAACGGAATGGCTTTTGTTCATGGAATAAAAGCTGAATGCATAGTAAAATCTTTCCCCTGTCCGGTTACTGCCGGGAACCTGGTCCAAAGGGGCAAAACACTGCGAATTATGAGTTTTGTAAATACCATCATAAAAACCTTTGTCGGTGACAAGGCAAAGAAGGATGTTAAAGCGTTGCAACCTCAGGTTGCCAAGATAAAATCCCACGAAGCAGCCCTGGAATCCATCTCCCTTGATGAACTCCGCAAGAAGACGGAAGATTTTAAGACGACCATCCGGGAGCGCAATCAGGACCTTCTCGAGCAGATAGACGCCCTCAAGCAGCAGGTGGATCAATCCGATGACATTGACCTGAATGAAAACCTCTACAGCCAGATCGACCAGTTGGAGGAAACCATGTACCAGCGGACGGAAAAAACACTGGAAGAGCTCCTGCCCGAGGCCTTCGCAGTGGTAAAAGAGACCGCCAAACGATTTGCCGGCAATGAAACCCTGCCCGTAAAGGCCACCGAATTTGACCGACAGCTATCCGCCACAGCGGATTATGTAACCCTTGATGGAGATCAGGCGATTTGGAGCAATTCATGGGATGCCGCGGGTAAGGAAGTCACCTGGGACATGGTCCATTACGATGTGCAGCTGATCGGGGGGATTGCATTGCACCAGGGAAAGATCGCGGAAATGCAGACCGGTGAGGGTAAGACCCTGGTGGCTACACTTCCGGTATACCTGAATGCCCTTTCAGGAAAAGGGGTGCACCTGGTGACCGTCAACGACTACCTGGCCAAGCGGGATAGTGCCTGGATGGCGCCCATCTTCGAATTCCACGGCCTTTCGGTGGATTGTATCGACAAACACAAGCCCAATTCCGAAGGGAGGCGAAAAGCCTACAATGCCGATATTACCTATGGGACCAATAACGAATTTGGTTTTGATTACCTGCGGGACAATATGGCTCATACCCCCACCGATCTGGTTCAGCGGCCTCACAATTACGCCATTGTCGATGAGGTGGATTCTGTTTTGATCGACGATGCGAGAACGCCATTGATCATATCCGGCCCGGTGCCGGAAGGAGACCGTCACGAGTTCAACGAATTGCGGCCCAAGGTATCCGAGCTGGTGCAAAAACAGCAGCGTTACCTCACGGGTGTACTGGCAGAGGCCAAAAAGAAAATAGCCGCCGGGGACTCCAAAGAGGGTGGATTCCTTCTGCTCAGGGTTCACCGCGGGCTGCCCAAAAACAAGGCGCTTATCAAATTCCTCAGCGAAGAGGGCATCAAGCAGCTCCTGCAAAAAACGGAGAATTTCTACATGCAGGACAACAACCGGGAGATGCCTACCGTGGATGCGGAACTGTTGTTCGTAATCGATGAGAAAAACAACCAGATCGAACTAACCGATAAGGGAATCTCCTATATTTCAGGGGACCAGGACAGTGAGTTTTTTGTGATGCCCGACATCGGAAGTGAAATTGCACGGATAGAAAATCAGCAGCTCGACATTGAGGAAGAAGCCAAGCTCAAGGAAGAGCTCTTCAAGGATTTTGCCGTCAAAAGTGAACGGATCCATACCATGACCCAGCTCCTGAAGGCCTATGCCCTCTTTGAAAAAGATGTGGAATACGTGGTCATGGAAAACAAGGTAAAGATCGTTGATGAGCAAACAGGCCGGATCATGGAGGGGCGCAGGTATTCCGATGGCCTTCACCAGGCGATCGAGGCCAAAGAAAACGTCAAGATCGAGGCCATGACCCAGACCTTTGCCACGATCACCTTGCAGAACTATTTCCGCATGTACCAAAAGTTGTCCGGGATGACCGGTACGGCAGTCACAGAAGCGGGTGAGTTTTGGGAAATCTACAAATTGGATGTGGTGGAGATCCCCACCAATCGTCCCATAGCCAGGGACGACCGGAATGATCTGATCTATAAGACCAAGCGGGAAAAATACAACGCCATCATCGATGAGGTGATCGGGCTGTCAGGGGAAGGAAGGCCGGTGCTGATCGGTACGACCTCCGTGGAGGTATCCGAATTGCTGTCGAGGATGCTGAACATTCGAAAAATACCCCATAACGTGCTCAATGCCAAGCTCCACAAAAAGGAAGCGGATATTGTGGCCGAAGCGGGGGATTCAGGCGTGGTTACCATTGCCACGAACATGGCCGGTAGGGGAACGGATATCAAGCTCTCCGACGAAGTGAAAAAGGCAGGGGGTCTTGCCATCATAGGAACCGAACGGCACGATTCCCGTCGGGTAGACCGGCAGCTCCGTGGAAGATCGGGACGGCAAGGGGACCCCGGAAGTTCACAGTTCTATGTCTCCCTGGAAGACAATCTGATGCGGCTCTTTGGCTCTGAGCGGGTCGCAAAGATGATGGACCGTATGGGCCTGAAGGAAGGAGAGGTCATTCAGCACAGCATGATGACCAAATCCATTGAAAGGGCTCAGAAAAAAGTGGAGGAAAACAACTTCGGGATCCGAAAGCGGCTGCTCGAATACGACGACGTGATGAATGCGCAGCGGGAGGTGGTCTACAAGCGCCGCAGACATGCCCTGCAGGGGGACCGCCTGAAAGTGGATATCGCAAACATGATCTACGATACCTGCGAGGTCATTTCCGAGAGCAACAAAATGGCCAGCGATTACAAGAATTTTGAGTTTGAGCTGATCAAATATTTCTCCATCACAGCCCCGGTTAGCGAGGAGGAGTTTGGCAAGATGACCTTTCAGGAGATTGCCCAGAAAGTCTACAGCGCTGCCTACCAGCATTATCAGGGGAAAATGGAGCGCTCTGCTGCGACGGCCTTTCCGGTGATCAAAAAAGTGCACGAGGACAACACCAATACCTTCGAGCGGATCGTGGTGCCCTTTACCGACGGGATCAAAACCCTGAACGTGGTGACCAATCTCCAGAGTGCTTATGATTCTGAAGGGAAGCAACTGATCACGGATTTCGAGAAGAATATCACCCTGGCGATCATCGATGACTCCTGGAAGACCCACCTTCGGAAGATGGACGAGCTCAAGCAGTCCGTGCAGCTGGCGGTTCACGAGCAAAAAGACCCCTTATTGATCTACAAGTTTGAAGCCTTTGAACTCTTTAAGAGCATGATCGAAAAGGTCAATAAAGAGGTTGTGTCCTTCCTGTTCAAAGGGGAGCTTCCCTCTGCCAATACCCAGCAGATCCAGGAGGCCCGCCAGGTGCGCAGGCCCAAGGAAAAGCTGCAGACCAGCAAGGAAGAAATCCCGAACAGTGAAGAACTGGCTGCCCAGAGCAGGGCCGTTGGCCGGCAGCAAGGGGGGCAACAACAGATCACCGAGACCATCATAAGGGAGAAACCCAAAATTGGGAGGAACGAGCGGGTGACGATTAAAAATGTGATGTCCGGGGAAAACAAAACCCTGAAATTCAAGCAGGCCGAACCTTTGCTAGCTAAAGGGGAATGGGTGCTCGTAGAAGACTGATCCAAAAAATCACTAAATAAAAAACGACCCTTTGAGGTCGTTTTTTTGTAGGTGGGTTCCCCTTTTTGATTTTATGGCAAAATAGGAGTAGCTTTACTCTCGGAAAACCAAACCGCCTGAGGGCAGGTATGAACTTCTATGCCAAATAAGCCGTTTTTTATCAAAATGAAGAAAAAACGGAAGCACGTCCAACGGCTTCAGGATACTACCCAACTTTTCATTAAAGCAAGCATTCTATCCGTATTGGGGTCCGTCACTTTGGCATTGGTTTGCTGGGGCTATATGGAGCTGTCCGGACCGATCATCCCTGTGCTACTGGGTTTTGCCGCCGTGGCCGGGGTCAATGCGCTCCTTCTCAGGAATCACGGAAACCTCGAATTGAGCTTTCACCTGGCCGGGATTGCCGCCCTGTTGGCCGTTGTATGGATCAGCCTGTACAGCGGTGGGATCAACAGTCCTTTTGTCTTTATGCTGGCCCTGCTGGTCCTTGGCGCATATTCCATACGCACAGGCATTGGGCATATTTACCTGGGTGCCTCCCTTATAGCCATCACCCTGCTGCTGGTGCAGCAGCAAAAACCCATTTTAGTTGTTGACGCAGCCATACCTCCCTCCTATAGCGGGCTCTTTAGCTTTTTAGTGTTGCTTTTTTTCACCCTCTTTTTGGGAGGCGTTTACGGCAAGGATCTCCTGAGCAGGATGCACGCACTTTACCGGAGCAGGGAAACCCTGGAGCAGCAGGTTGCTGAAAAAGAAATGCTTCTCAAGGAAGTCCACCACAGGGTGAAGAACAATCTGCAGACGGTTTCCAGCCTGTTGCGCATGCAAGGCAGGTCGATAGAGGATGAAAAGACGCTGAGTCAGATCAAAAGCAGCCAGAACCGGGTGGTATGCATGGCCATGGTCCACGAGATGCTCTACCGGCGGGAAGACCTCTCCTGTATTGAATACAGCACTTACGTTCAGCAGTTAGGGGAATACCTTGTGAAGTCCCTCAAAGGGGCGGAAAGCAATATTCGTTTGAATATCAACATCCCCGAGATCGAGCTGGGGATCGATACGGCCATCCCCCTTGGACTGCTGATCAATGAGGCCGTGACCAATGCCCTGAAATACGGGTTTGAGGGTCGGGACGAAGGCGAGATCAGTATTTCACTGGAAAAAGAGGACAAGCATGAATTCGTGCTGCGCATAGGGGACAATGGCATAGGGTACCCGGAGTCGATGGATTATCAGAGCTCTAAATCCCTCGGGCTGAAATTGATCCACAACCTTAGCCGACAACTCAAAGGTTCCGTAATACGCGATCTCTCCAAGCGGGGCACCAACTATATCATTCGCTTCCAGGAAGTCACTCAGGACCCCTTCCATTCCATCGCTTGAAAATCATAGGGAAACCCACCATTTGTGTCCGACCGGCAAACGATTTTTAATTCCTATATTTAGCTTTCTACTCAAAACACCAACCGATGCATAGATTACTTTTCGCCTGTCTATTGATGGCCATTCTGCCCCTGCAGGCTCAGGACTACTTTCTGGAACAATACAAGCCGTATAAGGAAGGCATCCCCTCCCCTCAGGCATTCCTGGGATACGGGATTGGGGAGTACCATACCCGTCACGACCGAATTGTCCACTATCTGGAAACCCTGGCTTCCGTGTCGGAAAATGCCGAGATCGAGACCTACGGATATACGCATGAAAAGCGAAAACTGGTCATGTTGCGGGTCAGTGCACCCGATCATTTGAAGAACCTGCCGGAGCTGCAACAGCAGCATTTGGCCTATACCGATCCAGGGGCTTCAGTAGATGCCAGCGCAGACCTGCCCATCTTTGTTCAACTGGGCTACAATGTCCACGGGAACGAACCCTCCAGCTCGGAGGCCGCACTGCTGAGTGCCTACATCCTCGTGGCGTCAGAGCATCCGATGATTCAACGCTTCCGCCAGGAGGCCGTGGTCTTTATAGATCCTACCATCAATCCGGACGGAAGGGACCGGCACACGCAGTGGGCCAATTCCTACAGGGGGGAACCTTTGGTAACCGATACCCAGGACGCGGAACACAATGAATACTTCCCTGGCGGACGTACCAACCACTATTGGTTTGACCTGAACCGGGACTGGCTGCTGGCCATCAATCCGGAAAGCCGGGGAAAACTGAACTGGTACCACCAATGGTACCCGAACGTCGTCACGGATTTTCACGAAATGGGTACCCAGAGCACCTACTTCTTTGAGCCCATGAAAGCAAATGGCTCCCTGAATCCGATCATGCCCAGGGAAAATTATGAGGATCTCAACGAGCTCTTCGGCAGCTACTTTGCCAATTCCCTTGACAGTATCGGATCCCTGTATTTTACCAAAGAGGTTTTCGATGGCACCTATCCGGGATACGGGTCTTCCTATCCTGATCTCCAGGGTGGGCTGGGACTGCTTTTTGAACAGGCCAGTTCCCGGGGTCATGCCCAGAAAACAGCTTTTGGGGAGATCACCTTCCCATTTACCATCAGAAATCAACTGGTATCCAGCATGACCACGGTAAAGGCAGCCGTGGAAAACAAGGGAATGCTCAGGGACTATCAGAAAGATTTTTTCAATACAGCACTCCGCAATGCGGCTGCATCCCGCACCCGTGCCTACCGTGTGGAGGAAAAATTTGACAAAAACCGTCTAAAAGCATTTATCGACAAGTTATTGATCCATCGGATAAAGGTGTACCGGGATGGAGCGGATGCCATCCTGATCCCGACCAATCAACCACAGTACCGGATGGTGCAGACCTTCTTTGAAACGTATGGCAGCTACCGGGATAGTGTTTTCTATGATGCTTCGGCCTGGTCTGTTGCGAATTTCTACCATATGAAATATCGCCCGGTGCGCAGTTCTGCGGGCAATGAGGAAATTACCAGTACTGAAGGCCTCTATCCTGTGGCCCCTGTTGGATTTTCCAATTATGCTTATATCATTGACTGGAATGACTACAATGCACCTGCCCTCCTGCAGCAGCTGCAATCCAAAGGCCTGGTGCTCTCCAGTGCGTTTAAGCCTTTTACCACGCAGGTCGGAGAAGGGTCGGAATCCTTTTCTTATGGCGCACTGGTACTGCCGGTTTCCCTCCAGAAAAAAACACCACAGGAAGTCCATGACCTGCTTTTGGAAGCTCAGAAGAAGTGGCAGGTCCCGGCATACGGGGTATCCTCCGGGTATCACCTCAAAGGCGTTGACCTGGGGAGCCGGTACATCCGTCCCCTCGAGGCGCCTAAAGCAGCAATGTTTATAGGCGAAGGGGTTCGTTCTTACGAAGCAGGGGAAGTTTGGCATTTGCTGGATACCCGCGTAAAGATGCCCATTACCAAGATTCCCCTCCGCGATTTCGCCGGGGCGGACCTGGACCGGTATAACACCCTGGTCATGGTAAGCGGGCGCTACCGTTGGAACGATAAGCAACAGCAGCGCATCAAGGACTGGGTAGCCAAGGGAAATACCCTGATCACCATCGGAGGGGGCACATCCTATGTGATCCGCAACAAATGGGTGGAGGAAGCGTTGGTTGAAACAGCTCGGGACAGCACCAAAGCGGTTGAGCGCCTACCCTATGTGGATGCCCCTGAGAATATCGGCAGAGAAAGGGTTGGTGGAATCATCCTGAATACAGATCTGGATCAGACCCATCCCCTTGGGTTTGGATATCAGGAAGCGCAGATTCCGATTTACAAGAACAATGAGGTCTGGATGCAACCGAGTAAAAACGCTTATGGCACCGTGGCAAGGTATGCGAAAAATGCCCACATCGATGGGTTTATATCTGAGAAGAACACGGAGGAATTCTTGCAGAATGCCGCCTCCCTTGTAGTCAGCACCATAGGCCGGGGAAGGGTCATCCTGTTTGCAGACAACCCAAATTTCCGGGGTTCCTGGTATGGCACGAACCGACTTTTTCTCAACGCCCTTTTCCTGGGACAGCATATAAGGGTGCCGGAATAACGGATCACCCACAAAAAACGAAATGACCAAACACAAATTACCCATTATGAAACAGACCCTTTACACCCTCCTGTTGTTACTGTTTGCCTGCGGGCAGGTCATGTCACAAGATGAATTATTCGAAGGGCCTTTCGATCAGCTAATTATCAGGGGTGCCACACTTATTAACGGAAATGGGGCTCCCCCTCAGGGACCTGTGGATATCGTTATAGAGCAAAACCGCATTATAAAAGTACAGGTCGTTGGCTATCCCGGGGTAGCCATTGACCCGGAACGCCGACCTGCCCTTCGACCGGGTGGAAAGGAAATCAACGCGGAGGGTATGTACGTCCTTCCAGGATTTGTGGACATGCACGGACATATTGGGGGTAAAGCCCAGGGGGCCGAGCCAGATTACGTGTTCAAATTGTGGATGGCCCATGGGATTACCAGCGTGCGGGAACCCAGCGGACGGGGGGTTGATTTTTCCATGGATTTGAAACGAAAAAGCGCCTCGAACAGCATCATTGCCCCGCGCATTTTTGTCTATACCGGATTCGGACAGGGCAGCAAGGATCCGATCACCACGCCAAATCAAGCGCGGGAGTGGGTACGAAACAATGCGGATAAAGGAGCTGATGGCATTAAATTTTTTGGGGCTCCCCCGGAAATCATGAGCGCAGCACTGGATGAAAATAAAAAACTGGGGCTTCGCTCAGCCTGCCACCATGCCCAGTTGGATGTCGCCCGCTGGAATGTCCTGAATTCGGCCAGGGCAGGGCTTACCAGTATGGAACACTGGTATGGATTGCCCGAAGCGCTTTTTGAGGATCGGACGGTACAGGATTATCCCCTGGATTACAACTACAACAATGAACAGCACCGCTTCGAGGAAGCGGGGAAACTTTGGGTGCAGGCGGCTCCACCCTATTCCGACCATTGGAATGCGGTGATGGAAGAACTGCTCTCACTGGACTTCACCCTGGATCCGACCTTTAACATCTACGAGGCCAGCAGGGACCTGCACAGGGCCCGGCGGGCAGAATGGCACGAAACCTATACCCTGCCCTCCCTCTGGAGGTTTTATGCCCCCAGCAAGATCTCGCATGGATCCTACTGGCATTACTGGGGAACGGAGCAGGAGGTGGCCTGGAAAAAGAACTATCAGCTATGGATGACCTTTGTGAACGAATACAAAAACCGGGGAGGGCGGGTCACTGTGGGTTCCGATTCTGGTTTTATCTACCAGCTCTACGGCTTTGCTTATATACGGGAAATGGAACTGCTGCGGGAGGCCGGATTCCATCCACTGGAGATCATCCGGGCAGCCACCCTGAACGGGGCAGAGGCCCTGGGATTCGATCAGGAAATCGGGACCGTCTCCCCCGGAAAGCTGGCTGACCTGGTCCTGGTGGAAGAAAACCCTCTGGAAAACTTCAAGGCCCTTTATGGAACCGGAGCGATCAAACTCACGGAGGACAACCAGGTTGTGCGCGTAGGCGGGGTGAAATACACCATTAAGGATGGCATCATATACGATGCTAAAGGACTTCTGGCTGATGTAAAAGGGCAGGTAGACAAGGCGAAACTACAAGAGAACTTCACCATCAAACAACCTGGCATAGACTAGAGGAGGGATTTGGTATTGCAATGCCAGCGATAAGACCTTGGGGGATTATTGAGCTGCCTTGGTTTGGGCGTTTGGTTCTGTAATGGCCAGAAGTTATGGTTGTGATGGGGGCGCCCCCCTCCCCCACCCATCTTCAATCTAAGGTCCTCCGGCGCAACTCCAATTCAGTAATACACTTTCACTACCCAAA
>CBFCWO010000072.1:0-14653 GCA_965601625.1 uncultured Flavobacteriaceae bacterium | reverse complement strand
GCCAGCTCGAGGCCGTAAAATCCGCCTTATAAATGGAAAATTGAACATAAAAGCCGGGGTCTACGTATGAATCTCAACCAGGTTACCGTTCCTGTCCTCGATGTCACGAAAGCCATCCGGTTTTACGAAACCCTGGGCATGACCCTGATCGTAAGGGCGCTTCCCGATTATGCGCGCTTTGTGTTGCCCCAGGGGGAAGCTACTTTTTCACTGCATCGGGTGGATGAACTTCCAAAAGGGGAGGGTGTCTATGTGTATTTTGAAAGTGATCGCCTCGATGCATGGGTATCGGATCTTCAAAAAGAGGGAATGGTCTTTGACCTGTTGCCCACAGACCAGCCCTGGCTGTGGCGGGAAGCACGCCTAAAGGACCCGGACGGAAACCAACTCGTGCTTTTTCATGCCGGGCCAAACCGAAAGGACCCGCCATGGAAAGTTGCCCCTGGTTAGCGATGAGTCTTTTAAGTGTGAAATTTGGGCTGGCATCTGTTCGAATATCTTCGCATCGTACTACGCGATTAATAGTACAAACGTTATCTGGGAGTGTTCCATACTGCCTTCATATCGCAAAATAATAGTGAAAATGAAAGAGCAACTGCCATGGATTAAAGGTGCCGATTAGGTGATCACCTATGGAGTTTTCAACAGTGTTCCGTTGAGCATTACGAGCGAGACTTCCCGGAGCATTATAATGTCTTCCAAAGGGTTCCCCTGAACCGCGATAAGGTCGGCCAGGAAACCTTCACGAACTATTCCCAGATTCTCGAGATGAAATGTCCTGGCATTCACCGAGGTGGCTGCTCTAAGGACATCCGCGGGAGCCATGCCATAAGCAACCATAAGCTCGAGCTCCCTGTAATTCTCACCGTGGGGGTAAACCCCGACATCTCCTCCAAAGCCAATAGTTACCCCTGATTCCAGGGCCAACCGAAAGCTTTTTTTCTTGTTCCGTATGCGTTCTGAATCCGGTGCTCCGGACCATCCCCTGTAGCGCTCTACCGCATCTCCGGCCGCCAGGGTGGGGTAGAGGACCACCCCCTTTTCCTTCATAAGCTCAAAGACGGCTGTCGTTCCGCCATCCCCATGCTCAATGGTTTCCACCCCTGCCAGGACAGCTCTTTTCATGCCTTCAGGAGTGCTTGCGTGGGCTACGGCGTAGGAACCCGCGGATGCTGCGGTAGCTACCATTGCTTCCAATTCTGAGGGCAGGAAAGTCGGTTTGGATGGCGCCCCGGGCGTCCAGCGGTAATCTGCATAGATCTTGATAAAATCTGCACCACCGCCCAATTGCCTTCGGACCTCCTCCATTACCCCGGGGACGCCACTGGCGGGTGCTGCTCCCAAGGGGACCGTTACCCCTTCGTGGAAACCTTTGGGCCCATAGGCACCGGTAGCTACAATGGCCGGACCGGCGACCAAAAGTCGTGGGCCGGGAATGATCCCGGAATCGATGGCGTGTTTCAGGGCCACATCGGCATACCCGGCCCCTTCCGAGCCCAGATCACGCATGGTGGTAACCCCCGCCATCAGGGATTTTTGGGCATGAACGGCCCCGCGTATGGCCCGTTCCGCGACGGATTCCTTTAACACCTGGTCATTCCAGGAGGTCTCGTCATAGGGATGCAGGAGCAAATGCGAATGGCCTTCAATAAGCCCGGGGAGCACCGTCATGCCTTCCAGATCCATAATGGTGGTACCTTTCGGAAGCTTCACACCATTTTCAGGACCTGCATAGGATATGGCAGGACCTGAGACAAGCACCACCCATCCTTCCTGCATATCATTTCCGTCAAAAACCCGATCGGGTTTCAAAAGCAATTGGGCTGGCAAAATGGACGGGAGCATTAAAATAAGGGCAAGCAGCAGCCATGGGTTGGTTTTATGGGACATTCTCATAGGTTTTCCGTTAAATTTATTTACAGTTTTCGCAGGTACTCATAACTCTCCCTCAGGGCAATTTCCGGATTTGCTACCATATCCTGTTCCACAAAAAAATGCTTAACCCCCGTATCGATAGCGGTGCTGACAATACCTTCCAGGTCGATGACACCGTTTCCTGCAGTCGTCATGGCTGGGAAAAGGGCCGTCCATTCTTGAGGGGAACCCCCGTCCCCTTTAAAATAGGTGAGTTCCCGCATGTCCTTGAGATGCATCATGGAATACCTTCCCGCGTATTTCTTCAAGTAGGCTAATGGGTCAGCCCGTCCTGCCGTAGTCCAGAACACATCCATTTCCAGGAATACGGTTTCCGGGTCGGTGGCATCCATCATCACCTCAAATGGAATAACGCCACCAGTAGCCTGTAAACCATACCCATGGTTGTGATAGGCAAATCGTATTCCCTCCCTTTTGGCGGCCTTGCCAATATCGTTAAAAATATCGGCCATGCGTTTATAGTCATCCAGGGAGGCCCTTTGCTCTGGAGGAATGGCAGGGAGGGTGACAAAGGGTGCTCCGAGGTTTTGCGCACTCTCAGCAAGGACAGGCATATGTTTGACCAGGGTATCCAGGTCTGTGTGCATGGAAGCAATCCGGAATCCACCACCCCTGCAGAGGGCCAAAAAATCGCTCTCGTCAGTCCCGAAAAAACCACTCCCCTGGAATCCCAGGAGGGGAGTGAGTGCTTTCCATTCCATTTTATTGCTTTCGGCACTGAAGGGATAGGGGCCATAGAGTTCAATTTCGGAATACCCCATTTCAGCAAGCATCTGCAGGGTGCCTTCAAGGTCTGTTTCCAGCGCCCTGGGGAGGGAGAAGAACTGAATGCCTATCGAATCCAATTTGGCCATGGCCTTTAGTTTCTTAAGTTCGATTGTAATTGGCACACTACCATCAATGCTTCACCATTTACTCCTTTCCCATTATGGCATTCGCGGCAATGGTCTCCAGCTTTTGGTCTATGACTGCTTTCGGGTACCAGGAGCCTTGGACCATAACGCCCTGCAAGGCCTGCAAAGCGTCCAGATCTTCCAGGGGATTGCCCGAAATCAGGATGAAATCTGCGGATTTCCCTTCCTCCACACTGCCCCAGGTGTCTTCCTGCCCGAAATACTTCGCGGGATCAATCGTGCCCATCCTCAAAATCTGCAACGGACTTAGCCCGGCACGCTCCATGCCGTCAATTTCGTGATGGATGGAAAACCCGGGAACATTAAAGAGTTGGGGTGCGTCAGACCCCAGAAGCAATCCCTGTCCGTCCACTGCAAGGCGGGCGATCAGTTCGAGGCGGAGGGCATCAAATGCCTTCCACTGCTCCGGGTCCCAGGTGGGGTCACTCATGTACTGTTCTTTGACTTTTCTCCAGTTTTCCAGCGTAGCTTCAGGCATATACCTCATTTCAGGCTGGGACAACAAACTGTCTGCCCGGGTAGGGGCAAACCAGCGCTCAAAAAGACTTTGGGTAGGCACCACCCATACCCGATTCTCCCGTGTAAGCCTTACCAGCTCCCCGATGCGGCTGGTATCGGCCAGCTGGGTGAAGTTAAAGCCAAAAAAGCCGTTGTCCTCAGGTTTAACCCCTTCGGATTCCGGGACAAGTCCCTCAAGGTAACCGTCCACATGGTCGATGGTCGCATAGCCGCTCTCAAGGGCATGCCGGATGCCGACGTCCACCGGGACGTGACCCGCAAATGGGATTCCTTCTTGCCGGGCCATTGCGGCCAGGGAATCGAATACCACCCGGCGTATCCCGGGATGGATCTTGAGAAAGTCATATCCCTCTGCCGCGTATTGTTGCACCTTTTGGATGGCTTCTCCAGGGGTGCGCACCGTATTTCCATTCAGGGAAGGGCTGGAGGTAAAAATCCGCGGACCGGGGATTTGTCCCTCACGCACCTGCTCCCGCAATTCCAAATGATATGGATGGCCCAGCATGCCGCGGATCGTGGTAATCCCTCCGGCAAGGTATAAGTAAAGGGTCTCGGCGATCCGTTGCTCCGAGGTGGGAGGGGAAGGGATGTGGGCGTGCATTTCTGTAAGCCCGGGTACTACATAGGCACCCTTTCCGTCAATAACCCTCCAATTTCCACTGGCATTGGGTATGGCCGGGGCGAGTTCAAGGATTATCCCCGAATCGACCACCATCTGGTGATTTTCCAAAACCCTGCCCTGAATCACATCCACAACATGTATGTTTTTAAACAAAATGGCCTTGGATACGGCTTGCTCACCGGTCGGTTTGCACGAAAAAAGCAGGGCTGCAGACAGCAGAGCGAGTATAGGATATCTCATAGGACGATGGTTTCTTATTATTCCCGGTTTATCCGGTGCGATCCCGGGATTTTAACAGGTATAAGATAGTAAGATTTGACGTGTTTTGCAGCTGCCGTGATACCCTCAGGGATCGATCTGTTGGCTTTCCACATAAAAATTCTCATCTACGCGGAAGGATTCGGGTCGGGCTCCAAAGTCCGTCTTCTCCCATGTTGAAGATGGAAAGATCCATTGGGATGTTTCATCGAGATGTACCCGGAGGGGCATATCAAAGTCCTCTACGATATCCCGATAGCGGTATTCCAGGGTCCCATCCGTCCAGCGATATTCCAGGGTAGGAATCATTGTAGTGCGAAGATACTGGTTGAAAAAGGCACTCAGGTCCTTCCCACTCCGCTCGCTCAGGAAAGCTTCAATCTGCCGGGTGGTCACGGTTTGGTGATAGAAGTGCTGATTCATTTCTCTCAGGATGCTCCGCCACAGGGTGTCATCTTCCAGGAGCTGACGCAGGGTATGCAACATATTGGCCCCCTTGTAATACATATCTCCGGAACCTCTCTTATTCACATTATAGGGTCCGATGATCGGTTTGTCGTTCTTTATGTTGGCCCGGGTACCGATGACGTAGGCTGCGGCGGCTTCGGTTCCAAAGTGATAATCCAGGTAGAGGTTTTCTGAATAGGCAGTGAACCCTTCATGGATCCACATGTCGGCAATGTCCCTGTAGGTAATACTGTTGGCAAACCACTCATGCCCAGCCTCGTGGATGATGATAAAGTCAAACTTCATGCCCCATCCACTGCCGGAAAGGTCACTTCCCCTGTACCCATTCTGATACCCATTTCCATAGGTCACGGAGCTCTGGTGTTCCATGCCCAGGTAGGGCACTTCCACCAGTTTAAAACTATCCTCATAGAACGGGTAAGGTCCGAACCAGTGTTCGAAGGCTTCCAGCATCATAGGGACTTGTTTGAATTGCTCCCGGGCCTTGTCCAGGTTTTCAGGGAGCACGTAATAATCCAGGTCCAGGGGGCCGTTCTCACCGGCGTAGGTGGTTCCGAAATGCGTATAGGCTGCAATATTTACGTTCACGCCGTAATTGTTGATCGGACTGTCTACAAACCAGTGAAACGTCTGGGCATCTCCATGATCTTCAACCTTCCGCAACCGCCCATTGGAGACATTCATAAGGGGTTTGGGAACGGTGACCCTAATAGCCATGCTGTCCACTTCGTCATACATATGGTCCTTGTTGGGCCACCAGACACTTGCGCCCAGACCCTGGCAGGAGGTCGCGATAAATGGCAGGCCCGTGCTGTCCTGCTTCCAGGAAAACCCCCCATCCCAGGGAGCGCGTATGGCTTCCTTTGGAACTCCGGAATAATGCACTTCGATCGCTTCATAATTCCCGGCTTGCTGGGGCTTTACCAGATCAATGTAGTATACGTTCCCGTACCGCTCCAATTTTAGGGACTGCCCATCCTGAACCACCTCCTCGATCTGCAAGGGCTCCTGCAGATCGATCTGCATGCGCTGTGCGGGCTCGATCACTTTATATCGAATGGTATTCGTCCCTGAGATCCTGCGCATTTCAGGGTCCACGCGGACACTGAGGTCGTAATAGTTGAGGTCCCACCAGGCGCGCTCCGGGGTTATGCTGCCCCGCAGGCTGTCCTGTCTGGTAAAAATCTCCTGGGCGGTCAGGGGACTGACCATCAGGAGTGTAAAGAAAAGGAGTAGGAATCGATGCATACTTCAGGGTGTCAGGGATGATTGCGATGTGTTCTCAAGCAAATAGGCGTATTCACTCTGTCGGACGATATCCACAAAATTTTCGGTATTGAGAAGCTGGAAAACCGCCTCTTGCTTGTCCGGATGCGCCTGGTAATACGATTTGCAGATCAGATATCCAACCGTATATCCGAGGTCAGCAGGCCTGTCTTCAATGCTTCCGCCATTGTAAAGCCAATTGTAGGTATCATTTCCCATGAGTTCATCGCCTAATTCCCGGAAGATCCATGCCTGATTATCGGGTTCAGAGAGGAATTCCAGATTTTCATTTTGCAGCACCTCCCCGGTACACAATTCCACCATAAAATCACAAACCCCTTCGTGGATCACCGCCGAGAGCAGGGTTTCGCTGTGCACCGTATCCCGGTAATGCTGCTGGAAGTGCATCAATTCATGAAGCGTAAGCCGGGGCAGATCTGAAAAATTCATTATGGCCCCGCGCTGCCAGTCCGTAAGTTCTTCCGTGGGCATTTCCGCGGAGCGGCCGTACATGTCGCCACCCAGGAACATCCCCATCTCCGTGGCCGTACCCCCGCTATTGAGTATTCCCGGAACGATATAGACTTTAGGAAATACGGCTTGGGGGTACAAGGTTTTGAATCGTTTCATGGAACCTACAATGGTTGCTTTCATCAGGGACAGGCTGTCCGGATTGAATTGACCCTGAAGGTATTCGTAATATCCCGGGGCCCCATTGATCATCTGCCCGTACATCTGGTCGATACTCCCATAGCGTACCACATAAAAATCCCGTACCTCAGGCGGCCCGGTCAGGATGAATTCTTTGAGGTAGGTACGTGCCTGGGAAGTATCTGCCATGGCTTTTTCAAAAAAAGGCCAAAATGCAGACATGGCCTCGAAACGCAGTTCGAAATGATTGGGTTGATGCAATCTCACGCCTATGGAATCCAGTCGCTCTATGAGCCAATCCCAGGCTGCCCCTTCGGGAGCATGATCCGCGGGAGGGAGCTTCTCCAGGATCCGGGGATTGGACATTCCCTGGTCCACAGCCCGGTGGAGCATGGAAATGGCTGAATCCAACTGCCCCGCGGTCCAGTAGGCTTTGGCGGCCTCGACATAGATTTCCGAAGCCTGAAGGTCCTTGTTGGCGAGGTTGAGCGAATCGGCCATGGAGGAGTATGACCCCCTTGCCAGCGACCTTTGGAGATAATTGAAGAGCCCTTCCATTTCTGGAAGATAAGCTTCCCTGAGATCCAGGGGGGCTTTTTCAGGTCCCGAATCCCCACAGGAAGAAGCAGCCAGGCTGATCACCAATGCCAGTACTGCAATAGAACGCATATGTTTTTCCATCCGCATCAATTTCTAAATACACCTGTTGGGAATACCACAGGGCTCTCATGCCCGTCAGGCCCTACGGCAGCAACTCCAAAGAAATAATTATCAATTACGATCCCTTCCAGGGTCACCTCTGTGGCATTTTCCACATACCTGAAATGGTCCCAGGTAGGGGAAGTGGTATCCCGCCAGTACACCTTGTAGGCACGTGCTCCTTCTGAGGCTTCCCACCGGAGTCGGGCAGAGGGTTCCACAATGCCCCCGATTTCCACACCGGAGGGTGCCGGTGGAGCCCAGGCCAGGCTTGCCAGGTTGATGGCATTGACCGCCGTCAGTTTTGCGGCGTATTCAAAGTTCACGAATTCGAGCAAGTCCCCGTATTGAATCCCGTCTTCCATCCGTATGTCCTGATGCTGCTGGGTATAGTTCTCGTGGGCTTCCATGATCCGGATGCCGGCAAATCCCAAATCGTTAAAGGGCCGATGGTGACCGCCCCGGCCAAATCGGTCCAGGCGGTAGATCAGCATGGGGTTCATTTCCGGCATATAGATGCGCGTGGTTCGATGTACATACCGAGCAAGCTGACGCGAGATGCCATCCACCTCACCCCCGTAGAAGCGTCGCCCCCGGCGCGCCCGTTCCGTCTCGTTCGGAGGCACGGGCTCGGAGAAAATCCGGAAATCCCGGTTGCTGATCACCCCGTCCACCCCGCGGACGTTGCCGATCATGTCGTTGTTGAGCACCCCTATCATTTCCCAGTTGTTCTCCAGGGCGTATTCGGCCAGTCCCTTCCCCCCATAAAGGCCCTGCTCTTCACCGGATAGCCCGGCGTATACGATGCTGTTGTCAAAGCTGTATTTGGATAGGACCCGTGCGGCTTCCAGCGCGCCTGCCATCCCACTGGCATTATCGTTGGCTCCGGGGGCATCAGAGGTGGCATTGTTGGGATCGCTCACGCGGGAATCGATATCCCCACTCATCATAATGTAGCGACCGGGGTGTTTTTTGCCCCTTTGAATGGCAATGACGTTGACTACCCAGACATCATTTGGAATGCGCTGATTTTCCCCTGCTTTCACCAGGTTTCTTTGATAGAATACTTCAAGGCACCCTCCGCAATCCGCGGAAATTTTGTCGAATTCAGCCTTGATCCAGCGTCGGGCAGCACCTATGCCCCGCGTTTGTGAAACCGTATCGCTGAGGGTGTGACGGGTGCCAAAACCGGCCAGGGTAGAGATGTCCGCTTCGATGCGGTCTACCGAAACGGATTGGATGATCTCATAGATGCGGGGATCGGTTTGTCCCTGAAGCAGGGACCAACTCAGAAGGCATATTGCGGGTAGCAGAAAACGTTTCATAATGACATATTTGGATAGTTCTTTTCAAAATATACGGAGTGCCAGTAGCACAGTGGGCCGAGGAGAATATAGACAAACCCCGGTAGGCCGAAGTCCAGGCCTACCTTCAAAAGTGCCCCCAGGATCGAAATAAAGGCCACCCCCACGTAAATGGCAAAATGCCGGGAATAAAACAGCAGGGTGAGGCCCCTGGAGGCGGACTTTGTTTTCTTATATGCCCTTCGATACATAAGCGTGTAACATAGAAAGATCAGGAGGAATCCCAGGCTATACCAACCGAACAGGTTTGCCAGTCCGTCCCTGGTGACGCGTTCTTCTCCCAGCCAGGAATTGGTCAGGGACTTTAACGGGAAAACATAGTACAGGATCACAAACAGCAGGATCGCATTATAGGTGATGATCCAGTTATCCACGTATGCTGCCCGCCTGAAGTAATTGTAGTGTACCCACCAAAGCGCAATCAGGACGAAGAAGCTAACGGCAAAGGTAATCAGTCGCAACCCCCGGGACTCCATAGCCAGCCAGCTCTCATTCAAGTCCAGGGACACAATCATCAGGGTTGCGGCAAAGGCAAATACCCCATCACTAAGGGCCTCCATCCGATTGATGTTGTGTGGGAATTTCATCTCAGTTCGTTTGGGGTTCTGCCACTACGGCCAGCTGGGTGCCTGAGGGATTGATCGCCAGGCGTGATATTTCTCCCAAATTCGGACCAAACTCATGGATCACGCGCCAGTCGCTATCCTTTTCGGGATGAAACCCAAGGATTTGGTTCCCTTTTCCGCAAAGCAAAGTACCATTGGGTAGCCAGCATACATCCTGCACCCCTTCCGGCAATGGAATGATCACCTTGTTGGTACCGGAGTGCGGATCCATGGATTTTACCCTGGCCATGCCCTCTTCCAGTGCGATATAGCTGAAAAGATCTGAATCCGGTATCCGGTGTAAAGACCGGCCAACTCGCTTCTGAAAGGTATGCCTGCTATCATCCCTGAAATTTACCACCACAAGGTCCATACCATCTTCGGTCAGAACAGTACAAACTAATAGGTCCCGATGGTACCAGAGGTGGTATCCCACCTTTAGGTCATGGAGCAGGATTTTCGGATCCCCTCCGTCCATGGGATAGGAGTAAAGGCGCTGCAGCCCGCTAGTGTCCAGGCGAATGGTTGAAAAGGCATCTGTTGCTGGGATCTTCAGCGGTGAATATTCACTTCCCCCCGGAGTATCCGTGAGCCATGCGGTCTTTCCATTGTCGAAGCTATAGCGGGCGATATCGGTCTGCCCATTCCGCGTTCGGGCGTATAATACGGTTTGGTCATCGGGGAATGAAGGTTGGTTGTCATATCCTGGATTTTCGGAAATATTCTTTGGGGTAGCTATTGCAATATCCCCTTCCGCGGCATGTATTTCCGCAAGGTAGAGCTCAGTAGGACCTTGCCCCAGAAGGGGCAAGCCCCAAAATAGGACTGCCCATACCATAGACCACTGCAGCATGCGCAGCTTTGAGAACGTTGGTCGGACCTTAAATGCTTTTATAACAGCCGGTTTTGTCAAGGTATGCGCAAAGTGTTTAGGATTGGGAAAGTAGCCAATTCACGGCAGTTATCCAACCGGACCTGGGCCCGTTGGCCTACATTTCGGCAAAGCGGCTGAGCAGCTCCCGGGCCGGGCCAATTCCATCCAGATAATACCTCGCCTGCGTTTTCATACGCCCCACTTTGACCGTGACGGCATCCTCAGGCAATTCCTGGAACATAAATTCATCTGTCCAGTCGTCTCCTATGGCAAAGATGAAATCGTAGGATTTTCGGGCAACCATGCGCATTGCAGCCCTTCCCTTATTTACATTGCTACTTTTGATCTCTACTACTTTATTGCCGTTGAGCACGCTCAGATCGTAATTGGCGATCAGGGAGGTGAGTACCGTATTGAGCTCTGTGGCCCGTTTCTGTCCGAAGTCGGGATCCGTGTTTCTGTAATGCCATGCCAGGGAGTAGTTCTTGTCCTCGATAAAAGAGCCGGGAGTCCGGTCTACAAAAGACTCCAGGACCGGGCGGATCTTTGGCATCCAGTCGTTCTTGACATTTTCAAGGAGCTGAAAATCCTTGCCGGCTTCCGAGATCCAAACCCCGTGCTCCACGATCATGGAGTAGTTCTTGCCTTTAAACCAGCGCCCAAGGGTTTCCTTGTCACGCCCGCTGATGATAAAGGTGTCGGTGCGGTTCTGACGGTAGATCCCATCCAGGATCCGCATGAGTTCCGCATCGGGTTTTGCCTTTTGGGGATCCGTTTTGAAACCTGCCATCGTTCCGTCGTAATCCAGGAAAAGGATACGGTTGCTGGCCTTGCGGTATTGCTCCATTATGGTATTGGTGTAGTCCACCGATAACCGTCTGGCCACATAAGGGGCATCCTGTTTTTTCTGTGCCAGCAGGGATTCCATGAAATCCTGCGCCCACTTTTCGACATTGTAACGCTCCAGACGTTTTTGCATGGGTGCATTCCGTTCCTTCTGTTCTTCCAGGGGCATGTGGATAGCGCGTTTCAGGGACTCGGCAATCTGCTCAAAATTGTTTGGGTTGATCAGCAGGGCCTCGTGCATCTCATTGGCCGAACCTGCCATTTCACTGAGGATCAATACACCGCTTTGGTCGGTTCGCGTGGCGATGTACTCCTTGGCTACCAGGTTCATCCCGTCCCGAATAGGGGTGAGCCATGCTATATCGCAAGTGGTGTAGAGGTCGATAAGGTTATCGAAGCCCAGTGAGCGGTAAAAGTACCAGATTGGGGTCCAGTTGACGGTAGAGAGTTCCCCGTTGATCCGACCTACCAGTCCGTCGATCTCCTTTTTGAGCCGCTGGTACTGCGGGACCTTGGACCGGGAGGGAACGGCCAGGATGATCAGCCTTACTTTTTCCCTGAATTCCGGATATTTCTGCAGGAAGTACTCAAAGGCCTTGATCCGTTTTGCAATCCCCTTGGTATAGTCCAGCCGGTCGATGGAAAGGAAGAATTTGGCATCCGGCTTTGAGGCTTTATGCACATTCAGGCGGCGCTGAAGATCGGACTCTTCGCCCTCCTTCAGTGAAGCGTGACGGCTGGCTGCCTCGGAAAACTTTTTATAGTCAATGCCCATGGGGAAGGAGTCCACCTTGGCCACCCTGGTTTCCAGGTGTATTTCATTAAAGCTTACCTCCAGTCCGAGGATACGGCGCACAGAGCTCAGGAAGTGCCTTTCGTAATCGTAGGTATGGAATCCGATAAGATCGGATCCCAGCAGTCCTTTAAGGATCTCAGCCCGCCAGGGCAGGGTACGGAAGATCTCGAAGGAGGGAAACGGGATATGCAGAAAAAAACCTATGGAAAGTTCCGGCCGGGATTTACGCACCATTTCGGGTACCAGCATTAACTGGTAATCGTGCACCCAAAGGACATCGTCATCCTTAGCCACTTCCAGGACTGCATCGGCAAACTTCTGGTTGACGGCCTTGTAGACCTCCCAGTTGGATAATTCAAACTCGGCGTATTCCAGGAAATAATGGTAGAGGGGCCAGATGGTGCGGTTGCTGAACCCAAAGTAAAAGCCCTCAACTTCGTCCGCGCTCAAGGGGACCTTGCTGCATCCATGGGTGCTCAGGGCCGCATCGATATCTCCTTCCAGGGCTTCCGGGATCTCCTCCCGTGTAAGGCCGCTCCAGCCAATCCAAAGGCTCTCCCCATCCTGATGTACCGATTTCATTCCCGTGGCCAGACCCCCTACGCTGGGGATGGCCTCGATAGCACCCTCCCTGATTTGAAGTTGTACCGGTAAGCGATTGGAAAGGATGATGGTTTTGCCCATGAGTAGTTGCTTTTTAACCTAAATTGACCCCGCTTTGGCTAAATTTCGTCAAATTTCTACGTCCAGACAATAAATTAGGGCAGAATACCGGATCCTTAACATATGAATAATCTCGATTATGGCATCATAGGGAATTGTCGTTCAGCGGCGTTGGTGTCCAGGACGGGCTCCCTGGATTGGTGTTGCCTGCCTGAATTTGACTCTTCTTCGGTTTTTGCGAAGATCCTTGATGAGAACATCGGGGGTAGTTTCGAGATCCTGGTGGATGCCTCCTACGAGATCACCCAACACTATAAGAAGGACACCGCCTTGCTTATAACGCACTTTACCAATGGGAAAGACAGTTTCGAGGTTCGGGATTTCATGCCCCGTTACCGGAAAAAGGATGGCCACTTTCACACGCCTCCTGAAATCATCCGATACTTTAAACTGCTCGGCGGAACGCCGGAATTCCGGATCAAATACGATCCCCGGCTGGAATACGCCCAGGGGGAGACCCGTACCTATGTGAAACACCCGTTTATCGCCAGTCTGAATCATGGGGTAAAGTTCGATACGGTCTTCCTATACACCTCTTTCAATAAGAATGCGGTGGTGGAGGGAAGACCCATTGTATTGCAGCAGGATGGATTCTTCCTGCTCTCCTACAACGAAAAGCTCTTTAAGCCGACCACGGACAATATGTATGTGGAGTTGCAGCGAACCAAGGTCTACTGGCTGAACTGGAGTGGACAAACCCCGCGGTACCGGCAATACAATGAAGTGATCAACCGTTCGGCCATTACGCTGAAGTTGCTCAGCTATGACAAGTCCGGTGCGGTGCTGGCTGCGGCCACAACCTCCCTCCCGGAAACCATTGGAGAGGTGCGCAACTGGGATTATCGCTTTTGCTGGATCCGGGATGCGTCTATGGTCGTTAAAGTAGTCTCCGCCCTCGGACATACCGGGGTGGCCCGCCGTTATCTGAAATTTATCGTGGACCTGATCCCCGACAAGGATGAGAAGCTTCAGATCATGTATGGGATCAACAAGGAAAAGCAGCTTAGTGAAAGCACCCTGGACCATCTGAGCGGCTACCAGGGTTCTCGCCCTGTGCGTATAGGGAATGCAGCCTATCATCAGAAGCAAAACGATATCTACGGGATTCTCATGGATTTGATCTACACCCAGTTGGTGCGCTTTCCGAGCGACATTGAACATGGGGAGGAGCTCTGGTCCCTTACCAAGGGCATTGTGTGGATCGTGCAGAAGCACTGGCAGGAGCCGGACAAGGGCATTTGGGAATTCCGGACGGAAGACCGCCATTTTACCTTTTCCAAAGTACTTTGCTGGGTAGCCATCGACCGGGCCATCAAAATCGCCAGGATCTTCAGGAAGCAGCGAAAGATCAACAAGTGGTTGCCCCTGGAGGAGGAGATCCGGATGGATATCCACCAGCACGCATGGAACGAAAACAAGCAGGCCTTTACCCAGTCCTACGGCAGGGGGGACCTCGACGCTTCAGTCCTGCTCATGGAGCCTTACGGATTCATCGATGCCCACGATCCAAAATACGTGAGCACCGTTAAGGCCATCGAGGATGAGCTCAGTCAGGACGGGCTGCTCTTCCGCTATAAGAACGAGGACGATTTCGGGCTTCCCACCTCATCCTTTACCATTTGCACGTTCTGGTTTATCAATGCCCTTTTCCGCATAGGAGAAGAAGAGCGGTCCAGGCAATGGTTCGAACGAATCCTGGGGTACAGCAACCATCTCGGGCTCTTCAGCGAGGATATCGATTTCAAATCAAAGCGGCTGCTCGGGAACTTTCCACAGGCCTATTCGCACCTGGCATTGATCGAATGTGCCATGAACTTCGCCCGGAAATCCAGTGAGGAGAGTGTTCTCCAGTCTATTCAGGATTAGCTACACGGCCTGCGGTTTTTTGGGACATATGGCATAAGGTATCTGCGGATATATTCCCGCTAAACCGCAGTTTTAAAAAAGGGGGGATCTTGCTGGGATATTGCAGTTCTGCGAATTAATTTGTTTGACGGGTGGGTGGGGGAGCGCCCCCCCCCGGAATAATTTGAAAACCCATCCTCCCACCCGCAAATCATGTTCGGTAATTCCCGCCTCCATAAAGGCTATAACAATGGGGTTAATTACCTTT
>CBFCWO010000071.1:0-14685 GCA_965601625.1 uncultured Flavobacteriaceae bacterium | reverse complement strand
CTCCGGTGCAACTCCAATTCAGCAATACACTTTCACTACCCAAAGCATATCCCCAAAGGATTGTAGTCTTTCCAGCCCACCCAGACCCCTTGAGCCAAAACACCTCCCGCAGGTCGAAAGATTCATACGGGCAGCCGATTATCTGGAGCCCTGGCCCTTAAAATTGTGTATCTTAATTCGCGAAATGAAAGGGATCTCCAAATTCAAACAGGCAAAAATTTACCGGTTGGCTAAGCGGATGAGGCTACTGCTGCTTTCTGCCTGCCTTGTAATCCCCATCATTGGATGGGGACAGGAGCTTGCTGCAGAGGACGAACTGCTCGACTGCGTGCGCGACTCCTTCCCGGGTGATGGGCAGACCCTGGACAGCCTCATGGTTGTCTTTGAATCAGAACTTATCATTGAGGGACTGATGGAAAGCCGGAGCGCCGAAGACTACAGGGGTCTGCTCCAGCGAATCGCATCTGAACAGGCCATATTGAGAGAGATGGATTCCTATTTTTTTACGCGATTTCGAAACCTCACCCCGGATAGTTCTGCCATTTTAAGCTGTGTCGAATCCATCGAGCGGTATGCGGCCCAATTCCCGGAAGAACGACTCGGGCAGACCCTGAACCTGCGAGCGGAATCCATGGGTGGAAAAGTGCCTCCCTCCGATCAGGCCTCTGCCTTCCTGGATATTTTGGGGGTATCGGACTTTGAGCTGCCTATCTACAGGTTTCTGACCTACCACATTATCGATGGTCAGGCCTATGAGACGGCAACTACAAATCCTTCAACGGATGATATCGGGGGGGGTGGATCGGTCAATAATTATGGGGCCAATATGCTGCAGGTCCGCATGAATACCCAAAATCAGCTGGTGAGCAACGATCAGCTCATCTCCGACGAGGAATTGCTTAGCCGGGTACAAATGCACGCCAGGCGGTTTGAAGAACAGGCCATATACGTTGTTGAGATAGAAGATGATGTGAAATACACCAGTTTCATCACCTTAAAGGACAAGATAGCCCTCGCAATAACGCAGGTACGGGACGATTACGCCCGTCGGTACCTCGGCAAAACGCTGACCGAATTGACCGAAGAGGAACAGGAGGTTGTTTTCTTCAAATATCCATTGCGGATCGTATCTCCATAATGCATTCAAAGTTGGGCTGCCGGGCACTGTAGTTCGTTCAAAAGGGTCAAACCCGATCTTCAAAACCAGATGGTGACCGGATGGCGCATAAAAAAACCACTGGGTGGCCAGTGGTTTTTAAAAAGTTGTAGGCTCGCTATTAATCCATTTCAAGGAACTGCTCGAAAGAAACCAATTCAAGCGTTTCCCCACCCTTAACCTTGGGTTTGAGGCGATCAAAATCAGATTTTGCCGTCTCAAAACGATTTCTGATAAGCTCCAGGTTGGCCATATCTGCAGCGGATGGCACATCATAGCTACTGGCAACCTTGCTGTAGAGATCCGCCATTTTCTCCCGAAGCTGTTGCTCGGCAGCACCAACGTAATTGTCCCCGGTAGTAATTACCAGGGATTCCTTGAGTTCGTTTAGCTTGGCAAGCTCTCGCTTGTCATTGGCTTTTTCCGCCTGCCCTATATATGCATCCACCTGATATACCAGGTAAGCCAGCTCCTGGGTCATGTCATAGAGCTCCATAGTGGTTTCGTGCTTCTGTTTCCGCTCGGCTTCCGACAATCCGCTTCTGGGGTCGTCCTGTACCTCGAAGGTATGCTCAAAAGTATCGCGACCCTTGGTGATCACCGCCTTGTAAGTGCCCGCAGGAACGCGGGGAGCAGTGAATCCGCCGAAGGAGAAGGTCTTTCCCTTGGCTACTTTCGGTATTTTCCGCATATATCCCCAGTTTACGATATTAACGCCCTTGGATTTTCCAGGCTCCAGGGTGGTGATCCGTTCTCCTGCCATATCCTGTATTTCCATGGTCATTTTGCCAAAAGTGTGCCGGCTTTTAAGGAAGTATTTGATCTGTACATCGTCGGTCTTGTTGGGGCCCACAAATTCGGTAGATACCGTTGAGCTTCCAAATCCTCCGGATTCATCCATGACCGTTGGAGGAGTCTTGAAGAAATGCAGCTTGGCGTCCATTACCTCCTTATCGATCTCGCGCAGGGGAGAAATATCATCGATGATGATGACGCCCCGTCCGTGGGTTCCCATTACCAGGTCATTGGATTCCTTTTGTAAATCGATGAAATGCACAGCCACTGGTGGCATGTTGTTGCGAAACGGAGTCCAGCTGAGCCCCCCGTCCAGGGTGACGAAGAGTCCAAATTCAGTCCCCAAAAACAAAAGGTCGGGGTCTTCATAATCTTCCTGTATACTCCGGGCAAATCCGGATACCTCGGGGCTAATTATAGAAGTCCAGCTGGCCCCATAATCTGTGGTTTTATAGGCATATGGTTTCATATCCCCACGGGTGTGGCCGTCGAATACGGCGAAAGCCGTGCCTTTGTTGTGAACACTGGCTTCGATATGGTAGACCCAGGTGTTGGCCGGCAGGCCTGAAATATTGGCTACCGTATTGGTCCAGGTCTTCCCGCCATCGCGGGTCACCTGAACATTTCCATCGTCCGTTCCCACCCAAATGATATTTTCATCCAGGGGCGATTCTGCAATGGTAAATATGGTGGTGTGGTTTTCTGCACCGGAATTATCCATGGAAAGCCCCCCGGAATCTTCCTGAAGCTGCTTGGAGGGGTCATTGGTAGTCAGGTCCGGGGAAATCACTTCCCAGGTATCCCCCATATTCTCAGAGCGATGCAGAAACTGACTTCCCATATAGAATCTGTCAGGGTTGTGGACACTCAGTGCCATAGGGGCATTCCAGTTAAATCTCAGGTCCGGTGTTTCCGCTGTGGGTTGGGGCTGAATGGTTTTGACCAGTCGTTTTTCCGTATTGTACCGCCAGACGTTCTCCGCTCCCTGCATCTCAGAATAAATAATGGGCTTGGTGGGATGCTTCAGCACCCGAAATCCGTCTCCTGCCCCTACAGAATTCCAGTCGCGGCCTGTGATCCCGCCCGGGGAAGTTGATGGGCCATACCAGGAACCGTTGTCCTGCAGTCCGCCGTATACATTATAAGGCTTGGCATTATCCACACTGATGTGGTAGAACTGTGAAAGCGGCAGATCTTCGCAAATCTCCATGGTGTTTCCGCCATCCCAGCTCCGGTATAGGCCCCCATCGGTCCCTGCATAAAGCACATCTGAATCCGTTATTCCAAAAGCCAGGTCGTGGATATCACTGTGCATGTTGCCCAGATTCTTGAAGGTTTGCCCTCCATCCCTGGATATGGAGCCGCTTAAACCGGCCTTGACCACCACATCCTCATCCCGGGGATCAACCACGATGCGCGAAAAATAGAACGGCCGTACGGTAATTTCAAAATCGTTGTTGAGTTGCTCCCAGTTCTGACCGGCATCGTTGCTTCGGTAGAGTCCTTTGCGCTCTGGCTGCTCCGCCTCTATCACTGTATAGAGTACTTCAGGCTTGGATGGGGCCACGGCTATTGCAAGCCGCCCCAACTTCCCTTCCGGGAAACCATTGTGGATTTTGGCCCAGTTCTGACCGCCATCCGTGGACTTGTACAGCGCGCTGCTGCCTCCACCGGATTCAAATGACCAGCCTGTTCTGCGAAATTCCCACATGGAGGCGTAGAGCGTATTCGGATCGGTGGGATCCATGGCCATGTCCGCCAGGCCCGTGCGTGGATTCAGGTAAAGGATGCGATCCCAGGTTTGGCCCCCATCCACGGACTTGTAAACGCCCCGTTCCTCACTGTCGCTCCAAAGGGCTCCAAGGACCCCCACGTAAATCACCTCGGGATTATCTGGGTGCACCAAAACGCTGGCAATCCGTTCGCTTTGGTCAAAACCGAGCTTTTCCCAGTTGGCACCCCCGTCCCTGGAGCGGAAAAGGCCGCAGCCAATTGAAACGCTGTTTCGGGTCCAGGTCTCTCCAGTCCCTACGTAGATGGTGTTGTCAGGATCCGAAGGATCCAGGCTTACCGCCCCTATAGACTGGCAGTGGTCGTCAAATATCGGGGCAAAAGTGGTCCCGGCATCCGAGGATTTCCAGACCCCTCCACCGGCAGACGCCACATAAAGGATTCGATTATTCGTGGGATGCACCTCCAGGTCATTGATGCGCCCACTCATGAGGGCCGGCCCAATTTGACGGGCCTTCATATCCCCGAAGAGGTTGTCGGCCCTCAGGGTATCTCTTTGCTGTCCTATCAGAATATTGGGAAGGCATAAGCCAAAGAGCATTCCCAGCAGAATGAACTTTTTCATATTGTTCAAGTTTTTGGTTAGATGTTAACGCCTGAGGTATCCCTACTGCTTGTTTTCCTCAACTGTTTCTGCGGGAAATGCAAAAGCGGTATTATCCACCGTAGGATTCAATTCAATGGATTCCATGGTGATGGGTTGGGAAGCACTTCCTTTAACCCCTTGTGACATGGAGAAAGGAAAGTAGAGGCCATCCACTTCCTGATAATCACTGAAAGTGATCAACTGGGTTTGTCCTTTCATGGGTCCCATATGGACTTCAGATTCCACTGCAATGGGTACATAGTTCTCCGTTTCGAAGTAGTAGAACGAAATATCCTCCTTGCTTTCCCCGTCGATGGTGAGGGGTTCCTTTACCAGCTTGATCTTATAGGTTTCTGTGCCTTCTATGGTTTCCTTTCCAAGAAGCTCTACCGTATATCCCTTGTCCTTGTAGTCCAGGAAGGAATCCGGAAAGTCATTGGCATTCAGCTTTAGGTTTGCGGTAGTCTCCGCATCGCTCTTTTCCGGCTGCATGGTCATGAAATTTGTACTCCACAGGGTTTCACCATCGAATACCCCCTGCTTGATCTCTTTTCCCTGAAATTTTATAACCGTCATCTGTCTGCCGTCGCTCATCTGGTAAATCTCCAATGGGATTTCCATCCCCTGCTGATTGACCTTTGCAGTCATTTTCATGCCGGTTAGGGCCCTGAAATTATCCTTACCCCCAATGTTCTCAAAATAGGTGTCCAGGATCTCGTCTGCCGTTTGGGCCTGTATAGCGGAACCCATGAAAAGTAAGCATGCGACGATCAAATAAGATAGATTCTTCATTTTTCTGATATTTAATTAAATGTTTTATTAGCGTTCTTTTAATAGTCCTCTAAAATAGGGAATTGTTACATTTTTTTTCGACCATTTTACGGCCGCCTATTGCCAGAGGAGGGATCACCCGACTTCCCGCCGCAATACCTGCAGGGGAGGGCTGTTCAGGACCGATCGGCTATTGAGCAAACCGATGGCCAGCACAGTAAGGCTGATCAGCGGAAAAACAATGACGAAAGGGATCCACGAGGGCACAAAATTCAGGTCAAAAACCCCATAGGCGAGCAGTTCGGCCCCCACCAGGGCAAGCAACACCCCCATCAGGCTTCCGATCCCCCCCAGGAATAGGTATTCCAGGGCGGTAATCCGAAGGATTTGACCGGTTTTTGCCCCCAGCGTCCTTAAAAGAACACTTTCCCGTATGCGCTGGAACTTGCTCGTACGGACTGCTCCAAGGAGGACGATAAATCCTGTCAGGATACTGAAGAACGCCATAAACCGGATCACCCAGGAAAGCTTCTCGAGGATATCGCTGATTACGCTGAGCAATTGACGGATATCCAGGATGGATATGTTTGGGTAGGTGCTGACCAGGTCCTGCTGCAGGCGGGCGGATTGGTTCTCGTCAGGGGCGTAGGTGGTCAGCACATGGAAACGAGGTGCCTGCTCCAGCACCCCTTCCGGAAACACCACCGAAAAATTCAACTGCAACCGGCCCCAGTCTACCTGTCGGATACTGGAAACCTCGGTCTCCATCAAAACGCCCTGAACGTTAAATACCAGCCGGTCGCCAACGGTGACCTGGGCGTCCCTGGCCACATTGTCCGAAAGGGAAATCGGCACGGGTCCGGAAGCTTCGTCAACCCGGGGGACCCAGGTTCCCGCCACGAGGCGCTCGGAGGGAATCAAACTATCCCGATAGGTTACGCGGAATTCATGATTGAGAATCCACCCGTTTATCGTGGAAGTGGTGTCCTTTCTGATATCGTCTACCTTCCGGTCCTTGATTTGATCCATCCGCATGGTAACTATCGGAATGTTCTCGATTACAGGCAATCCGCGCGGTCGGATCAGTTCTTCAACAGCCGCTTCCTGGTCCGCCTGTACATCCAGCAGGATCAGGTTCGCCCCAGGGGTTTTATCCTCGAGTTCTGCCTTGGCCAGCAGCATGTCCTGGGTGAAGTACAGGGTGCTGATCAGAAAGGTGCCGATGCCAATGGATAGGATCAAAACCAGGGTTTGATTGTTGGGCCTGAACAGGTTCAAAAGGCTTTGGCGGGGCTCAAACCCCCAGGAATGAGGAAAATAGATACGTATCAGCCGCATAAGCCCCCAGGCGATTCCCGCCAGCAAAAGAAAGGTGACCGCGATCCCCAGTACGAACCAGAAGGCCCTCATGGGCTGCCCTAAGAGTTGGCTGGCCACTGCCCAAATCCCCAGGAAGATCAGTGCCAGTACGCTCGCTGTCACCCGCCGTGAACGCTCATTGTCCGCATGCCCGATCCTCAGGACAGACAAGGGGCTGATAAACCAGCTGCTCAACAAGGGAAGCAACCCGAAAAGTACGGCCATCACAAGACCCAGTCCTACCCCCAGCAGCACCGGACCCCAATGGGTCGCCCACTCGAGTTCCACAGGGAGAAAATCCTGTACGAACCTGGGGAAAATCTGCTGCAAAACCAGCCCCAGCAATGCCCCAAGGATACCCCCCAGGAGGCCGATCCCCGCAATTTGAATAAGGAAAATCAAAAAGGTTTGTCTTCTCGAAGCCCCGATGCATTTGAGAACAGCGATAAACGACCGCTTTTCTTTCATGTAGATATGCACGGAACTGGCGATGCCCAAACACCCAAGCAACAAGGCTACAAAAGCCACCAACTTTAGAAATCGCCCCACGTTCTCAAATCGCCTGCCCAAACGACGCGATGTATCGGTATGAAGGTCCAAATCTGCATCCTCTGCATCCAACACCGGATCAATGCGGTCGTAGAGGATATCAAGATCCGACCCCGGGGAAGCTTTGAAATAATAATTGTATTCCAACCGGCTCCCGGTCTGTACCAGGCCGGTGGCCTCAAGGGTCTGCATCGGGATCCAAACTGCAGGTGCCACCGAAGTCGAAACCACTGTGTTTCCGGGGGCTTCCAACAACCTCCCCCCAATGGGAAAAACCCTGTTGCCAATTTTTATGGAATCCCCTGTGTCCAGGCCGAATTGTACCATAAGCGTGGCATCCACCAGGGCTGATCCCTGCTGCTGATAGGTGTTTGCCGCCGAAGCCGGCGTGGTCGTCAGGCTTCCATAAATGGGATAGGAACCTGCCATGGCCCTCACTCGGATGAGCTTGCTGCCTTCTTTATTCGGGAAAAGGGCCATGGATACAAAACTCACTTCCCTGCCCGCAGCACCACCCAGGGAATCGATGATCCCCTGTACCCGTTCATTTGCCGGATGATTGCTGTCGATCAGGAAATCCGCACCCATGAGTTCCCTGGACTGACCTGAAATAGTGTCTTCCAACGTCTTTCCAAAATTCTGGATGGAAACCAGAGCACCTATCCCCAGTACAATCGCACTCATAAAGAGTGCCAGTCGTTTAAGACTGGCCCGTCCGTCCCTCCAGGCCATCCTGAACAACCATCCGGTACCCGCACTTACTCGTTTTGGTTTCATTCCTGGAGTGCCGTTTGTGTTTCGAGAATACGTCCTCCTTTCAGACGCATCAGCCGATCACAGCGCCTGGCCAGATTCATATCGTGGGTAACAATCACCAGCGTGGTGCCGGCTTCTTTGTTCAGGTCGAAAAGCAACTCAACCACACGCTCCCCGGTTTGTTCGTCAAGGTTTCCTGTCGGCTCATCCGCAAATAGGATTTCAGGCCTGTTGGCAAACGCCCGAGCCAGGGCTACCCGTTGTTGTTCACCTCCCGATAGCTGGCTTGGATAGTGATGGGTGCGATCTCCAAGGCCCACTTTTTCTAACAGGGTGCGTGCCGCTGCGGAGGCTGTTTTCACCCCCTGCAATTCAAGGGGCACACTAACATTTTCCAGGGCTGTAAGCGTTGGAAGCAATTGGAAATTCTGGAATATAAAACCTACCTTTTCATTCCGAAGCGCCGCACGCTGGTCTTCAGAAAGGGAAGACAGGTCTGCGCCACAAAGTTCCACACTGCCGCTTCCCGGGTAATCCAGGCCTGCACAAAGCCCCAGCAGAGTAGTTTTTCCACTGCCTGAAGGCCCGACGATGGCATAGCTTGTGCCCGAAGGCACTGAAAAGGAAATGTCCTGCAATACTGCGAGCGATGTTCCTCCGCTGCTGTAGCTTTTTCCAAGCTGCTGAACGTTTAATATCTTTGACATGTGTTAGTTTAGGTCCGATTAAAACATCGGAAATTACGTAATAGAACTCAAAAATGCCGCCTGATTCCATGGGAAGACTCTTAAAGTTTCGTTATATTTTTTGCTTCCTGATCCTGATAGGATGTGGGGAAACAAAACCCGAAAAGTCCCCGGAGGGCGGGCCCGAACAACAGTCGGACCCCGCTGAGCGGGTCGCAGTATCCGAAAAGACCATACTTTTTTTCGGGGATTCTTTAACGGCCGGTTTGGGGCTGGATCCCAACCTTGCCTTTCCGGCCCTTATCCAGCAGCGATTGGATTCACTCGGCTATGCCTATAGCGTAGTGAATGCGGGCCTGAGTGGGGAAACCACTGCCAGCGGTCGCAACCGGCTGGATTGGGTATTGCGCCAGGAGGTGGAGATCTTTGTACTGGAGCTTGGAGCTAATGACGGGCTTCGGGGTATTCCCCTGTCAGAGACCCGAAAAAACCTGGAGGAAATGATCCTGCTGGTGCGCAATAAATATCCCGGGGCAGAAATCGTTTTAACGGGAATGCAACTGCCTCCTAATATGGGACCGGAGTATACCGTGGAGTTCAGGAAGATCTTTCCGGAGCTGGCCCAAAAGCACCAGGTCCTGTTGATACCCTTCTTGCTGGATGGGGTTGGGGGGATTCCCGAGCTGAATCAGGAGGATGGAATACATCCCACAGCCGAAGGACATCAAATCGTCGCCCGGAATGTCTGGGAAGTGCTGGAACCGGCTATTGAGATAAAACAGGACACCGGGCCTTAAGCCATTTTGGGGCGGTCCTTCACAGTGGTAAAGCTTAATGCGCGCTTGATGCGGGCATTCGGCCGGCGGTAGAGACGTGCGATCCTGGTTGTTTTTTCACCCTGCTTCACCTGGATATGGGTAACCGGTACCAACCCCTTAGTTATGGTCGTGACCTTTTGCTCCGGGGCTCTTTCCTGTGCAAGTGCGGAGAAGGTGAAAAGAAGTGTAAATCCAAGGGTAAAAAGGGCTTTCATCTCGCGTCTTTCATTTAATTAAAGAACGCTTTACAGGCCAGTGTCAGGCCTGTCAAATCGCTAAACGACCCATATAACTCGCTGATCGACCAAAGTCTCGACCACAGGTAAGGAAGTGTCGACCAGCGGATGCATCGCAGGAAACCGTTCACCGCCAAAATTGGTTTTTGATCGACGCCTAGCCTTCGAAAAAGTCAAGCAAAGGAAGGGGGTCCGGGCAATTTTGGCGGTAAAATACCAGGTCCCGAAAGGCACATACGCCCGGGTAATCCCCCATGAGGCCCTGCAGATCCCGAATAAACTGAAAATGCAAATGAGGGGCGTATCCACCATTTTCCTCCTTATTTCCCAACCAGCCAATGCACTGCCCTGCTTCAAAGAGCTTGCCCTGAAAAAGACCGTCCAGACTTTTGGTCGCAAGATGGCCGTAGAGCGAATACAAAGGCCCGTCCTCCCGGTGGTGCTCAAGGATGATTACCGGCCCGTAATCTCCCGGAAGCATGCGATTGGCCCAACTGTGTACGCTTCCCTTCCAGGGGGTGTGTATACTGGTCCCTGCCGGGGCCCAGAAATCAACCCCGAGGTGATATTCCCGCTCCAGATGGTTTTCTGCACGAAAGTGGTCAAAGCCCTTATAGAGTGTCCGCTTTTCAAGATACCCGCCGTATGCAACCAATCCCTGAACTTCTGCCAGAAACCGATCCAGGTACTGTTGAGTTGTTTGAGGGTTTTGAAGGGCCTGGCCCAGGGCCGGGTTCTCAGTTGAAAGATCCACGGGGTGGTAGGCCACTATCGGAATGGAAGGATCCAGTAAAGGTTGGGCGTTCATTTCAATCTCCATGCTGATGCCTGCAAAGTACATAATCCTGCCTGAGAATTAACATTTTTTAAAGGGACCCTGCCTGGAGGAGTTTGTATTTTCGACAAAGCAAGAAAAATTACCATGAAAAAGCTTATCCGATTCCTTTTTGTCAGCGTCCTTTTTCTCTCTGCAAGTTCCTGCCAGTCCCGGGAGAAAAAAACAACAGAGCCCGCAGCGCAGGCTGAGAACAATTATAAACCAAAATCCCAACAGGACCTTTCCGCCTATGAAACCGCCTACTTTGCCAGCGGTTGCTTTTGGTGTGTGGAGGCCATCTTTGAAAGTGTCAAAGGGGTGGCGGAAGTGGTGTCCGGCTATGCCGGTGGCCCGGAGGAAGATCCCACCTATGAACAGGTCAGCTACGGGCGAACGGGGCATGCCGAGGCTGTAGAGGTATACTACGACCCCGAACAAATCAGCTTTTTCGAGCTCGTTCAGGTGTTTTTTGGGTCACATGATCCCACCACCCTGAACCGGCAGGGGCCAGACAGGGGTAGGCAGTATCGCTCAATCGCCTTCTACAAGAACGACGAAGAGCAGAAGACCATCCGGGCCTATATCGATGCCCTTGAGGAGAGCAAGGTGTACGACAGCCCCATCGTTACGGAAATCACCCCATTTACGATTTTCTACAGGGCGGAGGAGTACCACCAGGACTACGAAAGGAAAAACCCGAACAATCCCTATATCCAGAATATATCGATCCCCCGGTTGAACCGGTTCAAGAAAAACTTTTCAGAATACCTTAAAGAAGATGCGCATTGACGGACCCGTCATGCAGGAAAGATAAATAACCCCGTCCCGTGAAGGAGCCGGGGTTTATTTTTGGAGTGAAATATCACTATAGGCCGCGTTGATGACAATAGAGCGGCCGCTGTCTTTTTGCTGGTTATAGCCTTTGCGTATAGCGGAGGTGTTGGGTGCAGTGCTCCAGCTGATATAATCCGGATAGTTTACCTCGGAGTTGTCATTCGTTATCTGTATACCATAGGCGCTACGAGGCAGGTTGCAGCTAAGCTCCCCATATTCCACAAGTACAGCCACATCACTGAAATCCTCCGCCACAGAGCCGATCTGCAGGGATCCCATCCTGCTGTTGATAGTGGCCTGGCGCAATAACCGGTCTATTCTAACTATAGAGGAATTGGCATCCAGGTCGAGTTCCCCCACAACATCCAACTGAATCCCTTCGGAATAATCGGCTTGCAGCCGACCGTAATTCCAGCGCTTGACAGCAACCGGAGAGTAGCGCGCCTGAATATTGGTGCTCTTTCCATCGATGTTTGTGGCAAGCAACCTTGCGTAAGACAAGGTTGCTTTTGTATTCAGCGCATTATCTGCAAGTTTTACTTCACCGTGGCGCACATTGAGCTTTACGCGCGCTCCTTTGGGCATCTTGACCTTAATGGTCTTTTTGATGGTGAAATTTCGGCTCCCGCCTTCTCCCCTCATATAGAACACCCTGGATTTGCGCGCTTCTTCCCGGGCCTCCTCCATTTGTTCCCGCATTTCTTCACGTTGCCGGGTCATTTCTTCCCGTTGTTGCTCACGGACTTCGCGCATTTCTTCACGTTGTCTCTCACGTACCTCGCGCATTTCTTCCCTGAGCGCTTCATTCTCCTCCATACGGGCTTCCATTTCGCGGGCTCTCTCTTCCATTTCCCGACCCCAGGCTTCAAATTCTTTCTGGTATTCCTCGTCGAACTCCTTTTCAAATTCCTTCTGCCATTCCTTCATGTACTTCTCCCCATCTTTTTTATAGGCCTCGTAATCAAAGCCTTTTTTGGGCATTGGTGGCATAGGCGGCATGGGGGGCATACTGGCAATTTCAGGGATCTGCTCCATGATCTCTTCTACCAGGGGGGCGACATCCGGGATTTCCGGTACCACTACATCGAAATCTTCAAAATTGAAATCCATATCGTCCGAAAAATGGAATTCCCATCGCTCAGCCTGGGTGCGTACCTGTACCTCGGAACTATTCCCAAGGATCTCTATACCTCCCTTTCCAAAGTAGGCGGCGGCTTCCTCCGCGGAGGCACCCTCCAGCTCGATGGTGGCCTCTACCACCACTTCATTCTTGTTCCAGGTTTCAAATTCGACATCGGCATGGCTGGTATTTACTTCCACGACCACATCCGGATTTACGTTAAACCGCTCCTGATATGTCCTGGTCTCCTGCCCCATACAGGCAGAACTGATTAAAATGGCTCCTGCAAAAAGAAGGGATTTATATGCTGCTGATTTGAACTGCTTCATTTTTTGATGATTTTAATTCGTTTAATTTTTCTTTGAGTTTCAACAATAGATCAAGGCGATATTGCAAATTTTTGATCATGGCCGTGATGGTCTCCTCATTGGGGCCTACCTCGTTCAATTCCCGGTTGAGTTTTTCGTATTCCGTGTTCAGATCGCCGAGCCTTTCGATAAATTTATTGGCGACCTCCCGGTTCTCATCGGAAATATCAAGGCTGGCCAGTTCCAAATTGATGCTGGCCGTATAGTATTGCTCCAGTTTTCGCAAATCCGGGGACAGATCTCCCAGGGAAAGGGCTGCCGGGCTGGAGGTCGTATCCTGGGGCTGTACCACTACTGAATCCTGACTATCCGGTAGAGAGGGGGTCTTTGGCAACATCCAAAACACCAGGCCCAAAAGCACTACCAGGGAGGCGGCAATGCTCATCCAGAAATAGGGCCTAACCCTTTTCCCGTCAAAGGCTTCCTCCAGCCGGGTCTCAAAGCGGGCTTCGTGCCCCTCGGGCAAACTGAACTCCCGCTCCCTGTCCTTTTCGAATAATTCTCTAAGATCCTGCGACATTTCTCGATTGATTTAATAATTCTTTTAAATAGTTTTTTCCCCGCATCAGACGGGTCCGGCTGGTAGTCTCCCTGAGGTCAAGGATTTCTGAGATCTCCTGGTGGTCGTATCCTTCCACCAGGTAGAGCTGAACCACATACCGGTACTTCTCTGGCAACTCCTCTATGGCTGCCTTTACAGCCTCTACCGACACCTCCTGTTCCACCTTCCAATCCGATTCGTCTGCGATGCTGAGGCGGTGCTCCTGCAATTCCACAAAATGTTGTTTCCTGGTCTTTAAAAAATCGATGCTCCGGTTAATTACAATTCGCTTCAGCCAGGCTCCGAACGTGACATTTCCTTCAAACTGATCGATCTTCTGGAAAGCCTTAATAAAGGCCTCCTGTGTAATATCTTCCGCATCAGCCGGATTCCGGACAAATCGCATGGCCACACCATACATCCCCTGGGCATATTTGCGGTAGAGCGTTAGCTGTGCCCTGCGGTTCTGGTTTTTGCATTGCGCAATCAGATCAGACGGGATCTTTGCTGTAGTTTCCAGACTTCGGTTGTTTTTAGTTGTCATCTTAAAGACGACAGGAAATTTGCGGCGTTGCAAAAAAGATTACATTTAAGGAACCTTTAGTTTTCCTGCTTGGAACAAGTTAGCATAAATAGCCGGCAACTCTCCCTGGAGGTACTCAACTATGGCGCCCGGATTCACCGGCTCCGGTTCCGGACCGCGAATAAGGCCTGGGAGGATGTGATCTCGGGATTGGAACCTCCCGAAGCCTATCTGAAGGATCCTTTTTCCAGGGGGGCCTGTGTAGGTCGATACGCGGGCAGGCTATCCGGGGGCGTCCTGAACATAGACGGGCAGCAATACCCCATTTCGAATAATAATGGAGTTACCCTGCATGGCGGAGCGCGCGGTTATGGCAATCGGCACTGGGAGATTGCTTCGGTGGATAAGCAGGTTAATGAGGCAGAAATCCGTTTGACCTACAATAGCAAGCACCTGGAAGAGGGTTTTCCGGGAAATCTGGAAGTCCTGGTCAGCTACCGCCTGGAAGAGAATAGGCTGAGGATTCGGCATGAGGCCCGCACAGACCGTCCAACGGTGGTAAACCTGACGAACCATGCCTACTTCAAACTAGACCAGCAGCCGCTGATCTCCCACTACCAGTTGCAGCTCCATGCCGACAACTACCTGGAGACCGATGAAAGACTATTGCCTTCAGGCCGTTTGCTCCCGGTCAGTGGCACAGCATACGACTTTAGGCAGGCCCGTACCCTCGGAGAAACCAAACTGGATACCCCTTTTGCCCTGGACCCCGATACAAAGCCTGCTGTACAGGTTTTTTCCCGGATTTCGGGGATTCGCATGCGGGTGTATACCGATCAACCGGGCCTGGTGGTATTCACGCCAGAGGGATTCCCCGCCATCTGTTTCGAAACCCAGAACTTTCCGGATGCCCCGAAATTCGAGCATTTTCCTTCCGCCCTGCTGCGTCCCGGTGAGCTCTACGTGAACGAATCCCAAT
>CBFCWO010000070.1:0-14754 GCA_965601625.1 uncultured Flavobacteriaceae bacterium | reverse complement strand
TTTTAGTCTTTTCTATCGGCTGTAGCGACAGCGAAGATGCCGATGTAAATAATCCAAATGTCCCAAACACTCCGGAAGGCGAGAATCCTGCTCCGGAGATTCCTGATGACCCGGAGCGTGTGGATTATGAGCTGGCAAGTGTCAATGACTCAGGGGTTACCGGCTTTGCGTCTTTTATCCCCAATGAGGACGGGACCACAACCGTATATATTGATTTGGAGAATGCCTCTCAGGGAATTCATCCCGCGAGCATCAATTTTGGCAATGCTGATGAAGGAGGTACAGTGGCCATTACATTGAACGAATGTGAATGTGAGATAAGCGAAACGGTGGTGACACAATATGACAATGGTACCCCCGTAACTTTTCTAGAACTGGTTACCTTTGATGGGCACCTGCTGATTTACGAAAGCCCTTCTGACGCTACCGTCATCGCAAACACCAATATTGGTTCCAACGCTTTTTAAGCTAAAGACCATTGAAATAGAAGCCCCGGAAACTGCATAGGTTCCGGGGCTTTTTCTTTGGTGGCTGTACGTACGCTGTGGCCCCCATATGCCTTGTTACGCACCTTTTGGACCTTAGTGGAAACCCTGTTTATTACTTTTCCCCGTCTGTTTTCCGCAGGGCTGGAATTCTTTTTATCTTCGGCCGATGTAATTGTGATTTTGCTGCAGTGGACCGAAAATATATCTTTGATTTTGACAGTACGCTTACCAGGGTAGAAGCCCTTGACGTCCTGGCGGAGATTACGCTAAAGGGGCGTGCGGACCGGGATGAGATTATTGGGGAGATCCAGCACATTACCAATCTGGGCATTGATGGGGATATCTCCTTTACCGAATCCCTGGAAAGACGGATACGAATGTTAAATGCCCACCGGGATGACCTTCCCGTCCTTATTGAGGAACTTCGCGAAAAGATCTCAAAATCCATTGCCACCAACCGGGAGTTTTTTGAAAAGCACGCCTCCCAGATTTATGTCATCTCTGCGGGTTTTCGCGAGTTCATTATCCCCATTGTAGCTGAATACAATATTCCGGAAGACCGGGTTTTTGCCAATACCTTCGAATTTGATGAGCAGGGAAAAATAATTGGATTTGATGCAGATAATGTATTGGCCCAACACAATGGGAAGATCGAATGCCTCAGGCAGCTGGACCTGGAGGGTGAAGTTCAGGTAATCGGGGATGGCTACAGCGATTATGTGATGAGGGAAGCCGGGATCGCCCATAAGTTCTTTGCCTATACCGAAAACGTACATCGGGAGAAAGCTGCCCGGCATGCGGACCATATAACTCCAAACCTCGATGAATTTCTATTCGTGAACGATTTACCCAGAAACCTGTCCTACCCCAAGAACCGAATCAAGATCCTGCTGCTGGAGAATGTCCACCCGGCCGCCTTCGATAACCTTTCTGAAGACGGATTTTCCGTAGAGCTTGTCTCGCACAGCCTGCCTGAAGAAGAACTGATCGAAAAGATCAAAGGAGTCCATGTACTGGGGATACGGTCCAAGACCCAGGTCACCCAAAAGGTCCTGGATGCGGCCAATAAGCTCCTGGTGGTGGGGGCGTTCTGCATTGGCACTACCCAGATCGATCTGGATTATGCAAGAAATAAAGGAGTGGTTGTCTTTAATGCCCCATACAGCAACACCCGTTCAGTGGTGGAGCTGGCCATTGGAGAGATCATCATGCTGATGCGTTCCATCTTCCCGAGGTCGACGGAAATCCATAACGGATCCTGGAACAAGACGGCTGTCAACTCCCGGGAGATCCGGGGAAAGAAGCTCGGCATCGTAGGCTATGGCAATATCGGGAAACAGCTTTCCGTGCTGGCTGAGGCCCTGGGAATGCGTGTGTATTATTACGATATCGAGGACAAGCTGGCCCTGGGCAATGCGGTGCGCTGTGATTCCTTGGAGGACCTTCTCAATGTATCTGATGTGGTCTCCCTGCATGTGGATGACAATCCGCATAACCTCAACCTTATCGGAGAACGGGAGATCAGGCAAATGCGGCAGGGAACTTATCTGATCAACCTTTCCCGCGGGTTCGTGGTGGATATTCCCGCCCTTGAAGAAGCCCTTAGCAGTGGATGGCTGGCAGGTGCTGCAGTGGATGTATATCCGGAGGAACCCCGTTCCAATGGGCCTTTTGAAACCCCACTTCGCGGACAAGGGAATGTAATCCTCACCCCGCATATCGGAGGGAGTACAGAGGAGGCCCAGCGTGATATCGCAGATTTCGTCCCTAACAAGATCATGGAATATATCAATTCAGGCAGTACGGTGGATGCGGTCAACTTCCCGAACATCAGGCTGCCAAGGCAACAGAACGCCCACCGCTTCCTGCACATACATGAGAATGTTCCCGGGATCATGGCCCATATCAATGAGATCCTGGCTTCCTATGATATGAATATCACAGGACAGTATTTGAGCACGGACAGTGAAGTGGGGTATGTGATCACGGACCTTGACAAGGATTACAACAAAGCGGTGATCAAGGCGCTCAAGGCCGTTGAACACACCATCAAATTCAGGGTATTGTATTAATCGATTCCTTAATCGTTGTGGTACGGCTCACCCCTTAAGATTGTAAATGCCCGGTAGAGTTGTTCAACGGCCATTAGGCGGACCACCTGATGGTTAAAGGTCATTTTAGATAAACTAATGCTTGTGTCTGCCCGCTGTTTTAAGGAAGGGCCATGCCCATAAGCCCCTCCTATGATCAGGACCAGCCGTTTCGGGCCTGAATTCATACCTTTTTGCAGGCGGGCTGCAAACTCCCTTGAAGAGTACTCCTTTCCTCTCTCATCGAGCAACCAGATTGCGTCGCCAGGCTGGATTCGTTTGAGAATTTCCCGAGCCTCACCTTCCCGGACCAACCCGGGATCCCCTTTGCTTTTTTTCTTCAGATCGGGGATCTCCACCAGCTCAAAAGGCAGGTAGCGATTCAGCCTGCGGCTGAAGTCTTCTATGAGGATGCGCAGGTGCGGGGAGTCCGTTTTCCCGAGGGTTAAGAGCAACAATTTCACAGATCTAAAATAGGCTTTCCGATCGACTTGTAAAAACAGGAAAACCCCACTTGAGAAGAAACAAATATTGTTACTTTAGTGGATCAAACTGCCCAGATGATTTCAGCGAAAAGGTTTCAGGAGGAGATCGACCGTATTATTTCAAACGCCTTGCGGGAGGATGTAGGGGATGGGGATCACAGTTCCCTGGCCTGTATCCCGGAATCGGCGGTTGGGAAGGCCAAACTACTGGTAAAAGACAAGGGAGTGCTGGCCGGGGTGGATTTTGCACGACAGGTTTTTGAAGCGGTGGACCCGAAGTTGGAGATGGAAATTAGCCTCCCGGATGGCGCATCGGTAAATACAGGGGATGTGGCCTTCTATGTCAGCGGATCTTCCCGGAACATCCTGCAGGCGGAACGACTGGTCCTCAATGCCATGCAGCGCATGAGTGCTATTGCCACTAAAACCCGGCATTACGTTCATCTCCTGGAAGGAACCGGAACGCAGATCCTCGATACAAGGAAGACCACTCCGGGAATCCGTGCCCTGGAAAAATGGGCGGTTCGAATTGGGGGTGGGAGGAACCACCGTTTTGCCCTCTATGATATGATCATGCTTAAGGACAATCATATCGATTTTGCCGGTGGGATAACACAGGCCATAGGGAAGACCCGGCGCTATTTAAAGGAACAACAAAAGGACCTGAAAATCATCGTCGAAGCCCGGGACCTTGAAGAAGTTGCTGAGATCCTGATTTCCGATGGGGTTCATCGGATCCTTTTGGACAACTTCAGCCTGGAGGAGACGCGTGAGGCCGTGCGAATGATCGGGGACCAGTGTCAAACGGAATCCTCCGGAGGTATTACGGAGACTGGCCTCCGAAGCTACGCCGAATGCGGGGTTACCTTTATTTCCTCCGGAGCGCTTACCCACTCGGTTTCCAACATGGATTTAAGTTTAAAGGCGGTGTAGATGGCAAAACCCCTGGCAGAAAAACTGGAGGATGTCCCTTTGGTGCAATGGCTGGTAAGGCTTTTGAAAAGGGTGCGTTTAAGGGCCTTCGAAGGCATGTCCCTTTTTGACCTGGTAGTCCTGTACGTCAGGGGAATCATTCGCGGCACGCTTTCCATTCGTGCCAGTGCCATTGCATTTAGCCTGTTTATGGCATTGTTTCCACTGCTGATCTTCCTTATCACCCTGTTGCCCTATTTGATTCCATATGTGCATATAGGAGAGGGTAATTTTGAAGAGCAGTTTCTTTATTTCCTGGAAACACTTTTGCCCAGCACCTCGGCAGATTATTTTACGGAGATTTTCCAGGAACTCAAGGAACAGAAAACCGGCGGCTGGCTGTCGTCATCATTCCTCATTTCCATTGTGCTGATGACCAATGGGGTAAATGCGATCTTCGGCGGATTCGAGTCCAGTTACCATATCGAGTTTACTCGAAATTTTTTCCGACAATATGCCTATGCCCTTATGGTGGGGCTCATCCTCTCCATCTTTCTTATTCTGGGCGCCATAGGTTATATCTATTTTGAGTTCTATGCACTGGCCTATCTGGTAGGTGACTCGGAGCCCGGACAGGGGCCAATGCAATGGGTACCCATCGGGCAGCTGCTCTTGTTTGTATTGCTCACATACCTCACTACAGCGGTGTTGTACTATTTTGGGACCATGGAGGGAAAAAAGGCCAGATTCTTTTCCTATGGGGCTCTGATGACTACCTTGTTGATCCTTTTGACTTCCTATCTTTTCGGGATATATATTGAGCAGTTTGCGCGGTATAATGAGTTTTATGGGGCACTGGGAGGGTTGCTGATCCTTATGGTCTACATCTGGTTGAATTCCAATATCCTCTTGCTGGGTTTTGAATTAAACGCTACCCTGGCCTTCCTGCATAAGAATATGGAGAAGCAGGAGGATGACTAAAATTCCTTTACGGCCCATTAACCGCTGAAACTTCCGCCTGAATGAAGCATAGTGATATGGATTTATTTGTAGAGGTACTCTTGCCTATTCCTCTGGAGCGGAATTTTACCTATGCGGTTACCCCTGAACAGTTTAGGGAGCTGAAACCGGGCATGCGGGTAGCGGTACCCTTTGGAAAGTCCAAGCTGTACACCGGACTGGTGATCACTTTACACCGGGAAGCCCCAGTGGCCTATCAGGCCAAAGCGGTATACCAGGTGCTCGATGAGGTTCCCCTGGTGAGTCAAAAGCAGCTTCTGCACTGGCAATGGATTGCCTCTTATTACATGTGTACCCTGGGGGAGGTTTTTCGAACGGCTGTTCCCGGGATTTTTCTGCTGGAGAGTGAGACCCGGGTCTTGAAGGATCCGGGCCTGGAAGCATCGGACATTGAATTTACTGAGCCCGAGGCGATCATTCTCGAGGCCCTGGATTACCAGAAGGCCCTGAAGGTAGCCGAGGTTGGGGTCCTGGTGGACCGCAAGAATGTCCTCCCCCTTCTCAACGGCCTGCTGCGCAAAGGAGCGATCAGGCTGGAAGAAACGCTGCAGGACGGGTACCGTCCAAAAAAGGCCCGATTCCTTCGGATCCATCCGCGGTACGAAACTGAGGAAGCTCTGGAGGAACTGCTCGGAACCCTTTCACGAGCTCCAAAACAGACCGAGGTCCTCCTTCACCTGTTTCAGCTTCAGCAGGGATCGCGCAAACCTGTTCGCGGTCGGGATTTGGAGAAGCGGGCAGGTACGACCCGTTCAGTGATACGGACCTTGCTGGACAAAGAGGTGCTTCAGGAGTATGCCCTTGAGCAGGACCGCATTGTCTTTCAGGGACAGCCCGGCAAACCCCTTGCCTCCCTGAACCCACAACAGCAGGAGGCCCTTGAGGGAATAGAAAAGGCTTTTACGGACCACAAGCCGGTGTTGCTCTTCGGGGTTACGGCGTCAGGAAAAACCGAGATCTACAATCATTTGATACAGGATTACCTAGACCAGGGAAGTCAGGTGCTCTACCTTGTACCGGAAATTGCCCTGACTGCCCAAATGATCCATCGGCTGCAGGCCCACTTTGGGGATCGGGTGGCGGCGTTCCATTCCCGCATGAATCAGCAGGAGCGTGCGGAGCTTTGGTATCATGTTCAATCAGGGGGTAGAAAGGCTTCGGTCATTCTTGGGGCCCGTTCAGCGCTTTTCCTTCCTTTTAAATCACTGGGGCTTATCATTGTTGATGAAGAACATGAAAATTCATACAAGCAATTTGATCCAGCCCCCCGTTACCACGCAAGGGACGCCGCCATTGTGCTGGCTTCACAAACCGGTGCCCGTGTTTTGCTGGGATCAGCCACACCCAGTATCGAGAGTTACCATAACGCCTGTAGTGGGAAGTACGGTTTGGTCACACTGAAACACCGTTTTGGCGGGGTCCTGCTCCCGGAAATGGAACTCGTAAACCTCGCAGAAGCCTACCGAAAAAAGCAAATGCAGGGACATTTTTCCCGTAGACTTCGCCTTGCCGTGGAGACCACCCTGCAGGAGGGCAGACAGGTCATCCTCTTCCAGAACCGCAGAGGATTCGCCCCCATCGTAGAATGCATGAGCTGCGGGCATGTTCCAGGTTGCCGAAACTGCGATGTCAGTCTCACCTACCACCAGCGTCGCAAACAGCTCAGATGCCATTACTGCGGATATCACCGGGAGCTGGAATCCCAATGCGAGGCCTGTGGCAATGCAACCCTGGACACCAAGGGTTTTGGAACTGAACAGGTGGCAGAGGAGCTGGCAACCCTGTTCCCAGAGGCGAAGACAGAACGTATGGATCTGGATACTACCCGTGGGAAGCATGCCTTCGGGCAGCTCATTGAACGTTTCGAAGCAAGGGAAACCGATATTCTGGTGGGCACGCAGATGGTCACCAAGGGCCTGGACTTCGGCAATGTGGGGTTGGTGGGCATCATGAACGCAGACACGCTGCTAAACTTCCCGCACTTCAGGGCCCATGAACGTTGCTTCCAATTGCTGACCCAGGTTGCAGGAAGGGCGGGCAGAAAGGATTTTCAGGGCCTGGTGCTGATTCAATCCTTCAATCCCTATCATCAGATCCTGAAACAGGTTACCACCAGTGATTTTGAAGGCATGTATCAGGAACAGTTGTATGAAAGGGAACAGTTTCGTTACCCTCCGGTTAACCGGCTTATCAAGATCACCCTGCGTCACCGGGAGTGGAACCGGGTGGAGGAAGGGGCTGCATGGTTCGCCCGTTCTATGAGGATGGTATTTGGGAAAGCGGTGCTGGGCCCGGAATACCCGCCGGTGGCACGCATACGAAACCAGTATCTAAAACAGCTCTTATTGAAGATCCCGTCCGGACAATCCCTGCCCAAAACGAAAAATAGCATCAAAAGAATAGAACAATCTTTTAATGCTATTTCCCAGTTTCGAAGTATTCGTCTTATCTATAATGTAGACTATATCTGATTAGACATTGCTGAGCGCTTCTGCAAGCTCCGTTTTCTTGTTACGGCTCAACGGAATAGAGCGTCCAGCCACTTCTACGGCCTTGCTGTTATACTTTTCGATACGTTCCAGGTTTACAATATAGGATTTGTGGATCCTGAGGAACTTTTCGGAAGGCAATTGCTGCTCAAAGGCTTTCATGGTCGACAGAATCACAATATTTGCTTCATCAGTCACCAATTTGATGTAGTCACCAAGGGCTTCCACCCATTTGATATCACTGAGGATTACCTTGCGTTTCTTCAGGTTGCTCTTCACGAAGATATGCTCTTCGTCCTCGAGTACCTGGTGCATTTGCTCATACTTGGCAACAGCCCTTTTTACCGAGGCGTCAAAGCGCGCCATGGTGATAGGTTTGTGCAGGTAGTCCGTTACATCATAATCAAATGCCTTGAGGGCATAGTCCGGCTTACCTGTGATCAAAATTACCTGGGGAGGGTTTTCCAGCGATTCCAGCAGATCGAATCCGCTGATAATCGGCATTTCAACATCCAGGAAGATCAGGTCAATTTCATTGTTCTTGATGCCGTTCTTTGCTTCAATAGCATTGCTGTACTCGGCGACCAAGGCTAGATGAGGGTGATTATTCACCAGTTTTGCAACCGCCATCCGTTGCATTGATGAATCATCAACGACAATACTCCTAAGTTTCATACATGGTTGATTTGTGGGGTTAAATCATCGACAAAGTACATCATATTAACGATGAACTGCAAGAAAACTTGTAAACATGGTGTTAATAATTGTACCGCTGACAATGACCATAGATAATTTAACTAAGCATTTATAGGTTATCGGTTAAGCTTTTTGGGTTTACTTTTGGGCAATGTTTTGGATTGCTTGTAGCTATAACGAAGTTTTTTCTGATTTCTTGTAAAAGCATAAAAGAATTGTTACTTTTGCGCTCCTTTTTAAACTTTAATTTATATGAATCATTACGAAACTGTTTTCATCTTAAATCCCGTTCTATCTGACACCCAGATAGAGGAAACAGTAAAGAAATTTGAAGATTTCTTGAAAAAAAATGGCGCCAAAATGGTAGCCAAGGAGGATTGGGGCCTGAAAAAACTGGCCTATCCCATTCAACACAAGAAAAGTGGTTTTTATCATCTGTTCGAATTTACTGCGCCGGGGGAGATCATCACTCCGTACGAGCAGGAATTCAAACGGGACGAACGCATTATGCGCTTTCTAACCGTTAAACTGGACAAGCACGCCATTGAATGGGCGGAAAAACGAAGAAAAAAACTCAACGTAAAAGCGTAAATCATGGCCACTTTACAACAACAGGCAAAAGGCAAAAAAGATGGGGAGATCCGGTATCTGACCCCTCTTAATATTGAGACTACAAAGCAAAAGAAATACTGCCGGTTCAAGAAGTCCGGGATCAAGTACATCGACTACAAGGATCCTGATTTTCTGATGAAGCTGGTCAATGAACAGGGGAAGATTCTTCCGCGCAGGCTCACGGGTACTTCCCTGAAGTATCAACGGAAAGTGGCCCAGGCCATCAAGCGGGCAAGACACCTGGCGTTAATGCCATATGTTGGAGATCTTTTAAAATAAAGCGAGGGAAAACATGGAATTGATCTTAAAGAAGGACGTTGAGAACCTTGGATTCAAGGACGACGTCGTTACGGTTAAAAACGGATATGGGCGTAATTTTCTGATCCCTCAGGGTATGGCAGTCCTGGCGACGCCATCGGCCAAAAAGGTGCTTGCGGAGAACCTTCGCCAGAAGGCTCATAAAGAGAAACAAGCCATTGAAGAGGCCCAGAAGGTGGCTGAGGCGCTCAAAGGTCTGGAAGTCAAGATTCCAGCCAAAGTGGGTGAGGCCAATAAGCTTTTTGGTTCTGTGACCAATATCGATCTGGCCGCGGCCCTTGAAAAGCAGGGACATGCCATTGACAGGAAATTCCTGAGCATCAAAGGTGGATCCATCAAACGAACCGGCCCCTATGAGGCACAGATTCGCCTGCACAGGGAAGTTCAAATGGATTTTGAATTCGAGGTAGTCCCTGAAAAGAAATAAGCAGTAAACGACAAATGTTGAAATCCACCCTCCTCAAGGGTGGATTTTTTTTATCCCCACGATTCAGTTCTGGGCCACAGGTTATCGATAGTAACCGGGCAGTTAGAAATTTCTGCGATTGGAGTGTATTGTTTATCTTGGAGTGGTCTATAAAACTCCAAATTCCAGTGCAATGAAAATCAATTCCAGTACTTTTCTAATCGTTATTTTTCTTGGATTCAGCCTTCATGCAGAAGGGCAGAAAATTGGACCCCCCGAACCTGATTTCAAAAAGGACATGCTTTCGGCATTTGAGCCAGGGATGGACCTTGGTCTCAACGACAATCAGCGTTCAGAGTTGATGGAGAACAACGCCCAGTTCCTGGACAAAGTGGTCGATATCGCGGGAGGCCCCGGTACGGATACCAGCAAGATGATCAAGATTAATGACATGGTGAGCGATCGTGAGGATGTTATGGAAAACATCCTGGGAAAGGATACCATGAAGAAATATCGCAAACAGGTCAAAAAAGCAATAAAGCCATACAAGGGCAAATACAAACTTGCCAAGCTGGTTATCTAGGCGGGGAGTCGTTTCCTTGTTTTGATGGATGCCGGGCAGATCGTATTTTTGCCTTTCGAAGGATTATGGCAACCAATATCCGCCCGAAGCAGGGGCGGATTTTTAATGCAGTTTCATGAAATACAGCAGGCTTACACGGGAGCAATTGGAGGAACTTCACCCTGAATTCATCAATTTTCTGGCGACCCAGTCGATTACGGCTGAGGAATGGGCGGAAATAAAGGAAGAAAAGCCCGAAACGGCCGAACAGGAGCTGGATGTTTTCAGTGACCTGATCTGGGAAGGGGTTTTATCCCGGGTCAACTATCTGGAGAATATCAGTCCCCAGCATATGCATTTGTTTTACTGTACCGACAAGGAGATGAAGCTTATTTCGGTCCGGGTGCTCAACCCCGAGATTGACCTGCAAACCCCTGAAGGATTTACCTGGTTCAAAAAAAACTGGCAGTCCGACTTTGTTGATTACCTTACCGCTTCCAAGGCCTATTCAAAGGACCCAAGCCTGGACAAATTTCAACTCATTGAGCAGGGCGCCACAATCACCAAGGGAGCACTCTACCAGTGGTTTGAAGAGATCATTGATATATAAGGGCTGCGGCGGACCAGCCCAATCTCCTATATTTGCACAACGCATTTGAATCATGGCACAGAAACCATCCATTCCCAAAGGTACACGGGATTTTAGTCCGAAAGAGGTTGACAGGCGGAACTATATTATTCGGACCATCCGTAGACAATTTGAGCTTTTTGGCTTTCAACCCATCGAAACCCCGGCCATGGAAAATTACGATACCCTGATGGGCAAGTACGGGGAAGAGGGAGACAGGCTCATATTCAAGATCCTCAACTCCGGGGATTTCCTCAAAAAAGTCCCTCAGGAAATGCGTGATGAAATGGACGCCCAGCGCCTTACCCCCAGGATCAGTGAAAAGGCCCTCCGCTATGACCTTACAGTGCCCTTTGCCCGATTTGTGGTGATGCATCAAAACGAACTGGTTTTCCCATTTAAGCGCTACCAGGTCCAGCCCGTTTGGAGAGCCGACCGCCCCCAGCGGGGTCGTTTTCGGGAGTTCTATCAGTGTGATGCTGATGTGGTGGGTGCAGCCGGCCTGGTCCAGGAGCTCGAATTCATACAGCTCTATGATCAGGTCTTCAATGACCTCGGGTTAAATGGGGTGACTATTAAGATCAATCATCGCAAAGTGTTGACGGGGATTGCCGAAGTCATCGGGGCCGGGGATCGCATTGCGGATTTCACCGTAGCCCTGGACAAGCTCGATAAAATAGGAAGGGATAAGGTGGAAGCAGAAATGCGAGAAAAGGGCATCCCGGATTTAGCGATCAAAAAAGCAGCCCCGCTATTCGAAATGAAGGGTAATACTCAGGACAAGCTGGATGCTCTCAGATCCCTGCTTTCCGAATCCAGGACGGGACTGGAAGGGGTGTCCGAACTGGAAGCGATGCTTGAAGCGACTTCGGATCTGGGGTTAGAGGCAGCAAGCTGTGAGCTCGATGTAACCCTGGCGAGAGGTTTGAATTATTATACAGGAGCGATTTTTGAGGTCGCGGCTCCGCCAGAAGTTGCTATGGGTTCCATAGGCGGAGGGGGTCGGTATGACGACCTCACCGGCATCTTTGGTTTGAAGGATGTAAGTGGCGTTGGGATCTCCTTTGGCCTGGATCGGATCTACCTCGTCATGGAAGGGCTGGGATTATTTCCCGCTTCCCTGGAGCAATCCCTGGAAGTTTTCTGCCTGAATTTTGGAAAGGAGGAAGCATACCAGGCCCTTAAGCTGGTCCTTAACCTTCGCAGCAGGGGGATTCGTGCAGATTTGTACCCCAACGATGCGAAACTCTCCAAACAGTTCAAGTATGCCGATAAGCGCAATGTGCCCTATGTAGTGCTCTTGGGAGATGAGGAGCTCCGTCAGGAAACCTTTATTGTCAAGGACATGCAAAGCGGGGTTCAGGAAACATATCCCTTGTCCCAATGGGAGGATTTCGTCCTGCGCTTAAAGCCTTGATTGAATTTCCCTGATGACTGTGCCATAATATTCCGCCCCATGGGGCACATACTTTGCGGTATTGGCCAATCCCCATACTTCTTCCGCAAATCTCAGCAGTGATACCAGCTGTAACCGGGCCACCTCGCTGGTCTCTGCTTTCAAGGTGTCAAAGGGAACATTGAGCCTGGCTACGAAGCAATGATGAAATTCGCGGTCCATTACCCCCCCGTCATGGGCATGCTCTGACTTGTACCGCCCGATAAACTCCAGGGCATCTGCCTGCATCTCCAGCCCAATTTCTTCCCGGACTTCCCGAAGGGCTGCTTCCTCAGGGGTTTCCCCGGTATGCATATGCCCGGCCACGGATACGTCCCAGAGGTTGGGGAAGGTATCTTTAGACGGCGCTCTTTGTTGCAATAGTACCTGGCCCCGGGATGAATAGAACCAAATATGAACGGTGGGGTGGAACCACCCTTTTTGATGGGCCTCGGATTTGGTGGCGATCCTGCCTGTAGGCTGCCCGGAATCATCCAGGATATCAACATGTTCCTCCATCACCAGGGCCTGATTGCGGCCGAATTATTCGAAATAGCTGAAGCTTTCCCCTTCCTTGATGTTCTGGAGGGTCTCATACATCAGGCGGATCACATTGGCCACATCCTCCCTGTGAACCATCTCCACCGTGGTATGCATGTAGCGCAGGGGCAAAGAGATCAGGGCGGAGGCTACCCCTCCGTTGCTGTAGGCAAAGGCATCCGTGTCTGTGCCTGTAGCACGGGAAGACGCCAGACGCTGGAATGGAATTTCCTTGGCCTCCGCGGTTTCGATGATCCTGTCCCGAAGCTTGTGTTGTATAGCAGGGGCATAAGAGATCACTGGCCCTGCCCCGATTTCGGTATGTCCTTCCTTTTTCTTCTCGATCATGGGGGTAGTGGTATCGTGGCAGACATCCGTGATGATCGCTGCATTTGGCTTAAGGCGTTCAGTGATCATTTCCGCTCCCCTGAGTCCGATCTCCTCCTGCACGGAGTTGGTAATATAGAGTCCAAAGGGAAGCTCAACCTTGTTTTCGTGAAGCAGACGGGCTACCTGAGCGATCATGAATCCTCCGGCCCTGTTGTCGATAGCCCGGCAAACGAATTTATCCTTATTGATGATCTGGAAGGTGTCCGGGTAGGTGATTACACACCCGACGTGCACGCCCATTTTCTCCACCTCTTCCTTGTCCTTGGCCCCGATGTCGATAAAAATATTGTCCAGTTTTGGGGGTTCTTCCTTGGCCCGGTTCCGGGTATGTATGGCAGGCCATCCGAACACGCCTTTCACGATTCCATCCTTGGTATGAATGTTCACCCATTTGGAAGGCGCTATCTGATGATCGCTTCCTCCGTTGCGGATCACGTAGATCAATCCATTGTCGGTGATGTAATTAACATACCAGGAAATTTCATCCGAATGTCCTTCAATGACAACCTTGTAGGGGGCGTCCGGGTTGATCACTCCCACAGCGGTCCCGTAGGTGTCCGTCATAAAGGTATCCACATAAGGTTCCAGATAGGACATCCATATTTTTTGCCCCTCCCATTCATGACCCGTTGGGGAGGCGTTGTTGAGGTATGCTTCGAAAAATTTCAGGGCATCTGCCGTGAGTATGGAATCTACGTTCATATAAATCTGTTTGCTACAAACTTACTAATATTCACTTTTATTTAATACCCTTTCAGGGGCCTAATTCGTACTTTTGGCAGGGCTTTTGCGTTATTTAAGTATGGTGAATTTTTACAGGATCTGCTGGCTGTTCATGATTCCCCTGGGACTTTGGGGACAGGTCGCTGATCAACCCCTGGATTCCATTCAGGAGCGCATGATCATCATGGAAGGGGATTCCGTGGCTCGCAGCTCTATCGAGCTTGAGGAGGTATATCTTTTCGGCAGGCTGAATTTTGACTCCTATCAGGAGAAGCTCAAATACTATGTGCTCAGGCGAAAAACCCTGAAGGTATACCCCTATGCCAAGATGGCAGCTGAACGCCTGGTATCCCTGAACGATCGACTCGAAAGCATCGATTCCAAGCGGAAGCGCAACCAGTATACCAAACTGGTGCAGCGGTATATCGAACAGGAGTTTTCTGCAGAACTGAAGAAGCTTACCCGGACGGAGGGTCAGATCCTGGTGAAACTGATCTATCGACAGACAGGGGAAACGGCCTATGATCTTGTCAAGGATCTTCGCAGTGGCTGGAGGGCCTTTTGGTACCAGAATACGGCCCGGATGTTCAAGATCAGCATTAAGGAGGAATTCCACCCGGATGAAGTGCTTGAAGACTATCTTATGGAAGATATCCTCCAACGTGCCTTCGCCTCAGGAAAACTGGAACGCCAGGCCTCAGTACTGGACTACGATTACGCCACGCTCACCAATAAGTGGAACAAGGCAAAAAAGCGGACGTATTAATTGCAGATAAAGGAAAATTTTAGTTATCTTTAAGGTCCTTTTTCTGAGGTTATTTTCAGCAATCCACTAGATACTAGCTTTTTAGCGTTAAGGCTGAAAAAAAGGTAAAAAATTAACCTCACCATTTGGTTGTTTTTCTAAAAAACCATTTTATATTTGCACCCGCTTTTCGAGGGAACGAAGGTGTTTTTTCG
>CBFCWO010000069.1:0-15046 GCA_965601625.1 uncultured Flavobacteriaceae bacterium | reverse complement strand
AAACCCCAGAACAAGAAGGCCCCTATCGCCTCTACCTCTACCTGGAGGATCAGGAGGGACGTGTAGCCACCGCGAATATCCCCTTTTATGTCCTGAACCCGGAAGATGCCGAATAACCCCCAAATACAATCCCCGTCTCGTTTGGAGCAATGGGTGCTTCGCCTTCTGATCCTGGTTGGAGTGCTTTCCATCGCACATTTCCTGTATTGGTTCCTGCAGCCCGACTTCCGCGGGCATCCTGTTTTGTTCGGCATGCTATGCATGGTCTTTGGCTATGGGATGTTGCGCCACGGCTACCTTTGGTATCACTATGCGGCCATCCACGTGCCGGAAAAACCAGCGGAGGCCCATGAATTTTCGGTGGATATTCTAACCACACATGTCCCAGGGGAGCCCTTAGATATGATAGAGGAGACCTTACGGGCCATGCAGGAAATTACCTATCCCCATACCGCCTACCTCTGTGATGAGGGGGACGACCCCTATCTCAAGCAATTATGCCTTGAACTGGGGGTCCGGCATGTCTCGCGGGATACGCGCAAGGATGCCAAGGCGGGAAATATCAATAATGCACTAAAGCAGGCTTCAGGCGACCTGTGCCTGATCCTGGACCCGGACCACGTGCCCCAGCCGGATATCCTGGAACACATCCTGCCGCATTTTACCAATCCCCAAGTGGGCTTTGTACAGATCGTGCAGTCCTATTACAACCAGGGTAAATCTCTGGTAGCAAAGGGCGCTGCAGAACAGACCTACCAGTTTTACGGTCCCATGATGATGTCCATGAACACTTACGGGACTGTAAATGCAATCGGGGCGAACTGCACCTTCCGCCGAAGCGCCCTGGACAGCATCGGCGGGCATGCCCCGGGCCTGGCTGAGGACATGCACACTGCTATGCAGCTGTATGCCAAGGGATGGAAGGCGGTCTATGTGCCCAGGGTCCTGGCCCGGGGGCTGGTCCCCGAAACCCTGCTGACCCATTACAAACAACAGCTCAAATGGTCCCGGGGCACTTTCGAGCTGCTCTTCAGGGTCTACCCCCGCTTGTTCCGAAAGTTTACCTGGCGCCAAAAGCTCCACTTCGGGCTCCTGCCCCTGCATTTCCTGGTCGGACTGATCTACCTGCTGGGCTTTTTGATCCCGGTGGGTTCCCTGCTGTTTTCCGTATCCCCCTGGACGGGAAATATCCTGCTCTTTCTGCTGGCCATCCTCCCGGTGGCGCTAAGCACGCTGCTGATCCGGGCCTATATACAGAAATGGGTGATCGAGCCCGGTGAGCGGGGGTTTCACCTGGTAGGCGGGCTGTTGCAGATCGCCACCTGGTGGATCCATTTCCAGGGGTTGGCCTATGCCCTAGTGAACAAAAAGGTACCCTACCTGCCAACTGAGAAAAAAGAAACCCAGGTTACCAACCTCCGGATCGTGATCCCGAACGTCCTGATAGGACTGATCTCCGTTTTTGCCATTCTCTACGGACTTAACAGAGATCTTACGCCCTTTTCCATGATGATGGCCGGATTTGCGGCCCTTAATGCAGGCTTTATGTTCTTCAGCCTGTACCTGGCCACAGGGATGACCAACGAGAACAGGATCTTACGGGACCGGTTTCCCGGATTAGTGCACTTTTTACTAAAGCCGGCAAAGGGTGTATACCGGAAGATCGGCCGCTTTGTTTTTCGCTGGACCCGAAGGGCGGCGCTCCCAGTCCTCCTGCTGGGTGTCCTGCTGACTGCTTTTTCCCTGGATCGCTACCTGTATCGCCAATGGGAAGGTATCACCCCGGGAATACCTAAGCCCCGGAAAGGACCTGATTATACTGGTATTTTCTATCCCTCCAAACCCGACGGAATCACCGATATGGATACCCTGAGGAACCTGGAAGCGGGACTACAACAGGATTTTGACCTGATCTCCCATTATGTGGCCTGGGGGGACGGCCCTTCCAACCAAATGCCCAAAGCGTTGGTCGAGGAGGTTCTCGACTCCGGTTCCTGGCCCATGATCACCTGGGAACCCTGGATGAACGATTTTATGCAAGCGGATTCCATTCCCGACATACAGGGGAACCGCCGGGTTTTCCAGCGGATCTTAGAAGGGGAGTTCGATGGGTATATCGATCGATTTGCTCAGGACCTAAAATCCTTTCAAGCCCCGATATTCTTGAGGTTTGCCCATGAATTTGACAATCCGGCCTACCCCTGGTCCGAAACCGGGGGAAATAGCCCGGCTGACTTTAAACAGGCCTGGCGATACGTACATGATCGATTTATGGCACTGGGGGCATTCAACGTGATCTGGGTATGGAACCCTTTTACGTATGAAAATGTCAAGACCTATTTCCCGGGGGAAGCCTATGTGGACTGGATTGGGGTGACCTTACTGAATTATGGAACCCTGAATCAGGACGGAGCGTGGTACGAATTCGAAGCACTATACGAACCCTTTGAGGAAGCCTTTAAAATCCTTCCCGATATTCCCGTAATGCTGGGGGAGTTTGGCTCCCTGGACCTTGGAGGGGACCGGGAGCTATGGCTCGAAGACGCCCTGAAGCATTCTGCATCTGAATACAGGGAAATCAAAGCCTGGGTGTTCTTTCACAGCAAATGGGACCGGAATATCCCTGCTGGTGTGGAATACGAACGGCCGTATCTGGACTGGACGGGATCGCTGAAACCCCTTCAGGAATGGACCCGCTCGATCCCTAAAAGTAAAATTCGGCGCTTAACGGATACTGCCACGGCAAAAGGCAACCCGTATACCCCTCTGGAGATGCCGGAGGATCCCATCCGCGGGGTACATTACAAAAAGGGACAGCGCTGGTTCAGCAGCCACTACATCCTGGACCGTCCCACCCTGGAAAGGGATTTCAGGGAATTGAAACAGGCGGGGGTCAATACGGTGCGGATTGAAGATCCGGGGGTATATACCTACAACCTGCTGCGCATATCCAACGAACAGGATCTGGAGGTGATCTACAGCTTCAAAATTCCGGATACGCTGGATTTTCAAGCCGATCCGGACGCAATGGCCGCGGTGCGGGAATCTGTATTAAGCCGTATTGAGCGCTACAAAGACCAACCGAATATCATTGCCTGGAACCTGGGCAACCCTGTGTGGAGTGTCCTTCGAAAGCAGTATGCCCGTCCTGCCCTGGATAGACAGCGCGAGGCCTTCCTGACCTGGTTCGCTGACCTCTGCAGGGAAATCAAAAACAGGGACCCGGAGCGGCGGGTATTCGCTGATTTTGAAATCACACAGGGAACCGGGGCATTTTTAGAGGGGGTTCGGCAGGCAGGGATCCCGCTGGACGCCCTGGGCCTGATCCTTCGGGATTCGACCGATATAAGCCGTTTCCATAAAATAAACAACCCGTACGACCTGCCCTATTATATAGCCGATGCGAGGGTGGCCGATCTGGACCATGTTTCAACACCCCATGCAGTCATCCGATCCTGGCAGGACCAATGGGAGGCGAATCACGTTACTTTCGATGGGCTGCTCAATCACAGGGGGCAACCAAAACGCACCTATTACAATCTGGCTTCCCGCTGGGCAGATGGTCCCCTGAAGGAGGCATCGGGAAGCATCTCCATCCTGAGGCCCGCAGTCCCCCTTTACGCGGGCGATAAGGTCACCTATTACGCCAAGCGATATGAAGCAGAGGCCTGGCGGGATCCCACACCCGGGGAGGGAGCAGACTACGAATGGTTCCTGATCAAGCGCGGCTGGTTTGGGGAACCGATTGCCCTGAAATCACTGGGCAGGGCAAGCAGCCTGGAACTGACCATTCCGGAAAATTATGAGTTTTATCAACTGATGCTGACCTACAGGGAATCGGGTACGGATACACCTGCGATTTCCGTCAAAAAAACCCTGAACCTGCCCCTTTATTCGGAAAATTAAGGTCAGGAATTACTTCTCGGCAGGAAGACCTCTGCCATCATGCACCGGGCGCTGCCGCCACCACAGGCCTCTATGGTATGCAGGGGGCTGGATATGATCCTGGAAGTTTTCTCAATGCGGGCCACCTGATCGGGGTTCAGGGAATCCCGGGCCGACTGGCTCATCACCATAAGACGCTCTCCGTCCCTGCCCAGCACCTGCAGCATATTGCCCGCAAAGGAATGCATCTGTGCCTCAGAGATCTCGATGATTTCCTTCCCGTCTTTCCTGAGGTGATCCACCACCTGCTTGCGCTCTTTTTTGTCATCAATCGCATTCAGGCAAATCACCGCAAAGTCTTCGGCCACGCACATCATCACATTGGTATGGTATATGGGCAGCCGTTTGCCGTCCACAGACTGATTGGCCGTAAAAATAACAGGGGCCGCCTGGAAGTCCTCACAGAATTCAATAAAGAGTCCTTCGTCCGCCCGGTCTGAAAGGGCGCAGTAGGCCTTTTGATGCACCCGGTCCTTAAGAATGCTGCCGGTACCCTCCAAAAAAATCCCGTCCTGCTCTGCCGCCGTATAGTCCATGACCTCGCGGATCTCGAAGCCATGTTCTTCCAATATATCGAAGATATCCTCCCGCCGTTCCTTGCGACGGTTTTCAGCAAACATGGGGTAGACCACCACCCTGCCGTTTTCGTGGAAGGAAACCCAGTTGTTGGGAAAGATGGAATCCGGGGTATCCGTCTCCGGCCGGTCATCCACCACGATTACCTCCACCCCGGCTTCTCGTAATTTGTCCACAAAGGCGTCAAATTCCGCCTGGGCCTTACGATTGATCTCAGAACTGCGCAGGTCGAGATCCTCCTGGAAGAAGTTATTCACTGCGGTTTGCTCGTTCATCCGGAAATTCACCGGACGCACCATCAGGATGGTATTGGTAATCTGCATGGGATATACAATAGCGTGGCGCTAATGTAGGTAATTCCGATATGATTTTGTAACAAAAATGATTCGGTATAGCGTCTATTTTCCGGCGTTCATCGATCCACCCAAATGCCCATGAAAAAAGGTCAATTTTTCGCTCTACGCAGCGTCAAAATGCCAGGAATGCATCCGGGTGGAAGTGACAAAAAAACTACAGGTCAGGGTCACCCGCGTTCCAGGGGGAGGGTGCTGCAGCGGAGAAGTCCTCCCTGTTTTCCCACTTCCTGATACGGGATCTCCTCTACGGTGAGTCCGCGTTCCCTCAGCCAGGCATTCAGTCGTGCAAAGCTCTGGTCGGAAACAACCACCTCAGGCGAGATGGAAAAGACGTTGCTGAACATGCGGTACATCTCCTCATCGCTGATCTCAAAAACCTTATCCGGACCAAAATGATCCACAAGCCACTGGTGATCCTTTTCATGGATAAAGCTGTTTTTGTGAAGGATGGCCAAATCCCTTCCCACGGGCTGGAAACAACAGTCCAGGTGAAGTGCATTCCTGCGGGCGTCTGTATTGGATTTCCGCAATTCAAAAGCTTTGACCTCGCGGTTTGGAAAGTGCTCCTTCAGGTAGTCCACCGCTTCCTGATTGGTCCGGGCGGTAATATAGTCCCGATAATCAGGTTGGGTATAGGTGCCCACAAACAGATACTCATGCCAGGGCATGACATCCCCTCCCTCCACATGCACTTCCTCCGGGGGCACCAGGATCTGGGAGTCCTCCAGATAGGCAAGCACGTGTGTAATCGCCTCAAACTCGCGTTCCCGATCCGGGAGGATCTTGGCTTCCACCAGTTTGTTATCCACCACAAAAGCGATATCCCTTGAAAAGATCTGGTTGCAATCCTGTATGATCTCCGGGCGAAACACCTGTACCCCGTGTTTTTTAAGCACTGCTTCAAAGCCATCCATTTCCCGGATCATATCTGCTTCCTCCGGATAGGTCCCGGCCAGGATATGCTCAAGGGATTTCGGGTCATAGGCATCTTCCGGGGCGGGCATGGGGCCAGAAGCTTCTGCCGTGCCCAGGACCACGGACTTCAATGGGGAAGTCTCGTCTTTAATGCGTAAATCAAACATAGTCAATCCTGGATTTGGTGGCTGCAAGATACGAAAAAGGGCTCCTGAAACGGGAGCCCTTTACGCGATAATTCCATCACTTCCTACCGCTTGTTCAGTGGTTTAAAAGCCCTGAGGTTCTCCCCTACGTATACCTGCCGGGGCCTGCCGATTGGCTCATTGTTCAGGCGCATTTCACGGAATTGGGCAATCCATCCGGGCAAGCGTCCGAGTGCAAACATCACCGTGAACATTTCCACGGGAATCCCCATGGCCCGGTAGATGATGCCTGAATAGAAATCCACGTTGGGATAAAGCTTGCGCTCTACAAAGTAGGGATCTTCCAGGGCTTCCTTCTCCAGCCCTTTAGCGATGTCGAGGATGGGATCTTCCACCCCGAGCTGACCCAGCACTTCATCTGCGGCCTTTTTGATGATACGGGCCCTGGGGTCAAAATTCTTATAGACCCGGTGTCCGAAGCCCATCAGCCGGAACGGATCGTTCTTGTCCTTGGCCTTCGCCATATATTTTTTGGTATCTCCGTCATCGGCCTGAATGGCTTCCAGCATATTGAGCACTGCCATATTTGCTCCTCCATGCAAGGGTCCCCACAGGGCTGAAATACCTGCAGAAATGGAGGCAAAAAGACCGGCGTGTGAAGAGCCGACAATGCGCACCGTGGAAGTGGAACAATTCTGCTCGTGGTCCGCGTGAAGGATCAGCAGTTTGTCCAGGGCTTCAATGACAGTCTCGTTCAGTTGGTACTCCCGGTTGGGCCTTTTAAACATCATCTTATGGATGTTCTGTACATATCCCAGGGAGTCATCACCATAGTCCAGGGGAAGTCCCATCTTCTTCCTGAGGGTCCAGGAAACCAGGACCGGGAATTTTGCCAACAGCCGCACAATGGCGTGATAGAGGTCTTCCTCCGAGGTAACATCCACGGCTGATGGATTAAAGGCGACCAAAGCACTTGTAAGGGAGGAAAGCACGCCCATTGGGTGGGCTGACTTCGGAAAACCGTCAAGGATCTTCTTCATTTCCTCATCCACATGGGATTCGGCCTTGATATCGGCATGGAACTTTTCGAGCTCCTCTTTGTTGGGCAGCTCCCCGAAGATCAGCAAATAAGCAACTTCGAGGAAATCTGCTTTCTCCGCCAGCTCTTCGATGGAATATCCCCGATACCGCAGGATCCCTTTCTCCCCGTCGAGAAATGTAATGGCACTCTCACAGGAACCCGTGTTCTTGTACCCCGGGTCCAGGGTGATAAGACCGGTCGATCCCCTAAGGGACTTGATGTCTATTGCCAGTTCATTTTCGGTTCCTTCCACGACGGGAAACTCATAGGTGTTCCCTCCGAGGGATAGCGTTGCTTTGTCTGCCATTATCAATATTTCTTAGGTTTTGTACGTCCTGTAAAAATAGCAAATTGCCCGCTTTTTAACAATTCGCGAACCCTCTTTATGGCTTTCTTAACAGGGCTTCAGGCAGGCTGCTTATCTCAGGACAGTTGGTAGAGATCCCGGTAATACCGGTCTACGGATTTCTTCCAGGTGAAACGTTTCCTGCGGGCACGGGAGCGCATGTTTTCCCACCCCTCAGGGTCCTGGAAGAAAAGCGCAATGGCCTGATCAAAAACCCGTTCCAAATCTGTCAGGGTGTCCCCGTAGGACGTCCCCCCAAACAGGAAACCGGTTTTCAGGTGCTCAATGGTATCCTTCAGCCCCCCGGTGGCATGGGCCAGGCAGGGATTGCCATTTCGCATGGCCAACATTTGGCTGATCCCACAGGGCTCGAAGAGGCTCGGCATGAGATACAAATCGGATTCCAGGTAAATGGAGTCTATCAGGTCCTCGCTCTGTGCGTTGATAAACACAAAGTTCGGATACTGGTAGCTCACCTCCCGGAAATACGCTTCATACTCAGGTGCACCCGTTCCGAGGAGGATGTAAATGCCTCCTACCTCCTTGAGTTTTGTGAGCAGCATGCGGAAACTATCGGGCGTATTCTTGTAGAAATAGAATTTTTGTTCCGTCAGCCGGGCTACACTGGAGCAAATTATTTCAGGGGGGTGTTCCATAAATTCGATCACCTTCTCCCCGGTGTGGGCCAGAAAATCCGCCTTGTATTTTTTGTCCTCCATCTGCAGCCAATGGAAAATGGCCCTGATAGCGCCCGGAAAGAGGTTGCCGGGTTCAGCGCTTCGAATATTCCTGTAATTGCAGCCATTGAGGATACCAAACAAACGCTCCTCCCGGTGGGCCTGCTGGAGATCCCGCTCCAGGCCTTCGCCCCCTATGAATTCAGGAGGTGTGCTGGGCTTCATGATATCCTTCATATAGGTGGGCGACACCGTGTGTACGGCGTCTGCCAGTCGGATCCCAAGGGCCATGAGGTTCATACAGTCAGGGTATCTTTTGTCCTCCAGGGAGGTCCTGTCATAATGAATACCGGGAAACCAGGTTTCCAGGGCAGAATAATTCCCGCTAAGCGGACGGATGCCCTGAATGGCAAGGTTGTGAATACTGTAGACAAACCGGATGGGTTTGAGGCCCGGAAAATCAGGGTGGAAGGCTCTGAGGAAAAGCAACAGGCTGCTATGCCAGTCGTGCAGGTGGATCAGCCCTACTTTCCCAAAAGCATGCTGTTGAACACCGGCTGCCACAGCCGTGCAAAAAATAATGAACTTGATCGCATCGGAATAAAAAGGCTCCTCCGGGTCGTGGTGATACATATGGGCAATCTGCCCGGCCTCAATCTCCGGGTGATGGATCACATAATGCGTTATATTCGGCACGGCCTTTTTAGGCGCCACTTCATACAGGGCAGCCTGGTATGGCATCCCGCGCAGGGAGAATTCCAGCTGCCCTACCAGGGTCCCTTCTTGGTGCAACCTTCCATAGGAAGGCACCACCACCACGACCTCATCGCCACGCGCTGCAATCTCCCGGGGGACATCCCGGACGACATCGCCCATCCCACCTGCCTTGCAATCCGGGAGGGCGTCATTTTCTGCCGCTACAAAAAGGAATCTTTTGGACAATCGCTTTGTATTTGAAAAGTCCAAAACCAGGCTGGACTTAGGGAGGGAAAAATAAAAAAGACCTTGTTACCAAGGTCTTTTTTTTAGTTAAATAACCGATAAATTATCGCTCGACCTTAAAGGCTTCAACACCAGGGAAGTAGGCCACAGTGCCCAACTCCTCCTCAATGCGCAATAACTGGTTATACTTGGCCATCCGGTCGCTGCGGGAGGCGGACCCCGTTTTTATCTGCCCGGTATTGAGGGCAACTGCGAGATCTGCAATGGTGTTGTCCTCCGTCTCACCTGAGCGGTGGGACATCACAGAGGTATATCCGGCATTCTTGGCCATGTTCACCGCAGCGATGGTTTCCGTCAGGGTGCCAATCTGGTTTACCTTGATCAGGATGGAGTTTGCTATGCCTTCCTCAATACCCCTGGAAAGGCGCTCCACATTGGTGACATAGAGGTCATCCCCCACCAGTTGCACCTTCTTCCCGATCTTGTCCGTAAGGACTTTCCAACCGTCCCAGTCGTTTTCATCCATCCCATCCTCAATGGAAATAATCGGGTATTTCTCACAGAGGGCGGCCAGATAATCCGCCTGTTCTGCTGAAGTACGAACAGCCCCTTTATCCCCTTCAAATTTGGTGTAGTCGTATTTTCCGTCCACATAGAATTCCGCGGCGGCGCAGTCCAGGGCAATCATGACTTCCTCCCCCATGGCATAGCCTGCCTGTTCTACCGCCTTTCCGATAGTATCCAGGGCATCCTCTGTTCCATCCAGGGCCGGGGCGAAACCACCTTCATCCCCCACAGCAGTGCTGAGATTCCGCCCATGAAGCACCTTCTTCAGGTGGTGGAAGATCTCCGTGCCCATTTGCAGGGCATGAGAGAAGCTGCTCGCCCTGACGGGCATGATCATGAATTCCTGGAACGCAATAGGGGCATCCGAGTGAGACCCCCCGTTTATGATGTTCATCATGGGCACGGGCAGCGTATTGGCGCTTACCCCTCCTACGTATCGGTAAAGGGACATCCCGAGTTCTGCTGCTGCAGCCTTGGCCACCGCAAGGGATACCCCCAGAATGGCATTTGCACCCAGCTTGGATTTATTCGGGGTGCCATCCAGGTCTATCATGGCCTGGTCGATCTTGTTCTGATCGAATACCAGCATCCCGCGAACGGCTTCGGCAATGCTCGTGTTGACATTGGATACCGCCTTCAGTACGCCTTTGCCCATAAAGTCCTTTCCGCCGTCCCGAAGTTCAACAGCCTCGTGCTCTCCTGTGGAAGCACCCGAAGGGACTGCAGCCCTGCCAAGCACCCCGTTCTCGGTTAGCACGTCCACTTCAACCGTGGGGTTTCCGCGGGAATCAAAAATCTGCCTGGCGTGTACATCAATTATAATACTCATATCTATTAGGTTTGTCAGTTGTTAGGGGTTATGATTTCCAGAAAAATGGCATCCCGCCCTTAGGGGGTTAGACCACTGCATCACTGGACACGCTCTCCTGAATCCATTCAAAGAACTGGTCAAAAAGGTATTCCGCATCGTGGGGTCCGGGGCTGGCCTCGGGGTGATACTGGACCGAAAAGACTTTTTTGTCCTTCATCCGGATCCCGGCTACCGTCTGATCATTCAGGTGGATATGGGTGATTTCCAGTTCCGGATGGGCTTCAGTCTCCTCCCGGTTGATCGCAAATCCATGGTTCTGGGAGGTTATTTCCCCTTTGCCTGTAAGCAAGTTCATGACCGGATGGTTGATCCCCCGGTGTCCGTGGTGCATCTTATAGGTGCTTACCCCATTGGCCAGGGCAATGACCTGATGGCCCAGGCAAATGCCGAAAAGCGGTTTCCCGGATTTGATAATGTCTTTGGCCGTTGCCACCGCATCCTTTAGCGGCTGAGGATCCCCCGGGCCGTTAGAGATGAAATAGCCGTCAGGATTCCAGGCCTCCAGGGTCTTAAAAGGGGTGTCGTGGGGAAAAACCTGAATATAGGCCCCGCGCTTCGCGAGATTTCTCAGGATGTTCTTTTTGATCCCGATGTCCAGGGCCGCAATACGTACAGAGGCACTGGGATCCCCTTCAAAGTAGGGTTCCCTGGTGGAAACACGGGAAGCGAGTTCGAGCCCTTCCATATTCGGGATTTCAGCCAGTTCTGCTTTCAGTCCCTCCAGGTCATCCACCCGTGTGGAGATCACCGCATTCATGGCCCCATTGTCGCGGATATAGCTCACCAGGGCTCGGGTATCCACATCTGAGATGGCAAAAAGACCGTTAGCATCCAGAAACTCCTGCAGGCTGAAATCGGCATCAGGCCGGCTGTACTGGTAACTGAAATTCTTGCAGATCAGGCCGGCGATCTTCACCCCGTCTGATTCTACTTCGGATGCCTTGGCCCCGTAATTCCCAATATGGGCATTGGTGGTCACCATAAGCTGACCGAAGTAGGAAGGATCCGTGAAAATTTCCTGATACCCGGTCATCCCGGTATTGAAACAAACCTCTCCAAAGGCCGTTCCCTCCTGGTCTCCCACGGCTTTGCCGTAGAATATAGTTCCGTCTGCAAGCAAGATCAATGCTTTTCTTTTCGCCTGATACTTTGTCATAAGTAAAATCTCCGTGTTTAGTTGTTCAATAACAAAATAACATAAAAAAAGGATAGCCATTCAGGGCTATCCTTTCCTTGTTTATAACTTTTAAAAACCTGCAGTTTAGGCATCTGCATCGTCTTTCTTCTCCTCTTCCTCCTCAGGTGCCTCACTTTCAGCTTTCGGTGCTTCCTCAGCCGCTTTCGCTTCCGCTTCAGGAGCTTTCTTGGGAGCTTCTTCCGCTTCCTCAACCTGAGGCTCAGCTACGGGCGCCTCTGCCGCTGCTTCAGCAGCTTCTGAAGTCGCTTCCGGTGCATTGTTCTCCTCCACTGCAGTTTCCGCAGCTACTGCCTGCTCAGGAGCATCCTTCTTCGCCTTGGAACGACGGCTACGTCTCGTGGATTTCTTTTTCGGCTTGTCAGCATTGTACAGCTCATTGAAATCAACCAGCTCGATCATCGCCATATCTGCATTATCTCCCAACCGGTTCCCGAGCTTGATGATCCGGGTATATCCTCCGGGACGGTCTCCCACCTTTTCTGCCACAGTACTGAAGAGTTCTGTAACCGCATGCTTGTTGCGCAGGCTGCTGAATACGATCCGGCGGTTGTGCGTTCCCTTCTCGGCCGTCTGATTGTTCTCAGCCTTGGATCTGGTGATCAGGGGTTCTACAAACTGCTTAAGCGCTTTGGCCTTTGCCGTAGTGGTATTGATCCTTTTATGCTCAATCAGGGAACAGGCCATGTTGGCCAGCATAGCCCTTCTATGCGCCGTCTTCCTGCCCAGGTGATTGAATTTCTTTCCGTGTCTCATCGCTTATATAATTTCGCCGGGCGATTCGCATCGCGCCAAATGCCCTGCTTAATCCTTATCCAATTTATATTTTGTCAAATCCATTCCAAAGTTCAGGCCCTTGTTGATCACAAGCTCTTCCAGCTCAGTCAGTGACTTCTTCCCGAAGTTCCTGAATTTCATCAGGTCGTTCTTGTTGAAAGCCACAAGGTCTCCCAGGGTATCTACCTCAGCTGCCTTAAGACAGTTCAGGGCACGTACCGAAAGGTCCATGTCGACCAATTTTGTCTTCAGGAGCTGACGCATATGAAGGGATTCTTCATCATAGGTTTCCGTCTGGGCAATTTCGTCAGCCTCCAGGGTAATACGCTCATCTGAGAAGAGCATAAAGTGGTGGATCAGGACTTTTGCCGCCTCGGTCAGGGCTTGTTTCGGATGGATGGATCCATCGGTGGAAATCTCAAAAACCAGTTTCTCGTAATCCGTCTTTTGTTCCACCCGATAGTTCTCGATGCTGTACTTCACATTACGAACAGGCGTAAAGATGGAGTCAACCGCAATGCTTCCCAGGGGGGCACTGGACTTCTTGTTCTCCTCAGCGGGAACATATCCACGGCCTTTTTCGATGATGATCTCCATATTGATGCTCACCTTGGGATCCATATTGCAGATCACCAGGTCCGGATTCAGCACCTGGAATCCTGAGATAAACTTCTGAAAATCCCCGGCGGTCAGTTGATCCTTTCCGCTTACCGAAATGGATACGGTTTCCTCGTTTACATCGTCGATCTGCCGCTTAAAACGAACTTGCTTCAGGTTCAGAATGATTTCGGTAACATCTTCCACAACACCCTCGATCACCGAAAATTCATGTTCCACCTTATCAATGCGCACAGAGGTGATGGCAAACCCTTCCAGGGAAGCCAGCAGCACTCTTCTCAGCGCGTTCCCGACAGTAAGACCATAACCGGGTTCCAAAGGGCGGAATTCAAACTTCCCCTCGAAATCCGTGGAGTCGATCATAATAACTTTATCGGGCTTCTGAAAATTAAATAATGCCATAATCGGATGTGTGTTGTTTATTTAGAGTATAACTCGACAATCAGCTGTTCCTTGATGTTTTCAGGGATCTGGATCCGCTCAGGAACAGAAACAAAAGTTCCCTCCTTCTTATCGGAGTTCCAGCTAATCCACTCGTAAACACTGCTTTTGGAGGAAAGGGAATCTTCGATGACTTGAAGGGATTTGGATTTTTCTCGAACCCCTACAACATCTCCTGGCTTGAGGGAATAGGATGGTATGTTTACCACCTCGCCGTTTACGGTAATATGACGGTGGCCTACCAGCTGGCGGGCTGCCCGACGTGAAGGTGCAATCCCGAATCGGTATACCACGTTGTCCAGGCGTGCTTCGCAAAGCTGCAGCAACACCTCACCGGTTACTCCCTTGCTCCGGGTGGCTTTCTCAAAAAGGTTGCGGAACTGACGCTCCAGAATGCCGTAGGTGTATTTGGCTTTTTGCTTTTCCTGAAGCTGAATCGCGTATTCTGATTTCTTCCCGCGGCGACGGTTGTTTCCGTGCATCCCGGGAGGATAGCTCTTTTTTTCGAAGGCCTTGTCGTCTCCGAAAATAGCCTCGCCGAATTTGCGGGCTATCTTTGATTTTGGTCCTGTATATCTTGCCATTTTCTAATGTTTAGAAGGTGCGGTTATGAATTAAGGCGAATCCTTCGATAACCGTAACGGCACCCTCAGTGAAAAAATCTGATTAATTCCTGATTATACCCTTCTGCGTTTGGGTGGACGGCATCCGTTGTGCGGCAGCGGGGTTACATCGATGATCTCGGTAACTTCGATACCTGCATTGTGGATGGTCCGGATAGCAGACTCCCTGCCATTCCCGGGCCCTTTTACATAGACCTTCACCTTGCGCAGTCCGGCCTCATGTGCGATCTTGGAACACTCCTCAGCGGCAATTTGTGCTGCATAGGGCGTGTTCTTCTTAGAACCACGGAAGCCCATCTTCCCGGCAGACGACCAGGAAATCACATCCCCCTTCTTATTGGTAAGAGAGATGATGATATTGTTGAAGGAAGCGGTAATGTGCGCTTCCCCATTGGATTCCACCAGTACTTTCCGCTTCTTGGTAGTTTTTGATGATTTTGAACCTGTTTTTGCCATATCGCTTTGAATCTCCGTATCAGGCTGAGCAGTATTGCGTTAAAACGAAGCAGTCGTTTTGAATACTCCTCTGGACCTGATCTACTTATTTTATTTGGTGGCCTTCTTCTTGTTGGCTACTGTCTTACGTTTTCCTTTACGGGTCCTGGAATTGTTCTTGGTCCGTTGGCCCCTCAGGGGAAGGCCGATCCTGTGACGAATACCCCGGTAGCATCCAATATCCATCAGGCGCTTGATGTTCAACTGGGTCTCTGAACGCAGTTCCCCTTCAATCGTATAAGCGGATACAGCTTCCCGAATTCGGCCGATCTCGTCGTCCGACCAGTCGTTTACCTTGGTATCCTCGCTTACTTTAGCCCTATCGAGGATTTCATGTGCCCGGCTCTTACCGATACCGTAAATGTAGGTAAGGGCAATGACGCCTCTTTTCTGTTTTGGTATGTCAACACCTGCAATTCTTGCCATAACTACCCCTGTCTTTGTTTAAATCTAGGATTCTTTTTATTGATCACAT
>CBFCWO010000068.1:0-15217 GCA_965601625.1 uncultured Flavobacteriaceae bacterium | reverse complement strand
CGGCTGCATCCGTAAAATCATAGGTCCCGTCCCCGTTGTCCGACAGGGAAACCGTACCGGCCAAACCGTTGATCTCATCGATGGCATCCTGTACATCAATAGCAGCAAGGCCTGAAGTTGTATTATCATACGTGACCTCTGCCGCCGTTTGGTCATCAGTATTGGTAAGAGTCCCGATATCTGCCACGGGTACACTAACTGTATTGCCATCCGAATCCGTAATCACGAGGTCCGTTCCAACAACCGCAAAGCTTGTATTGGTGGTATTCGTATCAATAGCGGTCAACTCCCAGGAATCCCCATCCCAGAAATAAATCGTACCCGTGTTCGTATTCACATAGATATCCCCAAGATCTGCCCCTGTTGGCGCAGTGGCACCGGCTGCGGTGACCGCGGTTCCACTGAGCACTTCACAGTTACACTGGTCGGCCAGGTTGACCGTGGTCTGGGCAAAGCCCCAGCTCGAGGCCAGTAGGAAAAAAAGCAGTAGAACTAACTTTTTCATGGTACTAGATTTTGCAATGGTTGGGTTGGTAGGAGATATATCTAACAGGGATCTTTTCCTCTTTGAATTCACTTTAAGCACATGGCCTCCCCCAATCCTTTTTGAGTGGATCATCAGAGTCTCTTTCGGGCTTACATGCTGATAATTATTCATTTGTGGTATTTTCACACCCTACAAAATTACCCGTAGACCAGGGGGAGGAAAATAATTGTTGTGTAGGATCACAAATGCAATGTATAGGGTCAGATTTCTGAGGTCACTTGACGACATCTGCGTGCATTTTATCGATTAGGGCCCGGCTCATAATGGCTAGGAGACGAATACACTGCCATGAAAAAGTCAGTTGAAGGATCCCAAAATTTCCTCGAAAGATGGGTGATTGGCTGGAATCAATTCGGATTTACACGGTAGGTGATCCGTCGATTGGTTATTACCGCTCCTGAACCAATACTAAGGCTTACTACGGCAGTAGCACAGAGACCATATGAATCACAAACCTCATAGGTAAAGCTGTCCGTTCCCACGTAACCTGGGTTGGGAATGTATTGAAAACTCCCGTCCGCATTCAGGGTAAGGCTTCCATTGGTAACATCGACAACAGCTGTAGTGGTCACGCTTAACGAATCAGATGGGTCTGAATCTGTATCATTATCCAGGACTCCCGGAGCGGCAACATTCAGCGTGTTGTCTTTGAAGAGGTTATAACTATCAGTATTAGGGCATGGAATACTCCATACGCCAAGGATGTTTGAATTGTCGGTAACCGGATTACAACCCACCAATGGCGCAATGCCCAGTTGGTAATCTCCTGGTGTATCAATAGTAACTTCATATAATGCGAGACCGGTAATCGTATCAGATCCATTGGCTGGGAATACTACCCCCGGGGTAAGCGAATACCAGGTATACTCAGCGCTGGGCGAGTTAAAATTAGCACGTAAGGTCCGTGTTTCCCCAGATTGACACGAATCAAATGCTCCGGGGTCTATGATTTCTGTATCTACCTGGGTGCCGGAAGCACTTCCCAAAAAATCATATGGGCCTGCAAAATCACTCAAGGCAGAGGTAAAGGATGAAGAATTCCTCGATTTGGTCAGAACAGCACTGAAAGGGGAATCACAGGCTGCTCCGCTTCCAAACAGGGCCCTTGGATCAAACCCAAGTTGCGTAAAGTTTATCGCGACTTCGGCAAGATAACCCGCCAGGTACTGAGTGGAATATCCCGAAGTATTGGTCGTTCCCCATGGCGGAGCCTGTGTGGCGGAAGTATTTACATTGCTGAAGAGCGCTCCCGGAGGTACGGTGATCTGACCATACCCATATGTACTACCCCCATCGATGTCGCTTCCCCAGGTAAATGTGGAAGTACCTCCCGGGGATGTTCCCGGGTTGAAAATACTTCGGTCTACCCAAAGTCTTACTTCTACCCCTGATACACCACCACCGCTATACGCAAATCCGATGACCATATCGCCAATTTGGGTGACGTTCCCACTTCCATCGAATTCCCAGGCAGTATGACCTTCCTGCGTACCTGAATTTATGAATCCCGATCCAGAGGCCTCGATTTCAGAAACAAAGAGTTCGAAATCTATGAAGTGGTTCCCCGATGAGGAAAGTGTAGAGACCATCAGGTCAACCCATAGATCGTCAGTGACCTGGTCCCCGTCACGTCGCATATGCACCCCGGAATCCACAATATCCGTTTTACTTGAAACAGCTCCCGCCCCAATGGTCCAGTCCGTCTGTGGGTTTCCACCATTCTTCCCACCGGTAAAAGATGTTAAATCGTTCGTAGCCAGATTTGTATAGTCCCTTCCATATCGCGTACTGTACCAAATAAAACCGCTATTCGTAAAGTAATTTGGAATACTTTGACGCAGGTCAAAAGAAATATTGTTCCCCGCAGCTAACTGAGCGGCATATCCATTGGTCAGTGCCGTAGCTTCATCTACTACGCCAAATCCAGATACTGTGTTATAGAACCAGTCATCCGAGGTTGCACCAGATAGGACATCCCCAGAATACACATCAGCTTCAATTCCAAAGTTAGCACCCACCCCTACTTGAGCCTGAAGATTCTCGATGGATCCCCATAAGACTATAAGGCTTACCAAAAATATGGCAGGTATGCGGCTGATTGTACAGGACATACAGGTAGTTTATAGCTAGATTCGTATCCAATGGATACCTCAACTAACAGATAAAAGTATACGCTTGAAGCAGCAACAATTAACTTTTGTTGTGTAATGGACCAGAAGGCCTGTCAACGGAATTGTTTTAGTGGTATATGTAGATGGAATTAGTGCATTTTATCGATCAAGCCTTGTTATTTAGAGGTTTACAGAGGTTCTCTTTAAGACTTCACAATCTTGCCAACTCCTGGGAAATACCTGACAAGGATTTTAACCAATTCAGACTATCGGATTAGTTGAATCCATCCTTTTGCGACCTCCTGATCGGGGCCCAATTCCAGAATATAGTAATAGGTGCCTTTCGGTACCTGTTTCCCGTTGTCATTGCCGTCCCATATTTCATCTTCACTAAGATCAGATGCCTGGAAAACCTGTTGGCCGTAGCGGTTGAAGATCCGGATCGAATTGCCCGGGAAGGTGGCAATGTCTCGAACGACCAGGAAATCATTCACTCCATCTCCATTAGGGGAGAATTGATTAAAGACAAATCCGGGATCTGCTTCAGTAACTACATTTACGTCCACATCTATACTATCCTGATAATTGTCTTCCTGCCCTTCAAGGGGTTCCGGGCTGATTATCCGGGCCGTATTGACAAAATCCCCTTCCCTTGGTACGGTCACTGCGATCCGCAGCTCTGCCTGCTCTCCGGGCTGAAGATCCGATATTACCCAGATCCCGGTATCCCGGTCATAGGAATTTCCTGGGATGGGAGAAAAAGTGTGATAGAGGTATTCAAACCCGCTCTGCTCCACCGGGAGGATCAGGTCCTCTACACGAATATTGGTGGCGGAAACATTCGCCGACCCATTACGCAGGACCACCAGAAAGATCACCGTTTGACCTTCCAGGGGTCTCACAATTCCCCGTTGAAACCTTCCTATGTTTCCGGGGCCATCCCCGACGGCTGCATACTTGTCAAGGAGCAAATCCTCTCCCTCTCCGACGGCGGGCTGAAGGTTGACCGTGCTCTGGTTGTTTTCGGGCGTAACGTCATCAGGAACGGAGGCAAGTAACTCTGCCGTATTCGAATAGACCCCACCTTCCAGAACTATTACACGGATCTCCAGGGATTCCGAGGCCAATGGGCCAACAACCGGAATGCTCCATATCCCCGTTTCAGGATCATATCCCCCGAAGGAAGCCGAATGTGATACATAGGAAAAACCCGTCTCCAAAAAATCCCCTACTTCGATATCGGTAACCCCTCCGGATCCAAGATTGTCCAGGACAATGGTAAAGACTAACTCCTGCCCTACTTCCACCCGGGTATCATTTGCGGTTTTCGTTATGGCCAGGTTCACGCAAGCCGGGCTGCCTGCATTGGGGATACACGGATTGGTATTGGCCGGATCCTGCTGGTCATTGACAAGATCCCCATCTGCATCCAGGACATTGGAATCCAGGGCATCGATAAATTCATCGTCATCTTCATTCAGTGGGTTAACTGTATCCGGGCCTACTTCCACCCCATCCTCGATCCCATCCCCATCCGTATCCGGGTTGTTCGGATCCGTGCCCAGGGATGCTTCAATGCCATCCAACAAACCATCCCCATCCGTATCCACATCACAGGCATTGACCGTAACCTCCAGATCCACAAAGGCATCCGTACAGGGAAACTCCCCTTCTACAGTATATCTAAAAACGTACGTGCCGTCAGGTACTCCAGTAAAATTGACCAGGTTCCCCGGTTCAATCGAAATGACAACAGGCCCGTCGTTAAAGGTCCACGTCCCTGGATCAGCCCCTGTCAGCCGATCATCCAGGTCAATAGCTTCCGGGCCATTGTCAGGGTCGCTGCAGGCGGCTACCCCGCTGTTGGGCGTTCCGGGATTGGCCGGTACCTGGATAAGCGCCACAACCTCCCTCCTGGGGGAAGAGGTACATCCATTGGCCGTGGCCTCTACCCAATAGGAGCGTGAAGACGAGAGCTCAGGGGTCGTAAACTCGGGGCCCGTAAAAATCGGGCCTCCCCCTGTGGGAAGTTCATACCAGAGGATGTCCGGAGCCGTGGCGCTGTTGGGCGTTTCCCCTTCGGCAAAAAGCGTAAGGGCAGCCGGGCCACAGCTCTCCCCTCCTGTGGTGGAGGTGATGGAGGGCCTGGCGTTTTGGGCAAGGGTGATCACCAGGGTGGGGCTGGCGCAGGTGTTCGCCGAATCGTAAAAGAAGCCATAATAGGTGCCGGGGGTGGGGATTTGATCTCCTGCAACCCATCCGTCTGTAACTAAAGGATCAGGGTTAACACTCCAGGTGAGAGCGGTTCCTGTTGGGGGACTGCTTTCCGTATAAGAATCCAGGGGAATCAATGTTTCATCAGCACAAAAGGCCGTGGGCACTTCCGAATTAAGGGCGGGAGCAACATTACCCGCCTCACAAGGTTCACAAGCTGATGCATCAATAGTGATACGTGTATTCCCTGAATCAGACAAGCCCGAGTTCCCAGCTGTAATGGTAAATACCCTGTTTCCTGTAGGCGCCACGGCACTGCTGGAGTAGACCACATCTCTTACTGCAGCTTCAAAATCAGTGAGTAGCGCAGGTCCGGTAAGGATAAGAATGCCTTCAACCGGATTCCAGCTCGCCGAAATGGATGGGTATGATCCTGTAAGGGCCAGGAGGTCTTCCCCAGCCACAAAACCAGAGGAAATTTCAATGGAAACCTGAGGGGTGGTATTATCGTCGGGATCTGTAATGCTTATGCTTTCGACCACGGGCAAGGTAGTCCCAGGGCAATACAGTTGATTCCCCGAAACCGTGAGGACAGGGGGCTGGTCGGGTGGTTCAATGGTTGCGGTAAAGAGCACATTATCTATAAAAACTTCTTCGTCCCTACCCCAATTACCCGAATCCGATCTAAACCGAATGGCTGCACTGGAAGAGCGTTCATTAGAAGTGAGAGTATAGCTTAAAGAACCAGCACCATCAAGGGATGCGACCTGATTCCAGTTATTCCCGTCAAACAGGTCCACAGCAATACGCTCATTTCCATCTGTGCGTTCGTAATCCAGGGTCAGGACTACTTCAATGGCATCACCCAGATCCAAAGACCTCCTTATCGATCTCTGATCAATATTTCTAAATCTCAACGCATCATCCTGGATCTGAATTCTACCATCATCCGGGTCGTTGTCATCTCCGGATTCGATCCAGTTCCCGCTAAACTCCCGGGTTCCATCATTATTGGAATAAGATACTGAACTAAAGGTATCCAGGAAGGTTTCCTGGGCAAGGAGTCCGCTGGTGGACGATGCCAGGAATAGCACTACCATACCAATAATTTCATACAGGTATGGCCGGGGGTGTCCTTTTGTATTTGCGGGGATGCAGGTCGTCATTTAGGGGCAAATCGGATCTTTACAGCCCATAAAATACAACAGGATTGATACGCGAACGTAATAAATACCCGGAAAATGTTAATAAAACAGGTGAAACGCATGAATTGACCGCTCAACTCATCGGCAAAAGCTGGCAAATCATGGAAGCCAACTCTCCTGGCCACAGCGGCCAGGGTTCGATCATACAGGAGCTACTCAAAGATGATAAACTCCGAACGCCGATTCAACTCATGGTCTGCGGCAGAGCATCGCACCCCGTCATCACATTCATTGACCAGCTGGGTTTCCCCGTATCCTTCATACCGAAGCCGCTCAGGAGCGATTCCTTTTGAAATCATGTAATTCACAGTGGACTCCGCCCGTTTCTGGGAAAGCCAAAGGTTATAGGCATCCGGTCCTCGGCTGTCTGTATGTGAATTTGCCTTGATCTTCAGGCTTGGATATTTTTCCAGGGCTGCAATAACCTTCTGCAGCTGCACCTCTGCATCAGGCCGGATATCGTACTTGTCAAAATCAAAATAGATGGTGCTTACCTGCAGGAGTTTGGCCAGGTCATCCCCAAAGCCAGCTGAAATGGTTTCCGGCTCCAGGTAGAAATCGATGATCTGGGGTTTTCCATCTGAGGGAGGCAGGAACTCCTCTGAAGGGATATACCCCTGTCTGGAGGCCCTAACAAAATTACCCTGATCGCAATCCAGGCTTAGCTGGTAATTTCCTTCAGCATCTGTAATGGTGGAAGTAACTTCCTGATTGTCCTCATCAATGACCCTGACGGTTGCTCCGGGGAGGACTTCATTCGTGATCTTGTCCCGGACAGTTCCAGTGATTTCCTGTACACACTCAAAGACAAGGGGCTCCAACTCTGTAAAGCCATAAATGTCATCTCCTCCCTGTCCTCCTTCGCGGTTGGAAGCGAAATATCCCTTGCGGGAGGCCCCATCCATGATATAGGTGAAATCATCCATGGGCGTATTCACAGGACTTCCCACATTGAGCACCCGGCCCTTATAGGGCAATTGGGCCAGTTTAGTGGCAAAAATGTCCAGTCCGCCCAAACCGGGCAGGCCATCCGAAGCGAAATAGAGGATGCTGTCTGAACTGACAAAAGGGAAGGTTTCCCTGGATGGGGTGTTTACTTTTGGGCCCAGGTTTTCGGGAGTACCCAGACTGCCATCTTCTTTAATGGAAACCTTGAAAATATCCGACAAACCACTGGTTCCAGGCATGTCGGAGGCAAAATACAGCGTTTTGCCATCTGCGCTCAGGGCGGGGTGGGCCACGGAATAAGAATCGCTGTTGATGGAAAGTTCCTCAATATCCGTCCAGAGGCTGTCCTTCAGATGCGCCCTGTAGATTTTCAGCCGTACATACCCGTCGGGGTCTGTGGCAATCTTTCCGTTTTTGTAGTTGTTCCTGGTGAAGTACAGGGTCCGGCCATCAGGGCTAAGGGCGGAGGTGGACTCATGCCAGCGGGAATTGATCCCCTCGAGCTTGGAAACCGTTTCCAGCGAATTGCTGTCCGTTTGTACCCGATAAAGGTCCATGAAATCCCGGGCATTCCAGGTATGGCGATAGCGGGCCAGATTCCCCGTATCTTTATCTGAAGAAAAAAGAAGGTCGTCACCATAGAAACTGGGGGCAAATTCAAGGTGTTCCGTATTGTGCTCAAAGGTCTCCAGCTCATATCTCCCCGAATTAGCACGAATCTCTTCCATATAATCCCTGGGCGCCTCAGGGGAGGTGCCGGATGTATCACGCCCGGTAAGGGCATAGAATTGTTCCATTGCGGCCTCAGCTCCTCTATAATCCTCAATACTCTTAAGTGCCTGGGCATATCTAAAATAATGGCCTGGATCTGCCTCCTCGGGGAATTCAGAGATAAGGCGTCCGTATAATTCGGCCGATTTTGCGTAATCCGCGTTGTAATAATAAGTGTCTCCTAATTTTTGAAGCAGATCGGCAGAGACGTACCCCTTATCCAGTACATGTTGGTAGATATCCTGGGCAGTGGAAAAGGAATAATTCTCGTATTCCCGGTTCCCCTGATCCACCAGGCGTTCCTGACCTACCGATAAAAACGGGGTCATCAAAAGCAAAAGAAGGATGGTAATTTTGTTCATAAGGCCTTGCTTTTAGAAGAAACGTGGTGAAACCATGCGTTCAAAGGATTTGATGAGTTCCCACCTGAGAAGGATCTCGAAAGAACCGTCGTTGAACTGGGTTCCACCCAATTCGGTTGTTTCCCGATCATAGGCAAGGCCCAGCATAAGCTGTTCGCTGAGCTGGAATCCAATCAGCCCGCTGAAAGCTGCGTCCCAGCGGTAGGCCGCTCCGAATGAGAACTTCTCACTGAACAGGAAACTGGCCGAAAGGTCCAATTGCAATGGAGCTCCACTGACCACCTTGGTCAAAATAGCCGGCTTGAATTTAAGGTTGTAATTCAGGTCGAAGACATACCCTGTGATGAAATAGAAGTTCATCCGTTCCGTAGAGAGGAATTGCACGTCATTGGCATCCTGTTGACTGTTGTCGAAGTATTCGGACTCCAACAAGTTTGGAACTGACGCACCCGCGTAAAACCGTTCCGTATGGTAATAGATCCCCAAACCAAAATTGGGTGAAAACTGATTATCAATGTTATCGGTGGGCAGGGGTTCTGCATCGAAATTCCGCAACTTGCTGAAATCAAGGCTCAAAATATTTCCCCCGGCTTTCAAGCCAAACGACAGCTTGGCATCCTGTGCAACATCCAGGGTATAAGAAACAACCGCGTCTATAAAGGTTTCCTGCACCACCCCATCTCCAATGTTATCATGTACAACAGAAATACCGTAACCTACCTTGCTATTTCGAATAGGCGAGTGCAGGTTTAGGTTAAACGTTTCAGGGGCTCCTTCCAGTCCCAGCCATTGAGACCGATACAGGGCCGTCATGCTCAACTCACCGCGGGATCCCGCATAGGCAGGGTTTACGCTCATGGTATTGAACATATACTGGGTATACTGTGGATCCTGCTGGGCCTGGGCGGCTATGCCCAGGGTCAACATGATCAAAGCAATATGGATTCGCGATAGGTTTAACATGCTTCAGCTTTATTTACTGACGTAGAGATATCCACTGGCGGTTCTTTTCTCCTGGTCCAGCTCGTATTCAAAGATGTAGTAATACACCCCGGCAGGCAAATACGATCCTGTGCTTACCGTGGACCTGCCTTTGGACCGGCCGTCAAACACATTATTCTGGTTGTTGTAATTAGTACCCTCGTAAACTGCAACCCCCCAGCGGTTATAGATTTTCAGGCTATTGGACGGAACCAGATCCACTCCTCGGATAAACAGGAAGTCGTTTCGTCCGTCCCCGTTGGGCGTTACGAGTTGGTTTACCTCAATCTCTCCGGGTTCCCGATCACTGTCATCTACCGGATCCAGATAGTCTGGGGTACCATCCCCGTCCGTATCATCGTCTGTGGGGTCCATGTTTTCATTGGCGTCCTCATCAGGGGTATCTACCCCATCCCCGTCGTCGTCAAAATCGCGATAATTAACATCTTCCGTGCCATCCGTATCCGGCAGGTCGGCGGCCGGGTCCTCAATTTCATCATTAACATCAAAAGGATCATTCACATTGCTGCCTTCATAGCCGTCATCCAGCCCATCGCCGTCTGTATCCGTACCGGCAAAGGTCCAGTCAGGTACCCCGTCGAAGTCAAAATCATTTCCTTCATTGTTATCGGGAACCAAATCATCGTCAGTATCCGTATCCAGATAGTCCGGCTCTCCGTTATTATCCGTGTTTACCGGGGTGAGCCCACCCAGGTAAGCCGAGTTCACCCCCAGGTTTGCAGCATAGGTGGCTGCGTCATCCGGATTTGGCAGGATATACCCGGCAGTGGTTTGTCCTTCCACATTATCCGGGATCCCATCGTTGTCCGAATCGATATCCAGGTGGTCCGGATACCCGTCTTCATCCGAATCCTGAGGATTGGTCAGTGGATCTGCATCATTGTCCAGATCCGGATCCTCTGTAGTGTCTAAAAGACCGTCATTGTCGTCATCCAGGTCATCGGTATCCGGGACTCCGTCTCCATCGGTATCTGTTCGATTATCCGTCGGATCGAGATAGTCGGGTGTGCCGTCCCCATCCGTGTCGTCATTGGTTGGATCGCCATCCTGATCCATATCTTCATCAATCGTATCGATCCCGTCTCCGTCGTCATCCGGATCGCGGTAGTTGACGTCCTCTGTACCATCGGTATCAGGCAGGTCATTTGCCGGATCATCAATTTCGTCGTTCACATCGAACGGATCATTCAGGTTGCTGCCCTCATACCCGTCATCGAGACCATCACCATCCGTATCGTTTCCGGTAAAGGTCCAGTCGGGAACCCCATCAAAATCGAAGTCATTCCCTTCGTTATTATCTGGTACCAGGTCGTTGTCTGAATCATCATCCAAATAGTCAGGTTGATCTGTACCGTCGGTGTTCACTGGTGTGAGCCCTTCATCTCCGGCGCCTTCATAGGCGTCATCCAGGCCATCCATATCCGTGTCCTCACCGCTGGGTGGGATATAACCATCCGTAGTCTGTACCTCTACGTTATCCGGGATCCCATCGTCATCTGAGTCAATATCCTGATAATCTGGGATTCCGTCCCCGTCACTATCGGTAGGGTCGGTAGCCGGGTCGTCATCGCCATCGGTATTGGCATCTTCTGTGGTATCCAACATTCCGTCACCATCGCTGTCTAAATCTTCATCATCAGGGATACCATCCCCGTCAGAGTCCATGCGGTCGTCAGTGGGGTCCAAATAGTCCGGTGTGCCATCTCCGTCGGTATCGTCGTTGGTGGGATCACCGTCCCCGTCAGCGTCTTCGTCCGGCGTATCGATCCCATCTCCATCATCATCCAAATCACTAAAGTTGGGATTCTCAGTAGTATCGGTATTGGGCAGGTCGTTCAGGGGATCATCGATCTCGTCATTGACATCGAAGGGGTCGTTGAGATCACTCCCTTCGTATCCATCATCCAGGCCATCACCATCCGTGTCCTCTCCGGTATAAGTCCAGTCAGGCTGTCCATCATAATTGAAGTCATTGCCTTCGTTGTTATCCGGGACCATGTCGTTGTCAGAATCGTCGTCCAGGTAATCCGGCTGGTCCGTACCATCGGTATTCACAGGGGTAAGTCCTTCATCACCAGCCCCTTCATATGCATCATCCAGACCATCCATATCGGTGTCCTCTCCACTTGGTGGAATGTATTCTTCAGGATCCTGCACTTCAATATTGTCAGGTATCCCGTCATCATCGGAATCGATATCCTGGTAATCCGGAACGCCGTCCCCGTCTGAGTCCGTAGGATCCGTCGAAGGATCATTGTCCCCGTCCGTGTTGTTGTCCTCTGTTTCGTCCGTGATACCATCCCCATCGCTGTCCGGGTCCTGGTCATCGGGAATGCCATCTCCATCGGTATCGGAACCACCGCCCCCGCCTCCACCGCCGGAATCATCTGTGGGATCCAGGTAGTCCGGGGTATCGTCCCCATCCGTGTCATCATTGGTTGGATCGTCATCCCCATCCATATCCTCATCAGAGGTATCCATGCCATCTCCGTCATCCTCGGCATCCCGGTAATTCACATCTTCGGTTCCGTCTGTATCAGGCAGGTCATTGGCCGGATCGTCAATCTCGTCGTTTACATCGTAAGGATCGTTTAATTCACTTCCCTCATATCCGTCGTCCAGGCCGTCCCCATCGGTGTCCGATCCTGTGAACGTCCAGTCGGGTTGTCCGTTGAAGTCGAAGTCATTCCCTTCATTGTTGTCGGGAACCAGGTCGTTGTCCGTATCCCCATCGCGGAAGTCAGGTTCATCCGTGCCGTCCGTATTCTCAGGGGTCAGACCTTCTCCGCCACTGCCTTCATAAGCGTCATCAAGACCATTATGTGTATTGGTGTCCTGCCCGCTGGGCGGCACGTAGCCAAAGGTGGGTTGTGCCTCCACATTATCCGGAATGCCATCATCATCGGAATCGATATCCCTGAAATCCGGGTTTCCGTTCCCGTCTGTATTTACAGGTTCAAGTCCTTCTCCAGATCCCGGGGTGCTTTCATAGTGATCGTCCAGTCCGTTGCCGTCGGCATCCACATCACAGGGCTCCTGAAAACCATTGGTTTGCTGAGCTTCCACGTTGTCCAGTATACCGTCATTGTCTGAATCGATATCTCTGAAATCCGGATCGCAATCATCATCCGAGTTTACAGGGTTCAGTCCACCTACAAAAGGAATGACTTCACCCGAACAGGCTCCAAGGGTATCGCCGTGATCCAGGTGCGCCTGTACAGCAGCCGGAGCTACACTGAGTTGATGGTATCTTGACTGGCCTCCCGGGTTTTTATTTTCCCTGTGGCATATCAATACCTTGTCATCTCCCTGATAGTGGGCATCGGGTCCGTTAAACTCACAGGTAGCATTCCCAAAAGGTTCGTAACCATCGTCCAGACCATTATTATTGTCATCCACACCGGAAGGTGGAATATAACCCGATGAAGTCTGGGCCTCCAGGTTATCCAGCAACCCGTCATTGTCCGAGTCTATATCCAAATAGTCAGCAATGCTATCCCCGTCCGTATCGGTGGGAAGAAGTCCATTGCAGCTGCCGGGGGTATCCTCGTAAGCGTCATCCAGGCCATTGCCGTCACTGTCAGTGCCCGAAGGAGCAATATAATCATGGGTTTTCTGGGCCTCATAGTTATCCAGGATCCCGTCATTGTCCGAATCCAGGTCCAAATAGTTGGGGATGCCGTCACCATCAGTATCCAACGGATTGGTCCCGGGATTGCCGTCCCCATCAATATTGGGATCTTCCACGGAATCGATGATTCCGTCATTATCATCATCAAAGTCATCGTGATCACAGACCCCATCCCGGTCGGTATCCGTATGAGGGTTGGGAGGCAGGGCATTAAAGCCAACTTCCTCCGCATGGGCAACAAAGATGCTCAGAAGCAGAAAAATCCCCGGGAATACGTTCCTGAAGTTTTTCAGTGAAGTGTTGAAGTAATTTTGTTTCATACATGGCCGTTTTAGCAAAACGAAATCCCATGAGGCATAGCAGGTGGTTTCAAAGTGCAAATTAACGCCAATTATCCTTGTAGCCAATGGATTACAAATCTAAGTTTTCCACATTCGCCTGAATAACATCAAAAACCGATAAAACGCTTAAATCATCTCGGGTGATTTCCGTTTATCGATGAAATTGACCGCTGCTTCAATTTTTCAAGAATCAAGTGGTCTGCTAAAGCTGCCATTCGTCGATAATCAGTGGCACAGCATGATTTGAGAGGAATTGAGTTCTTGGAAATATCCCTCGTGTACAATGGGCATAAAAGGGTATTTTTTTGGTACTTTTGCGCAAATTTTTGACGGGTGAATTTTACACAGGAGATTGAAAAACGGCGGACTTTCGGGATCATATCACACCCGGATGCAGGGAAGACCACGCTTACCGAAAAACTGCTGCTTTTTGGGGGTGCCATTCAGGAAGCCGGTGCAGTCAAAAGCAATAAGATCAAGAAAGGAGCCACCAGTGATTTTATGGAGATCGAGCGGCAACGCGGGATCTCCGTGGCTACTTCCGTGCTTGCATTTTATTATAAGGACAAGAAAATCAATATCCTGGACACCCCGGGTCACAAGGATTTTGCAGAGGATACATTTCGTACGCTAACAGCCGTGGCTAGTGTAATCGTCGTGATAGATGTTGCCAAGGGAGTTGAGGAACAGACTGAAAAACTCGTGGAGGTATGCCGCATGCGAAATATCCCCATGATCGTTTTTATCAATAAACTGGACCGGGAAGGAAAAGACGCCTTTGATCTGCTGGACGAGGTGGAACAGAAACTGCATCTCGCTGTGACCCCCCTGAGTTTTCCCATCGGCATGGGATATGATTTCAAGGGGATTTACAATATTTATGAGAAGAACATCAACCTCTTTCAGGGGGAGAGCAAACAACACGTAGAGGAGACCATAGCCTTTGATGACCTGAGCCACCCGGATCTTGAGAAACTCATTGGAAATCAAGCTGCTGAGGACCTAAGGGAATATCTGGAACTGGTGGAAGGGGTGTACCCGGCCTTTGACCGGGACGCCTACCTAAGCGGACAGCAACAGCCGGTATTTTTTGGCTCCGCCCTCAATAATTTTGGGGTTCGGGAACTGCTGGATTGCTTTGTGGATATCGCCCCTCCCCCAAGGCCAAAAAAAGCCGTGGAACGCCTGGTGGGGTCAGATGAACCCGGGATGACGGGCTTTGTATTCAAGATTCACGCCAATATGGATCCCAAACACCGGGACCGGCTTGCCTTTGTCAAAATCGTTTCCGGGACGTTTGAACGCAATAAGCCTTATCTGCATGTGCGTCTGGGCAAGCAACTGAAATTCTCGAGCCCCAATGCGTTTTTTGCCGAGAAGAAAGCCGTTATCGACCAGTCCTTCCCCGGGGACATCGTTGGGCTTCACGATACAGGGAACTTCAAGATCGGTGATACCCTGACAGAAGGAGAAGTCCTCCACTATAAGGGTATTCCTTCATTTTCGCCCGAACACTTCCGTTATGTCAACAATGCAGATCCAATGAAGGCCAAACAGCTGGCTAAAGGCCTTGATCAGCTCATGGACGAGGGAGTAGCCCAGCTTTTTACCCTGGAACTCAACGGGCGAAAGGTCATAGGTACTGTCGGGGCCCTGCAATACGAAGTGATCCAATATCGCCTGGAGCACGAATACGGGGCCAAATGCACCTATGAGCCCTTTCCAGTTCACAAAGCCTGCTGGGTGGAAGCTGAAGACCCAAACAATGAGGAATATCAAGAGTTTTTGAGGGTAAAACAAAAGTTTCTAGCCAAAGACAAACGGGGACAGTTGGTCTTCCTTGCAGATTCCGCTTTTTCCCTCCAACTAACCCAGCAAAAATACCCGAGCGTTCGGTTGCATTTTACCTCAGAATTTGCATGATGCAAGGGGTTTGCAGGGGGAATTTGTATCTTGAATTTAGGGGGCGGGGGATCCCCCCGGTTTCCATAACTATACTTTGCAAAACAAGGCTCCATCCAGAATCCATTTTGACACGGCGCATAACTTAAATTCCGCCAGAATCAATAAACATCCCATCAGTTC
>CBFCWO010000067.1:0-15493 GCA_965601625.1 uncultured Flavobacteriaceae bacterium | reverse complement strand
CAGTGGCAGTTGGCAGGAGAGAGCGGTCTGCCGGCGTTCAAGGTTCAAGGTTCAAAGATTCCCGCCTTCACTATAGTTATGCCGGGTGAAAAAGTTCAAGGTTCCATAGGATCTCAGCCTACTGCGACTGAAGACTGCAAACTAAAAATCCAGCGGCATTTCCTCATTTCGCTTCAGGTTGAACCTGCGCCGGAACATAAAGACAAAAAGGTACAGCAGGGGGGTATCCAGGGCGGCGATCATGATCTTAAAGATCACCCCGCTGACCACCAGGCCGTAGAACATTTCCCAGGGAATCACTCCAAAGATGCATAGCAACCCCACTACCGTAGTGGTGTCGATGATCTGGGATGAAAAGGTCGAGAAGTTGTTTCGAAGCCAAAGGTATTTTCCATCCGTGAGCCGCTTCCAGAAGTGGTATATGGCGATGTCCACATACTGCGCACAAAGGTAGGCCAGCATGGAGGCCAGCACGGCTATTGGCGAAAGGGCGAATACCTTGCTGAAGAGCCCGTCATCCACCGGCGACGATGGAATTGCCGGCGCCACGTCTGCCAAAAGGATGATCCCCATGGAAAAAAAGGAAGCAAAGATCCCCGCGGTCACCACCTGGTTCGCTTTCTTCTGCCCGTAAATCTCAGAGATCAGGTCGGTGATCAGAAAAGTGAGGGGATACGGCAGTACCCCCACGGATATCTCAAATAGGGGTGCACCGAGCACCGTAACATCTCCGAAGGGCCTCCAGAAAAAGAATTTCTGAAAGATCAGGTTGGAAACCACCAGGGAGGTGATAAAGAGGGCCCCCAGATACAGGTAGATCCTGTATGCTGTTTTCTTATCGGCAGGACTCATCGATTAATGGATCTTCAGGGTATAGGGGAGGCGGGCCTGCAATCCTTCCTGCTGCAGCAGGCTTTTCAGGTCGCGCAGCACCTCTGCCCACTCTGCTCCCAGTTCAGCCTCCAGCCAGGCACCGGTGTTCACCTGGGATCCCCCAAGGTCATCCATCAGGCGTTCCAACCCGGTTTTATACCTCGGAAAGGTCTGTATCTTGTATTCGCTGATCCCTGCGAGATCTGCCGCCATTTCGAGTGCCTCGGGCATCCCCCCCAGGGCGTCGATCAGGCCCTTATCCAGCGCTTCGGTCCCACTCCACACCCGCCCTTGCGCAAGGCTGTCCGCTTCCGCCAGGGTAATCTTTCGGGCGTCTGCCACGCGGGTAAGGAAGGTTTGGTACGTGTCCTCGATCCCATCCTTGAGGATCTCGCGGAAATCCTCCCTCATGGGTTCAAAGAATGAGTATTCCAGGGAAAACGTATGGGTACCCACCTGCTCGGCATTGATACCCACTTTTTCCGAAAGGCCACTGATATTGGGGACCGTGGCAAAGACGCCAATGGAGCCTGTGATGCTTCCCGGTTCCGCCAGGATGCTGTCGCCTCCCAGTGCCAGGTAGTATCCGCCTGAGGCCGCCACATCACTGAGGGAGACCACCACGGGTTTTTCTTCCCGGGTAAGCTGTAGTTCCCGCCAGATTATTTCTGAGGTAAGGGCACTCCCGCCAGGAGAGTTTACCCTGAGGACCAGGGCTTTTATATCCTTATCATCCCTGATCTTCCTTATGGCCTTCACCATTTGACCCTGTCCGATGTATTCCGGGCCGCCAGCCCCATACAGGATATCCCCTTCCGCATAGAGGACTGCAATTTCTTCGCTCCCCTTATGCACCCTTTTGTTCCGGGAGTACCGCATATACCGCTGCAGGGAGATCTGTTCCGGATGCTTTCCGCTTCCGCCGCTTTCCCGCAAAAGCTTCTGCTCGTATCCGTCCAGATATGCCACACCGTCCACCAGGCCGGCAGACAGGGCCATCTCCGGTTTTCGGGCACCCAGGGTATCCGCAATCCTGTCGAGATCCGCAGCAGACAATCCCCGGCTCGAGGCAATCCCATCCCGCATGTTTTCCCATAAGGAGCGGATCAAACTGCTGATCTGTTCGCGATTCTCAGCACTCATCTCATTGGAGAGAAAGGGTTCCACGGCACTTTTGTATTTCCCGTGCCGAACCACCTCCATTTTAAGCCCCGTTTTGTCCTGGAAATCGGCAAAGTATAAAACTTCAGCAGCCAACCCCTTAAAATCGAGACTGCCCACGGGGTTGATAAAAATGCTGTCCGCAATGCTCGAGAGGTAATAATCCTTTTGCAAGTAGAAGTCCGCATAGGCATAAACAAACTTTCCGGATTCCCTGAAGTCCTTAAGGGCGTCCCGCAACGCCTTGGTCTGGGCAATCCCAGCGATCAGATACGGATTGCTGATGCTCACCCCTGTAATTCGGTCGTCTGTTTTCGCGATGGCCAGGGCCTTAGTGATCTCGTCCAGTCCCATAGTGGGATCATAAAATAAGGAGAAGGGATCTTCGGGATCGAAGGCAGAGTGTTCTTTTATAGGGAAGGGAAAATCCAGTTTCAATACGGAATGCTTTTTCACCCTCACTTCGTCGCTGCTACCCGCCAGGGCAGCAAAAATCACAAACATGAAGAACAGGATGCCCAGGGCAAAAAGGGTTCCCAGAATGGAGGCAAGAAAATTTCTTAGAAATGCCATTGCTATGCTGAATCGTATCCCGCAAAGATAGGCATTAGACCTTGAATTCAACGGGATTTGCATTGAAAGGACCAAAACAGAACCTCAAGCTGTATGGGGAAAGAATTCAGGTGGGCAGACTGAGGGATTCCAGTGGTTTTGTGTACTTTGGCAGGGATGAATCAGGCGGCCGAAACAACATACCTCTCCTTAGGCAGTAACCTGGGAAACCGGGCCTATTACCTCCAAAAGGCGATTTTCATGCTGGGGGAGCGGGCCGGGTCTGTCCTAAGCATCAGCCCGGTATATCAGACGCCGGCATGGGGTTTTGAAGGCGGAGATTTCCTGAATGCCTGTATCCGTCTGGAAACCTCCCTGGAGCCTGAAGCCCTTCTGGAGCAGTTGCTACGGATAGAACGAGAGCTAGGGCGGGAGCGATCCCAGGGAAAAGGGTACCGATCCCGCACCCTGGACCTGGATTTGCTCTATTACGGAACAGAGGTGATCCAAAGCCCCACGCTGACCATTCCCCATCCACACCTGCACCTAAGGCGTTTTGTGCTTAAGCCCCTTGCAGATATTGCCCCCCAGTTCTACCATCCCATCCTGGAGATGGACCATCGCAACCTGCTGCAGCAATGCAGGGATACCACTGCGGTCCAAAAGACACCCCTGGAGTTATTCCCCGGGCGGCAGGCATTTTTTGCCGAGCTGGGTTTTGTGGCCATTGAAGGGAATATAGGGGCCGGTAAGACCACCCTGGCCCGGAAGATGGCACAGGAGCTGAATGCAAAACTCATCCTCGAACGCTTCGAAGACAACCCCTTCCTGCCCAAGTTCTACCAGGACCAGGCCCGTTACGCCTTTCCGCTTGAATTGTCCTTTCTGGCAGACCGTTACCAGCAATTCATAGAGGACACCCGGCAGCTGGACCTCTTCAAGAATTTCGTGGTCAGCGATTACGACATCTACAAAAGCCTGATCTTTGCGAAGATCACCCTGGGGGAAGAAGAATTCAGGTTGTACCGCAAGCTCTTCGGCTTTATGTACCAGGAAATCAGAAAGCCCAGGCTGTACGTCTACCTTTACCAAAGGACAGAACGGCTGCTGGACTATATCGCCAACAGGGGAAGGCCCTTTGAAAAGGGCATCCCAGCCGAGTACCTCGAACAGATCCAGCGGGGGTATTTCGATTTTATGAAGAATTCACCCGAACTGAACTCCCTGGTCATTGACATGGAAGAGCTCGATTTTGTAGTCAGGGAAGCCGATTACCACAAGGTCCTGGACCGGATGGTGGCGCATTGCCTGGAACCACAAGGGTGATTGTTTTAGGATTTTATTTGGATAGTTCCCGGTATTTTTATTAATTGTGCTCGATTTAAGGAAGGAAACTAACTAACTCAAACTACTATATATCGGGTCCCCGGCTTTTCAGGCCGGGGATTTTTTTTGGGTTTTGGTCCAAAAATCCCAAAGCACAACCCCGGCTGCCACGGAGATGTTCAGGGAATGCTTGGTTCCCTGCTGGGGGATTTCCACTACCCCATGGCAGGCATCGATGACGTCCTGGGAAACCCCCTTGACCTCATGGCCCAGGACAAAGGCATGGGGTTGTTTATGTTCAGGGGCGAACTCATCGAGCATTACAGCCCCTTCTGCCTGTTCCACCGCCCAGCAGGAATAGGTCTTTTTCAGGGATTCGATTACATCAACCGCACGCTTGCAGTATTCCCAGTCCATGCTTTCGGTAGCCCCCAGGGCAGTTTTGCGAATATCCTTGTGCGGTGGGGTGGCCGTAATCCCACAGAGATAGACCTTCTCGATGCGAAAGGCGTCCGCGGACCGAAAGACCGAACCCACGTTGTGCAGACTGCGGACATTGTCCAATACGAGGACAACAGGCGTTTTTGGGGCCTTTTTAAAGGCTTCTACGTCCATCCTGCCCAGCTCTTCGTTCTTTAGTTTGCGCATACCTTTCCTCCAGACGGTTCAAAAGTACAAAGTTGAAACCAATACACTGCTGCGGGAAGTTTTCCATAGATATCAACACCCATTGGGTGTGCTGCCCGAATCCCTTATTTTCGTTCAGATCCGATAACAACAACTCACGTGGCGGCCAAAGGCAAGAAGACGACCCCCTTAATGAACCAATACAACAGCATCAAGGTCAAGTACCCGGATGCGCTGTTGCTGTTTCGGGTGGGGGATTTTTACGAGACTTTCGGGGCAGATGCGGAAAAGGCTGCCAAGATCCTCGACATCGTGCTTACACAGCGCAACAACGGAGGGGACCAAACAGCCCTGGCAGGCTTTCCGCACCATGCCCTTAACACCTACCTGCCCAAGCTGGTCAAAGCGGGGCAGCGGGTAGCTATTTGTGATCAGCTTGAGGACCCGAAACAAACCAAGACCATTGTTAAAAGAGGGGTTACCGAACTGGTCACCCCCGGGGTTTCCCTGAGCGATGAGCTCCTGCAGGCCAAGTCCAACAATTTTCTGGCCGCTGTGCATTTTGGTACATCCCGTATGGGGGTGTCCTTCCTGGATATCTCCACAGGGGAATTCTTCCTGGCGGAAGGGACCCGGGAGCACATCGATAAATGGCTGCAGAACTTTAACCCCAAGGAGGTACTGATCTCTAAAAAGCACCGGACGGATTTCGGGGAAACCTTCGGCCCTGCCTATCACCTGTTTTGCCTGGAAGACTGGATCTTCCAGGAGGATTATTCCCGGGAAATCCTCACCGGGCACTTCAAGACTTCCAGCCTGAAAGGTTTCGGCGTGGCTGGGCTCCCGATGGGGATCATTGCCTCAGGAGCCGTGATGCATTACCTGAAGGAGACCCGTCACAACCGCCTTGGCCATATCAGCAGCGTTCGCAGATTGTCCACCGAGGATTACGTATGGATGGATCGCTTTACGCTTCAAAACCTGGAGCTCTTCCGGACCCGGGAAGAACGGGGCGTCTCCCTGCTGGAGGTCATCGACAAGACCCGATCCCCCATGGGAGGACGGTTGCTCAGGCGCTGGCTGGCCTTACCCCTGATCGATCTGGATCCGATCCGGGAGCGGCACCGCGTGGTAGAGCATTTCAAATCAGAAGACTCCCTGCTCGAATACACCCAGGAACAGCTCGGCCGGATAGGGGACATGGAACGCCTGATCGCCAAGGTAGCTGCAGGAAAGATCACCCCCCGGGAGACTGTATACCTGAAAAATGCACTGGAAACCCTCCTTCCCCTTAAAAACCGGATCAGCCAGGCTGAGGAGGCGGCCCTTGCCGGCATCGGACAGGCAATTGATCCCTGTGATGCCCTGCGGGAGCGGATCAAGCAGGTAGTGCTGGAGGAGGCTCCTACGGGTATTGGCAAAGGGGATACCATCGCCCCTGGCTTCTCCAGTGAGCTCGATGAACTCCGGGACCTCGCCCGATCCGGGAAAGCGTATCTGGACCAGATGCTGGAGCGGGAAACCGCCCGCACGGGAATCCCTTCCCTGAAGATTGCTTCCAACAATGTATTCGGATACTATATCGAAGTCCGAAACACCCATAAGGACAAAGTCCCCCCGGAGTGGATCCGCAAGCAGACCCTGGTGAGCGCAGAACGCTATATCACAGAAGAGCTCAAAGAGTACGAAGCCAAGATCCTGGGGGCCGAAGAACGCATCCTGGACCTGGAGCAGCAGCTCTTTGAGCAGCTGGTGGTCTGGATGCAGGAATACATCCGTCCGGTACAGGAAAACGCCCGCCTTGTGGCACGACTGGATTGCCTGAGCGGCTTTGCCCAGTTGGCAAATCAAAACAAATATGTGGCACCCCAGATGACCGATGCGACGGACCTGCAGATCCTGCAGGGTCGCCATCCCGTAATCGAACGGCAACTTCCGCCTGGGGAAGCCTATATCCCGAACGATATCCGGCTGAATCGGGAGGACCAGCAAATCATCATGATTACCGGGCCCAACATGAGTGGGAAATCCGCCATCCTGCGCCAGACGGCCCTGATTGTCCTGTTGGCACAGATCGGAAGCTTCGTTCCTGCTGAAGCGGCTACCCTCGGGATCGTTGATAAGATCTTTACCCGGGTGGGTGCCAGTGACAATATCTCCCTGGGAGAATCCACCTTCATGGTGGAGATGAACGAGGCGGCATCCATCCTGAACAACCTATCCGAACGCAGCCTGATCCTGCTGGACGAGATCGGGCGGGGCACCAGCACCTATGATGGGATTTCCATTGCCTGGGCCATTTCCGAATACCTGCACGAACACCCGGCCCGGGCCAAGACCTTGTTTGCGACCCATTACCATGAGCTGAATGAAATGGCCAACACCTTCCCCCGTATTGAGAATTACAATGTGGCCGTCAAGGAAGGCAAGGACAAGGTGCTTTTTCTGCGCAAGCTCGTACCCGGTGGCAGCCACCACAGTTTCGGGATCCACGTGGCCCGTATGGCGGGGATGCCCCAGGCCGTGGTCCAAAAGGCCACAAAAATGCTGAAACAGCTCGAAAAATCCCATGCTGGAGAAGAGCTGGGCCCTAAACTGGCGTCTGCGGGAGATGAAATGCAGCTGAGCTTCTTCCAGCTGGATGATCCCCTGTTGGAACAGATCCGGGACGAGATCCTCCACCTGGATATCGACCGCCTCACCCCTGTGGAGGCCCTGATGAAGCTCAATGAGATCAAAAGGCTGCTGAAAGCCAAAAAGACGGGGTCTTCCTGATCTGGTGAGAAATTCCAAATTCCAAATAACAAATTCCAATACAGGGTACAACATCTTAATCTTACCTGTTGGGATTTGTAATGTATTGATCATTCCCCGACTAACCACAAAAACATCACTCATGAAATACCCTGTCTTGCTGCTCGTGGTAGCACTTTTTTTCTCCTGTAAGCCTGAGAAAAAGGCCAGGACTGATTCCGAGCCAAAAGTTACGCAGGTACAAGCCCCAGAGGAGAAATCAGACCCTCTACCTAAAAAAATCCTCAAGGTCCTGGAATCCCATGGCGGCCTTGACCGCTGGAAGAAGCAGCGCACCCTGGCCTATGACCTGAAAAAAGGAGCCATAACGGAAACCCATACGATTGATCTCTGGAACCGATGGGATCTTATTGATGCCGGAGTGTACCGGATGGGAAATGACGGAACAGGCACCTGGCTGGATAATCCAGAGGCTGCCTATGAAGGAAATCCGGATTTCTACCACAACCTGATGTTCTATTTCTACGCCATGCCTTTTGTCCTGGCTGACCCGGGTATCCTTTACAGTGAAGCGCCGGCCATCGAGTTTGAAGGAGTGACCTATCCTGGCATTCGCATTGCCTACGAAGGTGGGGTGGGAACCTCTCCTGAAGATGAATACTTCCTGCACTACGAACCCGAAAGCCACCGTATGGCATGGCTCGGATACACGGTGACCTATGGCTCTGACGGACCTTCTGAGAACGTTAAATGGATCCGCTACGACGATTGGAAAACCACAGGCGGATTGCTGCTACCCAGTTCTATCTCCTGGTATACCTATGAAGGTAGGGATATCAAGGAATTGCGGAGCACTGTGGACTTTGAGAACATCCGGATCTCTCAAGAAGCCAAAGACCCGGAGTTCTTTTCAAAGCCAGAATCCGTCCCCTATTACGAAGAAATTCCAAATTCCAACTAACAAATTCCAACTACAGAACAGGGTAAATCAGCCCATTTGGAATTTGGATTTTGTATTTTGGAATTTGTCTCAAAGAGTTCTGTTTGAAAGAAAATACACCCCATGAGATCCGGTTAGGGCTCAGGGAAAACTGGAAACAGTTTACCCTGCTGGTGATCATCAATGCCTTTGTAGGGGGCATGGTGGGCCTGGAGCGCAGCATCTTCCCTCAGTTCGCCGAAGCGCAGTTTGGCATCACCTCCAATACGGCCATCCTTTCCTTTATCATCGCTTTTGGGATCAGCAAAGCCCTGGCCAATTACTACACCGGCAGGCTGGCTAACCGGTTCGGCCGCCGAAACCTGCTCCTGGTGGGATGGCTGCTCGCTATGCCCATCCCCTTCCTGCTGATCCATGCCGCCTCCTGGAACTGGGTCGTCTTTGCGAATATCCTGCTGGGGATCAGCCAGGGACTTACCTGGAGCAGCACGGTGGTGATGAAGATCGACCTGGTGGGAGAAAAAGAGCGGGGCCTGGCCATGGGCCTGAATGAGTTTTCCGGCTATCTGGCCGTGGGTTTGGTGGCATTCTTGTCCGGTTATATCGCACAGCAATACGGGCTGGTCCCCTACCCCTTCTACCTTGGGGTCATTATCTCTATCACCGGGTTTTTGCTCACCCTGCTGTGGGTAAAAGATACCAGGGCCTTTGTGCAAAAAGAGGGGCAGAAAAGCCGGGCTGCGGCCCTGGGGAACGTCTTTTTGGAAACAACCTTCCGGGACCGGACCCTAAGCAGCATCACCCAGGCCGGACTGGTGAACAACCTGAACGATGGCATGATCTGGGGGCTATTGCCGATCCTGTTGGTGGGCCTGGCCTTTGACAACGAACAAATCGGGATCCTGACGGCCATCTACCCTACCGTTTGGGGCCTGGGTCAGATCTTTACCGGGAAGATGTCCGATGTATTCCCCAAGAAATCCATGCTCTTCTGGGGGATGCTGCTGCAGGGGGTGGCCATCCTGCTCCTGCCGTTCAGCGAGCCTTTCTTACTTATAGCATGCCTCTCGGCCCTGGTGGGGATTGGAACGGCCCTGGTCTACCCCACGTTCCTCTCGGCTATTGCCGCCGCAACCCCGCCCGTACAGCGGGCGGAAAGCATCGGGACCTTTCGCCTGTGGCGGGACCTGGGCTACGCTTTCGGGGCGGTGATCTCCGGCGTGGTGGCCGACCTTTTTGGCCTGTCTGCCGCCATATTTCTTACCGGAGGGCTTACCCTCCTCTCCGCAGGTATCATCCGGGTGCGGATGCCAGCCCAGGCAGTGGTCGAGATCCGGAAAGAGGAGGACACCATACCCTGAAACACTCTTATGCCCCCGGGGGATCCTATTCCCCTCCCGGAAGGCCAGACGGGTTCACAAACTTCCTTGAAAATACCTACATTTAAGTCAGGAAGCACAACAAACACCAATTCTATGAACCATAAACTATTCGCTTTGCTATTTTGCACGGTCCTGGCTGGCTGCGCAGAAAACCCAAAACAAGATACCGAGGTAAAAGCGCCCGCTCCATCCACCACAGATTCACAGATCAGCTCCATCATGGGAAAAGAATCCACCGTCTACACCACCGCCCACGAAACCGACCTCAGGCTTGCAGAAACAGGGAAAGCCACCTTCACGGAAGCTTCCCAACCGCTGGAGAACGAGGTTTCGGTCTTTGTAAACCCAAAAAAATCATTCCAGACCCTCCTGGGCATCGGGGGCGCCATTACGGATGCCTCCGCTGAGGTATTTGCGAAGCTCACCCCTGAAAAACAGCAGGAATTTTTAAGGGCCTATTACGACAAAGACCAGGGGATTGGGTATTCCCTCTGCCGGACCCCGATCCACAGCAGCGATTTCAGTAGCGGGAGCTACACCTATATCGAGGAAGGTGATAAGGAACTCAAAACCTTCAGCATAGCGCATGACCAGGCCTTTAAGATCCCTTTGATCAGGAAAGCAACGGAGGCCGCAGGAGGCAGTCTGCTGCTGTATGCAAGCCCCTGGAGCCCCCCGGCGTTCATGAAGGACAATAACAACATGCTTCAGGGGGGCAAGTTGCTGCCGGAATATTTTGACGCCTGGGCCCTTTACTATGCCAAATTCATCAAAGCCTATGAAGCCGAGGGCATGCCTGTATGGGGGATCACCATACAGAATGAACCCATGGCCGTACAGCGCTGGGAGTCCTGCATCTATACGGCTGAAGAGGAACGCGACTTTCTCAAAAACCACCTGGGTCCCACCCTGGAACGGGAGGGGCTGGGCGATAAAAAAATCGTGGTCTGGGACCATAACCGCGACCTGATCAACCACCGGGCCAACACCATTTTCGAAGACCCGGAGGCATCGAAGTATGCCTGGGGCATCGGGTTTCACTGGTATGAAACCTGGGCCGGAGGGGACCCCATGTTTTCCAACCTGGGCAATATCAATGAATCCTTCCCCACCAAGAACCTCCTGTTTACAGAAGGGTGCCAGGAGGGCTTTCGGGAAGACCGGTACCAGTACTGGCCACACGCCGAGCGATACGGCCGTTCCATTATCAATGATTTTAACAACGGTACGGTGGGATGGACGGACTGGAACATCCTCCTGGACCAGAAGGGCGGGCCCAACCATGTGGGGAATTTCTGCTTTGCCCCCATCCACGGGGATACCGAATCGGGGGGGCTGATCTACACCCCTACCTATTATTACATCGGGCATTTCTCCAAATTCATCCGGCCGGGCGCCAAACGCATCAGTACGGTCAGCAGCCGGAGCCACCTGCTCAGCACCTCTTTTGTCAATGAAGACCAGAGCATGGTCAATGTGGTGATGAACCAAAGCGATGAAGCCATTGACTATAAGCTCTATGTGGGAGAGGCCCAGGCCATTTCCCTAAGCATTCCGGCGCATGCCATACAAACCATAGTTACCCCTTCCTTATGAAACCTCTTAAATATTTCCTGATTTTTTTCCTGTTGATGTCGCTCACGACCCTGCAGGCACAACGCAATTTTGACGACGTCGAGATACGGGCTGAACAGGTATCCGACCAGATCTATGTCCTGTTCGGGGCCGGTGGGAATATCGGGCTGGCTATAGGCGATGATGCCGCCTACCTCATCGATGACCAGTATGCACCCCTTACGGAAAGGATTGTTGCGGCTGTACAGGAAATCACTGATAAGCCAATAAAATTCCTGGTCAATACACACTGGCACGGAGACCACACCGGAGGGAACGAAAACTTTGGAAAAGCGGGGACCATCCTGATCGCGCACGAAGCCGTCCGAAAACGCCTGGGTGCTCCCTCTGAAAGAAACGGGCAGGTAAGGCCAGCCTCACCCCTGGTGGGCCTGCCCGAGATCACCTTCGCAGAAGCGCTTACCCTGCATCTGGACGAGCAGCGTACCATGCATGTGATGCATGTAAACAATTCGCACACGGATGGGGATTCCTATATCTATTTTCCCGAGGACAACGTGATCCACATGGGGGACAATTTTTCCAACGGGGGATACCCCTTTATCGACCTGAATTCAGGAGGGGACATTGACGGATTTATAAAAAACCTGAGCATGGCTCTCTTTATGGTGGATGACGAGACCCGCATCATCCCGGGCCACGGCCCTGTTGCCAACCGGGAGACCCTGAGGGCGTACCGCGATATGCTGGAAATCCTCCGTAGCCGGGTCAGGAAAGCAAAGGCTTCGGGAAAAACCCTGGAGGAAACCCTGCAGCTGGACCTCTCCAGGGAATGGGATGCCAGCTTTGGCACTGGTTTTATCAATCCGGAAAGGATCCTTACCTCCATATACCAAAGCCTGGATTAGCATGGGATATTACCGAGAGTATAAGAATTACAAGTCCCTTATAAAACACAACCGCTCATGTATTTTTTGGGGATAGACTTGGGAAGCTCCTCCGTAAAGGTGGCCCTTGTGGATAGCGCCTCCGGGAGATCCGCCGGGCTCGTCCAGGTGCCCGACGAAGAGATGTCCATGCAATCCCCCCAAAAGGGATGGGCCGAACAGGACCCGGAAACCTGGTGGGAACTGGTATGCCAGGGGATCGATAAGGTCAGGTCACAGACGGGCATCTCCCCGGACCAGATCTGGGGGGTCGGGATCGCCTACCAGATGCACGGCCTGGTGGTGGTGGATCAAAACGGAGCGCCTTTGCGCCCTTCCATCATCTGGTGTGACAGCCGGGCGGTGGAAATTGGGCAGGAGGCTTATGAAGATCTGGGCTCCGATTATTGCGATACCCACCTGCTAAACGCCCCGGGGAATTTTACCGCATCCAAATTGAAATGGGTACAGCGGCATGAACCGGACACCTACGCCAGGGTATACAAGATGATGCTTCCGGGGGATTATATCGCCTATCGATTATCAGGGGTGATCAATACTACGATCTCCGGTCTCTCAGAGGGAATTCTCTGGGATTTTAAAAAGGACCAGGTATCTGAAGAGCTGCTTGCCCATTTAGGTATAGCGCCCGGGCTGATCCCCGATCTGGTGGATACCTTTGGCGAGCAGAGCTCGGTGTCTGCAAAAGGGGCGTCGGAAAGTGGTCTGCAAGAAGGCACCCCCATTCTATACAGGGCTGGAGACCAGCCCAATAATGCGCTATCCCTGAATGTATTTCAGCCGGGAGAAGTAGCGGCCACAGGAGGGACCTCCGGAGTGGTGTATGCGATCCGGGATTCCCCGGACATGCATGAAACTACCCGGGTGAACCACTTTGCCCATGTGAATTATCAAAAGGGGAAACAGAAGGTCATCGGGACCCTGCTCTGCATTAACGGTACAGGCATCCAGTACCGCTGGCTGCTGAACAACCTGGCCGTAACCTCCTACCAGGAGATGAACCAACTGGCCTCCCAGGTGGGAGTGGGTTCTGACGGGGTCCGCCTCATCCCCTTTGGCAACGGGGCTGAACGGATGCTGGATAACCGGGAAGTGGGAGCGCATATCCTCCATCTGGACCTGAACCGACATTCCAGGGCGCACCTTTGCCGGGCTGCCCTTGAAGGGATTGCATTTTCCTTTGCCTATGGGATCGAAATCATGATGGCAGACGGTTTGGCTGCAAAGGTACTGCGAGCGGGTAATGACAACCTCTTCCAGGCAGACCTCTTCGCCACCACCCTGGCCACCCTGATCGATATGGAGATCGAAATCTACGAAACCACCGGGGCGGTGGGTGCGGCACGTGCCTGCATCCTCAGGGACGGGGATTACAATTCCTTCAGCTCCTATATGCAGAACGACTATATAAAGACCATTTCACCTCTTCCGGAGAAGGGGGCTTACCAGGAGGCCTATGCCCACTGGAAAAACGAACTCGAATTCATACTACAAAAACAATAACATGGCAGTACTCGGCAACACGGAATATTTTAAAGGGATCGGAGAAATTCCTTTTGAAGGCAGGGAATCTGACAATCCCCTGGCCTTTAAATACTATGATCCTGTTCGGGTAGTGGCTGGCCGCCCCATGCGGGACCACTTTAAATTCGCCGTGGCCTACTGGCACACTTTCTGCGGCACGGGTGGGGACCCCTTCGGTCCCGGCACCAAGCAATTCCCCTGGGATGTGGCGGCAGACCCTATCAGGGCCGCAGAGGACAAGGCGGATGCCGCCTTTGAATTTATGACCAAGATGGGCTTTGGCTACTACTGCTTCCACGACTTTGACCTGGTAGCAGAAGGCGGATCGCTGGCTGAATCCGAAAACCGGATACAGCATATGGTGGAATACCTGAAGAAAAAACAGGAGGCCTCTGGGGTAAAGCTCCTCTGGGGTACCGCCAATCTGTTCTCCCACCCCAGGTATATGAACGGGGCCGCTTCCAACCCTGATTTCAACGTGGTGGCACGGGCAGGGGCCCAGCTGAAGATCGCCCTGGATGCCACCATCGCACTCGGAGGCGAGAACTATGTCTTCTGGGGTGGTCGTGAAGGCTATATGTCCCTGCTCAATACCCAGATGAAAAGGGAACAGGATCACATCGGGCGCTTTCTGAATATGGCGAAAGACTATGCCCGGAGCCAGGGGTTCAGGGGCACCTTCTTTATCGAACCCAAACCGATGGAACCCACCAAGCACCAATATGATTTTGATGCAGCCACCTCCATCAATACGATCCGGGAATACGGACTGGCTGAGGATTTCAAACTGAACATCGAGGTGAACCACGCCACCCTGGCCCAGCATACCTTCCAGCACGAGCTGCAGGTGGCGGCCAACGCCGGCATGCTGGGCAGCATTGATGCCAACCGGGGGGATTACCAAAACGGATGGGATACGGACCAGTTCCCCAACAATGTCCTGGAGGTGACCGAGGCCATGCTGGTCCTGTTGAAATCAGGTGGGCTGCAGGGCGGAGGGGTAAACTTCGATGCCAAGACCCGGCGGAATTCCACGGACCTGGAAGACCTCTTCCATGCCCATATTGGCGGGGCAGACACCTTTGCCCGCGCGCTGCTGGCCGCGGATGCCATCCTGAACCATTCCCCGTTTGAAGGACTCCTGGCCAATAGGTATGCCTCCTTCGAAAGCGGAAAAGGGAGGGAATTCTCTGAAGGAAAGCTCTCCCTCCAGGACCTGTACGCCCTGGCCCGGGAAGCGGGGGAACCTCGGCAAATCAGCGGAAAGCAGGAGCTCTTTGAGAATATCCTGAATCAGTACATTTAATCCCATAAATCATTTTGACTATGGACCTCAATGCCAACAAAGCCAATGCCATTGCGTTTTACAAAATGGCCTATGAAGGCAATCCGCACGAAGCCGTAAAACGTTATTTGGGGAGTGAATATATTCAGCACAACCCGGATGTGGCCGACGGGCCGGAAGGGTTTATCTCTTATTTCGAGCGGATGCAACGGGAGTACCCGGAGAAATCCATCGAATTCGTACGCTGCATCGCCGAGGGGGACCTCGTCGCCCTCCATACCCACCAGGTTTGGCCCGGAAATGAGCAATATGTGACCATGGATTTCCTCCGTTTCGACGCAAACGGGAAGATCTGCGAACACTGGGATGCGATTCAGAAGGTACCTGAGACCTCACAGAATCCCAATACGATGTACTAAACCCCTTCCGGGAAAATCCCAAATTCCAAGCACCAAAAAATTCTTTGCATTTCGGGGAATTGTTTTAAATTTGCTCCCCGCCGTTAGGGCGTTTAGTTCTTTTTTTAATGCGAAAATAGCTCAGTTGG
>CBFCWO010000066.1:0-15833 GCA_965601625.1 uncultured Flavobacteriaceae bacterium | reverse complement strand
GTCAGCGATAACCATGCCAACAACAGGCTGTTCGAATTTTTAGGTCAGGACAATATAAACCAGCGACTGCAGGAGAAAAAGGCCGGCCCCTTGCGAATAAGCCATCGGCTGGGATTTCACCGTGATGACCTGGCTACCCAACCGCTGGTGCTCTATCTGAACGATACGGTTACCACCCTCTCGGAGCCCATCCATAATCACCCGGCGATCCCCCTGGAAATTGATGGGATTCTGAAAGGCAAAGGCTATTATGAGAAGGATTCCCTGGTTGTGGAACCCTTTGATTTTGGTTTAAAGAATTACCTTCCTGTTTCTACATTGCACGGACTGATGCAGCGGGTCATCTTCCCCGAATATTTTCCGCCTGACCAGCGCTTTAATCTCAGTGCGGACCAGCGTGATTTTTTGCTGGGCACCATGAAGATCCTCCCCCGCGAAGCCGGTTATGATCCGGAGCAATACCCGGATGGATACTGCAAGTTTTTCCTGTATGGGGATACCACACAGCGCATTGCGGACCATATTGAAATCTACAATAAGGTCGGGTTCGCCTATGGCACCCTTACGGATTGTGCCTACATCAGGGATACCCATAACGGGGTGGAATTCATGCTAACGGCTACCATCCTGGTCAACCAGGACGGGATATTCAACGACGATGTTTACGAATATGATACGGTTGGCCTGCCATTCCTGGCTGCCCTTGGGAGGGAATTATATCAGTATGAGCTCGCTACCCGGAAGTGACCCCGTTTTATAGAAATGGGAGCAAACCACTGATAATGCTTTATACGCTGTAAACCCATTTCCTCAGGATCTTCCCGGAATGAAAAACGTTCCGTCCTGCAAAATGACGAACCCCGGCCTATTTTGCCACGTGAACGGCCCTGGTTTCACGGATCACCGTTACTTTGACCTGCCCCGGGTAGGTCATATCGGTCTGGATCTTTTGCGAGATCTCAAACGACAGTTGGGCTGCCTTTTCATCGCTGACCTTTTCGCTTTCCACCATCACGCGTAATTCCCTGCCTGCCTGAATCGCATAGGCCTTCTGCACACCCCTGAATCCGAAGGCGATTTCTTCCAGGTCCTTCAATCGCTGGATATATGAATCCAGCACCTGACGGCGTGCCCCGGGACGGGCACCGCTAATCGCATCGCAAACCTGAACTACAGGGGAAATAAGGGTGTTCATTTCAATTTCATCGTGGTGGGCCCCAATGGCATTGCATACCTCTGGTTTTTCACCGTACTTTTCGGCCCATTGCATTCCCAGGATCGCGTGGGGGGTTTCCAGCTCGGTTTCTGAGTTGGGCACCTTTCCAATATCGTGAAGCAGCCCCGCTCTTTTGGCAAGCTTGGGGTTTAGGCCCAGTTCTGCGGCCATTACACCGCAAAGCTTTGCCACCTCCCGGGAGTGTTGCAAAAGGTTTTGCCCATAGGAGGATCGATATTTCATACGACCCACCAGGCGGATAAGCTCAGAGTTCAGCCCATGAATCCCGAGGTCTATCACCGTTCGTTTCCCAACTTCCAGGATCTCCTGTTCAATCTGCTTTTCAGTCTTCCGCACTACTTCTTCAATACGCGCCGGGTGGATCCTCCCATCGGTTACGAGCTTGTGCAGGGACAGTCTTGCCACTTCACGCCGAACCGAATCAAAGCAGGACAGGATTATGGCCTCTGGTGTGTCATCCACGATGATCTCTACCCCGGTGGCAGCTTCCAGGGCGCGGATATTCCTTCCTTCCCTACCGATGATCCTGCCTTTTACATCGTCTGATTCCAGGTTAAAAACAGAAACACAATTCTCCACGGCTTCCTCGGTTCCGATCCGCTGAATGGTATTTACAACGACCTTTTTGGCCTCCTGTTGGGCGGTCATTTTTGCCTCTTCGAGGGATTCCTGCAGAAAGGCCGCGGCATCAGCCCTGGCGGACTCCTTCAGGGACTCCATAAGCTGTCCTTTGGCATCTTCTGCAGACAAACCTGAGATTACCTCGAGTTGCTGGATCTGGCTGGTATGAAGCTTTTCCAGCTCTTTTTGTTTTCGTTCATAGTACTTGGTGCGTTTCTCCAAGTCCTCCAACCTGGCCTCCAACTGCTGGTTGAGCTTCTTGTTGCGGGCCAGTTCTCCACTTACCTGCGACTCTTTGTCGCGGGTTCGTTTTTCTGCCTCTGAAATCTTCTTGTCTTTGTTGATGATGACCTTTTCATGCTCTGCCTTCAGCTCCAGAAACTTTTCTTTGGCCTGGTAAATCTTGTCTTTCTTTATGCTTTCCCCTTCGGCCTTGGCATCCTTGAGGATAGAGGCGGCTTCCCTTTTTGCTCCCTCCAGGGTCTTAGTAGCTTTGCCCTTTTCAAGCATCTTCGCAATTAAAAAGCCGATGGCAAGTCCAACGGATAGCGCGATGATTCCTGTGGTAATGTCCATAATAGCGTTTTTAAAAAGTTAAGGGAAGTGAACCAAAATGCACGGGCCTGCGATCCCTGAAAGATCAGCCATATCGATCCCCTTGTAAAAAGCGGGGATAAAAAAAAGCCCACATTGATGAAGTTTTGTACAAACTCCTAGAAACAGGTTTAGGGCTACCAGATTGCTCAAGGATCCTTTCTGGAAGGCTTGCTTTTACAACCTAAACTCACCCTTTTTAAAAAAAATAGTGTTGAGTTTGTCAAAAAATAATGACCAATGTGGGCAGTATCATTTGGTATGTTAAAGAACTTAGCGTACGCTCAATTTAGAGGTGACCAGCTGATCCAGCGCTTTTAAACGGTCCGTGACTTCCTGGTTGTCTTCCATCTTTTCTATGCCACCCTGTTCGATCTTGGATGCAAACTGCAGTGCACACATGGCCAGCACATCCTGTTTGTCCCGAACGGCATAGTTCTGTTCAAACTTCTTCGCCAGTTGTTCGATATTCTTGGCCGCCTTCCTAAGCCCTTCCTCCTGGGAGGGATCAATCGTCAGCGGGTAAACCCGATCTGCAATGGACAATTTGATCTTGAGCTTCTCGGTCATTTTTGAACAGCTGCGTCATTCAGATAGTTGGACGATACAATGATCCAGCTCCCTGATGAGGGCATTTATTTTGAGCTTTGCTTCTGTTTTATTGGTTTCACTACCCAACATTGTATTTGCCAGCTTCAGGGATTTATAACGTTCCTCCCATTCTTCCGCGGATCTTTGGATGACTTCGTACTCGCTTTGCAGCGACGCAATCTCCCTTTCAAGGTTCAATTTTGTCTGATGCATAAGATCCAGCTTATGCAAAAGCTTGCTAACCTTATTCTCGAGAGAATCCACGATTTCAACCAATTCACTCATTGGCAAAACACAATGTATTTACACAAAGGTAACATTCCGCAGGGGACTTCACAATATTTTTTTTACCCCCCATATCTACCCGGCTGGCGGGCTATTTACAGCCCTTAATGATCCTCCTCCGGGCATATTGCTGTTTTGTAGTTGCATCTTGATTCTTACTTTCGTATCAAGAATTAGCGGTATGTACAGACCCCTTCTGATCTTAGGTGCGTTGCTGTGGAATCTATGGGTCTCCGGTCAGTTCGCCGGGCCCACGGCTGATTTCCGCCCGCCCCTGGACATACCCCTGATCCTGTCAGGAACTTTTGGGGAACTGCGCTCCAACCATTTTCACGCCGGTATCGACATTAAAACCCAGCAGCGCCAGGGGCTGCCCGTCTATGCCGTGGCGGAAGGCACGGTAAGCCGTATCAAGATCAGCCACTGGGGTTATGGCAAGGTGATCTATATAGCACATCCGAACGGATACACCACCGTTTACGCCCACCTTCAAAAATTCGGCCCCGGCATCGAGGAGTACGTGAAAAAGCTTCAGTATCAAAAACAGCGGTATGAACTGGAGGTCTTCCCGAAATTCGGGGAATTGACCATTTCCCGGGGGGACACCATAGCGTATAGTGGAAATACGGGTGGTTCCGCCGGACCCCACCTGCATTTTGAAATCCGCAACAGCCTGGATGAAAAACCGACCAATCCCCTGCTGTATGGGCTGGAAGTCCGGGATGCAACCAATCCCGCTATAACGGGCCTTTTCTCCTACCCCCTATCCGACGACGCACAGGTCAATCGATACGGGAATAGAACAAAAATCCGCTTCAGAAGGCAGGCCGATGGCACCTATCTGGCCGATTCCGTAGTGGCTTCAGGCCTTATCGGTTTCGGGATTGAAGCTTATGATCGTCAGGACATGGCCGCAAACAAAAATGGGGTTTATCGCATGGTTCAGGCGGTTAATGGCAAAACCTATACGGATATGGCCTTTGATGCCTTTTCCTTTGGGGAGTCGCGACGGATTAATACCCTGATCGATTATTCATACTATGCTCACCATCGCAGCCGGATCCAAAAGCTATTCCGCGCCCCGGGAAATTCCCTCAGCCTTTACACCACCCTGTATAATGACGGCATGATACGGGTCATTCCCGGCCAGCGGTATGAAGTGGACCTTCGGGTCTCGGACCTGGCGGGAAACACCACAGTGCTTCGAATCCCGGTGGAAGGGAGGAGGCTCCAGACGATCGAAACCAAGGAGAAGGAAACCACCCCTTATCTGGCATTTTCCGATAAACCCAGCAGCTTTGAACTGGGCAGGGCTCAGGTCTATTTTCCTGCAGGCAGTCTTTACGAGGATGCATATCTGAACCTTTCTTCGGATTCAACGATCGTGAAGCTTCACGACCCCTCCCTCGCCCTGCATAAGAACTTCACCCTTTCCTTCGATGTCTCCCACCTGCCGGAGCAGGATCGTGAAAAATTCTTCATCGCCCGGATGGACGAGGAGGATACTCCTCAGTTTGAGCGGACGTATCGGCGCGGTAACAGTTTTACCACCCGCAGCCGAACCCTGGGTCGGTTTACCCTGGCAAAAGACACCGTTCCCCCGGTGGTACGCCCCAAGAATTTCAAGCCGCGCCAATGGCTCACGAATTACCGTTATCTCAGCCTTCGGATCTCAGATGACTTCAGCGGCATTAGCAGCTACAGTGCAAAGCTCAATGGGCGTTGGATCCTGATGGAATACGAGCCCAAGACCCGAACGCTCACCTATAATTTCGACGATAAGATCCTCAACGAAAGACAGTGTGAGCTCATCGTGGAGGTGACCGACAATGTGGGGAATACTACGAAGTATACCGCAAATTTTTTCCGAAAGTAAATCCGTCTCCATATACATTGGATTTGGGAAGCTTTTAGGAGACCTACTTCAGGTTTTTGCCTATTTTTGGGCCGTTTCTAAAAGCCGGTTAACGATTTATAAAAAATGCTATGGGAAATGCCCGGAAGAAGGTTTTGCTTTTTGCATGCGTGCTTACCCTGAGCATGGCCTATAGCCAGAAGAATATCTATCTGAGCAGGAATTTTGACGAGCTCAGCACGGATCATCAGGTCCTTGCCATCCTCCCCTTCTTCACCCACCTGGACCTGGGGGAGGACGTATCTAAATCCGAGGTCAAAAAACTGGAAGAACAGGAGGGCTATGCCGTACAGGATGCACTTGAAACCTATTTCGGTCGGGGGAAGAAAAAAAAGAAGTTCACGGTCGATTTCCAAAATAGCGAAGACACCAATGCCCTTCTTGCCCAGAGGGATATTTCTTATGCTAATATCGACCGGTACACCATCAAGGAGCTTTCACAAATCTTAAAGGTGGACGGAATCGTCAGTGGGAACATGGATGTGAACGTCGTACTGTCGGATGGGGTTCCCGATGAAATAAGCCTTATGGATTATATCCTGGGGGATGCGAATTATGGAAGGATTGGCATAAAGATCAGCGATGGGGGCTCGGGCAAGCTCCTCTGGAAATACGAACAGGAAATCACCCGGAAAAGCGGGAAGAACACCGATGACCTCATCGATAAAATGATGAAAAAAGCCGCGCGTAAATTTCCTTACGATAAGGAGAACGATCGAAAAAAATAACGGCCTGCTCAGGTATTTGCAAAGTCTTCCAATACCCCAAGAACATAGTCGAGTTCATCTCTGGTGGTAAAGGGGGAAAACGAAAACCGCACAGAGGGCTGCTTCTGGGCCGTTTCATCCAGGAGTTCCTGAAGCACATGTGACCCTCCCCCACTGCCCGACTGGCAAGCACTGCCCTGGGAACACGCAATCCCCTTCAGGTCGAGGTGGAACAACAACATCTGGCTTTTAGAGGCGTCAAAAGGCAGCCGCACATTCACAAGGGTGTATGTGCTCCGATCCAAATCCCCGGACAGTCCATTGAAAACCACCCCTGGAATCGCTTTCTTCAACCCTTTGATAAAGTAGTCCTTCAGCCCGGTGACATAGGCCTTTTCCGCGTCCAGATGTTCATAGGCTTCCAAAAAGGCTGTTTCCAGTCCTATGATGTTGTGATAGGGTTCAGTCCCCGCCCTGTATCCACGTTCCTGCGATCCTCCTAAAATGAGGGGTTTCAAGCCGGTATTCTTCCGGATATAGGCGAAGCCAATACCCTTGGGGCCATGGAATTTATGGGCAGCGGCATTGAGAAAATCCACCGGAGTCTTTTGCAGGTCCCACCGAAAGTGCCCTATGGACTGGACAGTGTCAGAGTGAAAAAGGGCACCGTACTTCCTGCAAAGCGTCCCAACGGCTTCCATATCCAGGAGGTTCCCGATTTCGTTATTCACATGCATCAGCGTTACCAGTTTCCTGGAGTCGTCTGACTGCAGGAGATCCTCCAGCGCCTGCAGATCCGGATTCCCATTCACGTCAAGGGGAAGGTATTCCACCCGGACCCCATATTCCCGGGACAGGGCTTCAGCCGTATGCAGCACGGCATGATGCTCAATCCTTGAGGTAATAAGGGTTTGAACCCCCAGGTCACGTACAGCACAGCGCAGGATCATGTTGTCCGCTTCCGTTCCCCCTGAGGTGAAGATGATTTCACCCGGATGCGCATTCAACTCCCTGGCGATGGCTTTGCGCGCTTTTTCGATCCCCGTCTTTGCAGTCCTTCCAAAGGCATGCGTGGACGAAGGGTTCCCGTAACAGGCAGAGAGGGCCTCGTGCATCTGCTCGATAACCGCTTCCCTCAGCGGGGTGGTGGCCGCATTGTCTAAATATACTCGCTGCATTGGCTTTTCAATGAATCGATCAAAAATACGCCTTTCGCTGAACTTCCTCCAAAATTGATAAAGTTTGGGATCTTATTTGCAGATTCGTGTACCTTTGGGATCGTGAAAAAGGCTATTTTATTTTTGATGATCTCAGGCCTTGCCGCCTGCTCTGATGGAGAACTGCAAATCGAAACCATCGATTTTGACGAGGAAACCCTTCAATTCTGTGGTACGGCAACTACCAGCACTGAGCTGCTTTTCAAAATAAGCGAAACAGAAGTACTCATCCTACAGCTCCAGTCGGGATTGCTGGAAAACGAGACCTCCACAGACACCATTATCAGCAGTATTCCCGGAGAATCTCAGTTGATCTACCGGGCATTGAACGACAATGCCAGTACGGCCTATTTCTGCGATCCAATTCCCCCGGCAACTCCCACGGTAATCGAGGAAATTCCTGCCGAGGCGGGCAATGTCCGCATCTTCACCACCCAAAGCGCCAATGACACTACAAGCTACGAACACGACATCCGGCTGGCCGGTGTTTCCTTTGTGAATGAAGCGGGAGAACGGATCACCAACCTCTTTGTGAGTAACTTTGGGACCCTGGTGACCTCCGATTAGCGCATCGCGTTTTGGGAAATATAGACCTCAGTGGCTCCCATGCCGTATTTTGAAGGATCTGCTTCCTGTACCCGCAGGCCTTCATACCTCCGGAAGAGGGTATTCAATTCTGCTTTCAAGACCCCGGCTCCTACTCCGTGTATAAACACAATGCGCTGCAGGCGTTTTCGAAGGGCAAATTCCAACTGGCGCCTGGCCGTTTCCAGCTGATAATTCAGGATATCATAGGTAGACATCCCCCGGGTGGAAGCTACGAGCTTCTCAATATGCAGATCCACCTCCATGGCCGGCGCATAGCGCTCCTTACGTCCTTTGCGAATGGAAGGTTTTCTGGGCCGGTCTGTTTCCTTAAGAGGGTTTTCCCCCCCTATGTCAATATTTGAAAGGGTGGAGCTCCGGGGGATCAGGATGACCGATTCCGGGGGGACCACCACCTCAAACCCATCCTCCGTAAGCAACCTCAGGCTATCGCGCTCTACCTTCAACACTTCTGCTTTGGTGAGTTCATCGAGAAACTGGACCTGGTCCCCAACCCTAAACGTCTGCATCTTCCTCTGGATTTGTGGATTCGTCCAGGGGCGTGCTCCTTTGAGAAAGCCGGTACAATCCTGCCATGATCAGGATAAAACCCAGGGCAAGGCCCACTTCCTGGAATTCAAAGCTGGAAGCGAAAAAAAGGAGCACCGCTCCGGCCAGCACCAATGTATAATTAATGCCTCTATTTATTTTCATTGCCCAAAAATAATAGTATTTTTCACAGTAAATACCTTCATAAATCCAAGGATGAATACGCACCTGCTGTGGTTGTTACCCGAAAAATTCATGCTGCCATGTATCAGCAAGCAGGTTTTTGGGATCGAATGTCCCGGATGCGGCTTGCAGCGAGCATTTGCACTTCTGCTGCAAGGGGAGCTTGCCGCTTCTTTTCTGATGTATCCCGCCCTGCTGCCTATGATGGCACTTTTTGGGTTTTTGATGCTCAACCGCTTTGTCTCCTTCCCATGGGCCAATAAGGCGGTCATAGCGCTTGCCGGAATCACGGTATTTGCCATCCTCGGAAACTTTTTACTCAAAATAATCAACTAAAAACGACCATGGAACAACAAAAATTACCAAACGTAACCCTGGGGCTTGTACTGGCCATCGTCTCCTTTCTGTGTTGCTGCTTTGCAGGGATCCCCGGAGCCCTGGTAGCTGCAGTGGCATTCTTCATATTGAGGAAGGACGAAAAAAAATACATGGAAAACCCGGAGATATACTCCAACTACAGCCAGCTGAAAACAGCCAAGATCGTGGCCATTATAGGTATGGTCATTGGCGTATTGTATTTCCTGCTCAGCATCTACAATATTTATCAGATGGGCGGTTGGGAAGCCTATCTGGAACAGGTTCAGGAAATCAGCGAACAATGGCAGCAATAATTGTAAACCCCTACTATATATGACTCAGGAACCTCTTCCGGGAGCCAGCACCGCCATGACCATGGGGATCATCTCCGTGATCGGGGCCCTGGTCTGTTGCGGGCCGTTTGCGGCGATTTTCAGTATTATCGGGCTTTCCAGTGCCAAAAAAGCCGAAAACATGCATTTTCAGGAACCGGACCGGTATTCGGGCTATGAAAACATCAAAACCGCCAGGATCCTTTCCTATATCGGATTGGCCCTGTCCCTGGTGATGCTTGTACTGGCAATCCTGTATTTTGGGGTCCTTGTAGCGCTGTTTACCACGGGAAAATTGCAGTAACATAAGCCCAGGAAGCAGAAAAAACCCGGCTTTCAACCGGGTTTTTGTTTTTTAGTTGGCTACTTCACTCATGAATTTCAGGCGATACAGGCGCAACTCCTCATCTTCATACTCTCCGTCGAATTCCTCGACAGCGTCTTCGATGTTGTCCGTCTCGGACTCCAGAAAATACTCATGGATCTCCTCCTGCTGATCTTCATCCAGGATTTCATCGATATAGTACCCCAGGTTTAAACGGGTTCCGCTAAAGACGATCTGTTCCATCTCCTTGACCAGCTCCGGAAGTTCCAGGCCCTTGGCTGCAGCGATATCATCCAGGGGAAGCTTCCGATCCACATTTTGAATGATATAGAGCTTGAGTCCGGAATTGGCCCCGGTGCTTTTGACCACCAGATCCTCCGGCCTGATAATATCGTTCTCCTCCACATAGTCGGCAATGAGCTCAAGGAAAGGTTTACCGTATTTCCGTGCCTTTCCGTCCCCAACCCCATAAACGCTGGTGAGTTCATCCATGCGGATCGGATACTTCAAAGCCATATCCTCCAGGGAAGGATCCTGGAAAATCACATATGGGGGTACTTCCCTTTTCTTTGCTTCTTTGCGTCGAAGGTCCCTTAACATTTTAAGCAGATTCTCGTCCGCTGCGGCCCCTTTACCGCCTCCTCTGATCCCGGAGACCGTTCCGCTCTCCTCGTGGTAATTATGATCCTTGGTCATCATAAAGGAAGTCGGTTCCTCAATGAATGCTTCCCCTGCCTCCGTAATATGCAGGATTCCATACTGCTCAATTTCCTTTCGCAGGAGTCCTGCAACCAGCACCTGACGGATTAGTGCCATCCAGTAATGGCTGTCCTTATCCTTCCCGATCCCATAAAACGGTTTTTCATCCGTTTTGTGCGAAGCGGTAAGGGCATTGGTATTCCCCTGCAGGGTAAGGACGATTTCCTTGGATTTGAATTTTTCATTAGTGCCTTGCACTACCTTCAGCAATTTCAGCACATTATCCCTGGCTTCCTCTTTCTTTTTGGGATTCCGGGAATTGTCATCCATATCCGCTCCAAGCCCCTTGACCTCATCGAATTCCTCCCCGAAGTAATGAAGTATGAATTTCCGGCGGGACATGGAAGTTTCCGCATAGGCAACTATTTCCTGCAGCAGGGCGTTTCCAATTTCCTGTTCGGCCACAGGCTTGCCAGCCATAAACTTCTCTAGTTTTTCCACATCCTTGTAGGAATAAAAGGCGAGGCAATGCCCTTCTCCCCCATCCCTTCCGGCACGGCCGGTTTCCTGATAATAGCTTTCAATGCTCTTGGGGATATCGTGGTGGATCACATAGCGTACATCCGGCTTATCGATCCCCATTCCAAACGCAATGGTAGCGACAACCACGTCTACCTCCTCCATGAGGAACATGTCCTGGTACTTCGAGCGCGTTTTGGCATCGAAGCCCGCGTGGTAAGGCACGGCAGATACCCCATTTACCTGAAGCACCTGGGCGAGTTCCTCCACCCGTTTCCTGCTCAGGCAATAGATTATCCCGGATTTGCCGGCATTCTTCTTAACAAACCGGATGATATCCGCATCGACATCCCTGGTCTTGGGACGGACCTCGTAAAAGAGGTTAGGCCGGTTAAAGGAAGCCTTGAATACCCGGGCATCCTGAATACCCAGGTTCTTAAGGATGTCCTCCTGTACCTTTGGTGTAGCAGTGGCCGTCAGCGCAATGATGGGTATGTCCTCCCCGAGTCGGTCAATAATGGCCCTTAAATTCCGGTATTCCGGTCGGAAATCATGACCCCATTCTGAAATACAGTGGGCCTCGTCAATCGCCACAAAAGAAAGGGGAACGCTTTTCAGAAATTCGACATATTCGGTTTTGGTCAGGGATTCGGGAGCGACATAGAGCAATTTGGTTACGCCGTTGGCTATATCGTCCTTTACCTTTTTAACCTCGTTCTTGGTGAGGGAACTATTTAATACATGTGCTATCCCCTCCTCGGCTGAAACGCCTCTGATGGCGTCCACCTGGTTCTTCATTAGTGCAATAAGCGGAGACACCACAATGGCCGTCCCTTCCTGAATAAGGGCAGGAAGTTGGTAGCACAGGGATTTACCCCCGCCCGTAGGCATGATCACAAAGGTGTTTTGCCCTTTTAGAAGGGTAGAGATAACGTCCTCCTGAAGGCCTTTGAAATTTGAAAAACCAAAGTATTTTTTGAGGGATGCCTTTAAATCGATTTCCTTCATTATCATTCTTCAAATACGATTACACGTACCCTCCGGCATATATCGGAATTTATCCCCGGGAAAGATCAAAGCACTACTCGCAGAAAATCGTAGTCCGCCCAGGAAAAGGGTGTGGATTGAAATTCTTTCGGATAAGTTTGTTTAATTTTGTTTTCTTAAATATAGCATATTCTTTTAGATTGGCATTCATTTTAAGGCTATTTTAAGGAAACTGTTTCGCCTTTGTTAATTGCATAAAACTTTCATGGACTCCAACGCGATTCTCGCCCTCGCTCGCAACACAATTGCCTCAGAATCAAAGGCGATAGAACATCTGGGAACCCTGCTCACCTCCGATTTCGCCGAAGCCGTACAGTGCATCCTTAAATGTGAGGGGCGGGTCGTTATCAGCGGGATCGGGAAGAGCGCGATCATAGCCTCGAAGATCGTGGCCACGCTCAATTCCACCGGAACTCCCGCCATCTTCATGCATGCAGCTGACGCCATTCACGGAGATCTCGGGACCATACAGAAGGACGATGTGGTCATTTGCATTTCCAAAAGCGGGAACACCCCGGAGATCAAGATGCTGGTCCCCCTGATCAAACAGGGATCCAATGTACTGCTCGGCATGACGGGAAACCCGGATTCCTTCCTGGGTAATAAAGCGGACTTTGTCCTCAATACGTATGTGGAGAAGGAAGCCTGTCCGAACAACCTGGCTCCAACCACAAGCACTACTGCACAAATGGTGATGGGTGATGCCCTGGCTATTTGCCTCCTTGAACTTCGCGGTTTCAGCAGTCGGGATTTTGCCAGGTACCACCCGGGAGGAACACTTGGAAAAAGGCTCTATCTCCGCGTTGGGGATATTGTGGCGCAGAACCAGGTTCCCAAAGTAGAAATGGACACCCCTGTAAAGGATGCCATTCTGGAGATCTCAGAGAAGATGCTGGGGGTGACGGCTGTTTTGGATAAGGGCCGGATCGTAGGGGTCATTACGGACGGGGATATCAGGCGGATGCTCAACAAGTACGACAACATCAACGGATTGCAGGCGCGTGACATCATGACTTCCAATCCCAAGACCATAGAGGTTGATGTGCTGGCTGTAAAGGCTCTCAGGACTATACAGAAGCACGATATTTCCCAGTTGCTGGCCGTAGACGGGTCAGAATACAAAGGCGTTGTTCATATCCATAACCTGATAAACGAAGGCATACTCTGATGGCGACTGCTCAAAAGAATCCCAATGAAATGTCCTTTCTGGATCATTTGGAGGAGTTGCGCTGGCACCTGATCCGCTCCACTATGGCTATTGTGCTGATCGGGATTGTCGCCTTTCTGATGAAGGACTTCATCTTCGACACCATCATTTTCGGACCCAAGAAAATGAGTTTTCCAACCTACCGGTTTTTCTGCGATATCGCCACAAGGATTGGTCTGGAATCGGCCTTTTGCGCAGATGAACTGCCCTTTACAATACAGAACCGTACCATGGCCGGGCAGTTTTCCGCCCATATCTGGACCTCCATCTGGGCCGGATTTATCGTCGGGTTCCCCTATGTATTGTATGAGATGTGGAAATTTATAAGTCCCGGGCTTTATGAAAAAGAGCGAAAATATTCCAGGGGGTTTATCCTTATTGCTTCCCTCCTGTTTTTTATGGGCGTGCTCTTCGGATATTATGTGGTGGCACCCCTTTCGATCAATTTCCTGGGTACCTACCAGGTGAGCAAGGAAGTGCTGAACGAGATCGATATTTCCTCGTTTATATCCACGGTGCGTGCTTCGGTCATTGCCTGCGGGATTATGTTCGAGCTTCCCATCATCATTTTCTTTTTGACCAAAGTTGGGCTGGTAACGCCGGAGACCCTGCGAAAATACCGGAAAATTGCCCTGGTGATTGTCCTGATCGTGTCGGCGGTGATCACCCCGCCTGATGTGGCAAGCCAGATCATCGTGGCCGTGCCGGTCCTGGTCCTCTACCAGGTCAGTATTTATATCTCGAGCGTCGTCCTGAAAAGGGAGGCCAAAAAACAATAGCACTATGGAGAATCCCGTAGACCAGTTCAATGCCTACCGCAGCCGCATGAATGAAAAATTGCTGGCGGAAAACTCAAAATTGATCAAGCGGATCTTCAACCTGGATACGAATGCCTATATGCCTGGAGCCCTGGATACCAGGACCAAAGAACTCCTCGGCCTGGTGGCCTCCGCAGTGCTGCGCTGCGATGACTGTATTCGGTATCACCTTCAGACCCTGCACGAGCTGGGGTGTTCCAAAGAGGAGGTTATGGAGACCCTGGGCATCGCCACCCTGGTAGGCGGGACGATTGTGATTCCCCATCTACGGAGGGCTTATGAATTCTGGGAAGCACTGGAATCCAAGGGTTAAAATATCTACAAATCTTTTCTGCCCCTGCCAAAAAGCCTTAGTTTTGACCTGATGAGCATGCAACTCAGAGCGGAAAATATCATGAAATCCTACCGGGGACGGAAGGTAGTCAAAGGCATCTCCCTGGAGGTCAATCAGGGCGAGATCGTGGGGCTTCTGGGGCCCAATGGGGCGGGAAAAACCACCTCTTTCTACATGATCGTAGGACTGATTAAACCCAATGGCGGCCGAATATTCCTGGACCAGACGGAGATCACCAATTTTCCCATGTACAAAAGGGCGCAATATGGTATTGGCTACCTGGCCCAGGAGGCTTCGGTCTTCCGCAAGCTAAGTGTGGAGAACAATATTCTGAGTGTTTTGCAGCTCACCTCCCTGAGCAAAAAGGAGCAACATCAGCGCCTGGAGAGCCTGTTGGAGGAATTTGGCATTGGCCATATCCGCAAAAACCGCGGGGACCTCCTCTCCGGGGGTGAGAGACGAAGAACAGAAATCGCAAGGGCCCTTGCCACAGACCCCAAATTTATCTTGCTGGATGAACCCTTTGCAGGGGTGGACCCGGTGGCCGTGGAAGACATTCAGCGGATCGTCGCCCAGCTAAAGAACAAAAATATTGGGATCCTGATCACAGATCATAACGTACAGGAAACCCTGGCAATCACCGAACGCTCCTATCTCATGTTTGAAGGGGGTATCCTGAAATCAGGTATTCCGGAAGATCTGGCAGAAGACGAAATGGTTCGAAAAGTCTATCTCGGTCAAAACTTTGAGCTGCGAAAAAAGAAACTCTCCTTCTAGGCTGCTTCAATCCCGGCTTTTGCGCTTCTTCCCAAAAAATGAGGTCGCCAGATAGTAGAAAACGATCAGGGGTACCGCCAGGAATTGCAGGGTGAGCAGCAATACCAGACTTACCCCAAGGAAAATATACTTTTTGCCGTTATCCCTGAAGCTGTAATTGTCAAACTTCAAAGCGAAGAGCTCAAGGGGCGAATTGAGCAGATAGGAACTCAGCAGGGTAATGCCCAACAGTACCCAGGGATTCAGGATCAGACTATTGGTAAACTCGCTCCCGTTGTAAAACAGGATCAGGGGCAGGGAGAGTATCATCAGGGCGTTGGCCGGTGTGGGAAGACCGGTGAAGGAACTCACCTGGTTCTCATCGATATTGAAACGGGCCAGGCGCAGTCCCGAGGAGAGGGTAATCAGTAAACCGACAAACGGAAACCAGGCACCCCACCAGTTATCGCCTTCGAGGGCCTCGGTAAAAAAGCTCTCGGCATTCCACCCCGCATGTACGGACATCCCCAGGAGCTGACACATGACCAGGCCGGGCACCAGGCCGCTGGTCACCATATCGGCCAGGGAATCCAACTGGATCCCCAGTTCAGACTGCACTCCGAGCTTTCGGGCCACCAGGCCGTCCAGGAAATCGCAGATCACCCCGAGGGCGAAAAAAAATGCGGCCCATTCCAGCCGGTTAAGTACTGCGAAAACCGCAGCCACCGATCCAAACAGCAGATTCAACAGGGTAATGATATTGGGCAGGAATTTCATCGGCCGGGAGTGGTTTTGGTAAAAATAAACATTTCCCGCAATCTGCCTCCTGATGTAGTATGCACGCCGTTATGTGCAGCCCGGCAGTTGTGCATGTTTAAATTATTTCGAACTTTGCTCATATCTGGACCCATTTGGGTTTGTGACTTTATGAGATCAATTCCCCGTGTTTTTTGGT
>CBFCWO010000065.1:0-15928 GCA_965601625.1 uncultured Flavobacteriaceae bacterium | reverse complement strand
GAAAAACAAAACCGCAGCGCCCGGAAATTTCACGTCTTTCCCTGTAAGACCAAGGTAATATCCACCATTACGTTCATAATTTCCAGCCGCATCACCTCGCGCCTCACTGCGAAAGGTCCACCGGACCTTTCGCAAGCGTTCGGCCGTATTTTCAGGCGGGAGCACCATGGAGCACCAACCCCAATCTCCATGAATATGGGTTTTGATCCTTCTCCGACACAAGGATTATTTAGTCTTTACCAATTGCCTATGATTTGGTACATTCGTTTCGTTGAATACCGATTATGGGAAAACATGTAATCGTTATCGGAGGCGGCGTTATGGGGCTGAATTGCGCCTACTTCCTGCACAAGAAAGGCCATCAGGTGACCGTACTGGACAAGTCGGCCATGGATGGTGGAGCATCCTATGTAAATGCGGGATACCTCACCCCAAGCCATATCATCCCTCTGGCTTCTCCGGGGATGATGGCCAAAGGGATCAAGTGGATGTTCAACAGCAGTAGTCCGTTTTACATGAAACCCCGTCTGGACCGGGAATTTTTAAAATGGGCCTGGCGTTTCCACAAGTCTTCAACACCTGAAAAAGTAGAACGTGCCATCCCGCTTATTGCTGAGATGAATGTGCTGAGCAAGGAACTCTATGCTGAAATGCACGAAAGCGGGGACCTGGGGGATTTCCAACTGGTGACCGAAGGATTGCTTATGCTTTTCAAGTCTTCCAGGGCTGGTCAGGAGGAACGGGAGGTCATGATGCGGGCCAGGGATCTGGACCTGCAAGCCAGGGAATTGAGCCTTGAGGAACTCGTAGTCCTGCAACCCGGACTTAGCCCTGAAATCAAAGGTGCCATTCACTACCAGTGTGACGCCCATACCACTCCAGGGCAGGTCATGAACAAAATGAAAGCCTACCTCCTAAAAGCGGGGGTAGATATACATACAGGTACGGAAGTAACGGATTTCACCCGGGTCGGGAACCGGCTAACCGAAGTCAAGACCCATGAAAAAAGCTTTAAAGCGGATGAGGTGGTGCTGGCAGCAGGTTCATGGAGCCCGCTCCTATCGGCCAAATTGAATCTGAAGCTTTCCCTTGAGGCCGGCAAGGGATACCGGATCGATATCCACCGTCCCACCCCGGTCACCTTGCCCGCTATATTGATGGAGGCCAAGGTGGCGGTAACCCCGATGGACGGATTTACAAGGCTTGCGGGCACCATGGAGTTCTCAGGCATCAACCACAGCATTCGCAAAAATCGCGTAGCAGCAATTGCCCGGCTTGCGGAGCGATATTATGAGGGTTTTAAAGTGCGCCCTGAAGAGGAAGCTCAGGCGGCATGCGGCCTGCGGCCGGTAAGTCCTGATGGCCTCCCTTACATTGGCCGTGTAAAACACTGGCAAAACCTGAGCCTTGCTACCGGACATGCCATGATGGGATGGAGCCTCGGGCCGGTTACTGGAAAACTGATCGCTGAACTCATCTCAGACCAGCCCACTTCCATGTCGCTAAAGGACCTGCACCCGGAGCGTCGGTTCTGATTATCCGTGATAAAATACCCGTTATTTGCAGGCATTTAAGGCCATCACATCTGATAGGCAATCCCCTAATCTTATTCCCTTCTATGGAATTTAACGAATCTTAAAGGCTTTTCTACTTTAAAAGTGGTACTTTTGTTTAAGTATCCAATGTAAAAGATGAACAGCGTAAAGAAATCTTTCGGTATTCGCGACCTTGAAAATCTAAGTGGTATCAAGGCGCACACTATACGGATTTGGGAAAAGCGATACGGCCTGCTCAACCCGGAACGAACGGAAACCAATATTCGGACCTACAGTCTGCAGAGCCTTCAAAAATTACTGAACGTAACCCTCCTGTACAACAACGGATATAAGATTTCCAAGATCGCCGACATCCCTGAAGATCAGATCAATCAGCGCGTTAGGGAAATCGTAGCTCAGAACAGCGTCAAAAGCCATGCGATCAATGCTTTTAAACTGGCAATGATCAATTTTGACCAGTCCTTGTTTCAGAAAACCTACTCAGGCCTGCTGGCCGAAAAATCATTCAGGGAAATCTTCTGGGAGGTATTTATGCCCTTGCTCCATGAATTAGGGCTACTTTGGCAATCCGACACTATAGGGCCAGCCCATGAACATTTCATCACCCACCTGATTAAACAAAAGATCTACACCAGCACCGAAAAATTACAGGCGCTGGAACCCTCGAGAGAAGACAAAGTTTTTGTACTTTACCTGCCGGAGAATGAAATCCACGAGATTGGCCTGTTGTTTGTGAATTACGAACTGGTGCTCCGGGGTTACAAGACCATTTTTCTGGGGCAGACCATACCCCTGGAGAGTTTGGTGGATCTTAAAAAGTATTATGAGGAGCTCCTGTTCCTCTCCTATTTTACGGTAACCCCCACCAAAGAAAACCTGGACAAATATTTGCAGGAATTCCAGGACTACCTGGCCTCGGATTCGCCCACAAACCTCTGGATTCTAGGGCGACAGACCGAACATCTGGCCGAAAAAGAATTGCCGGATACCATACGGATTTTCAGCTCCATCGAACACATGTTGAACGCCCTTTAGCAAAGGTGGAGTCCTTCAAAATTATATGACTAAGAAAATTGCCATCATCGGTTCCGGGTTTGCGGGTCTGTCGGCATCCTGTTACCTGGCCAGGAAAGGTTTCCAGGTCACCGTTTTTGAAAAGAATGAACAGGTAGGCGGAAGGGCCGGCAAGATGGTCCATGAAGGTTTTACCTTTGACATGGGACCGAGCTGGTACTGGATGCCGGATATTTTTGAAAAGTTTTTTGGCGACTTCGGAAAACATCCTTCTGATTATTACACCCTCGATAAACTAAGCCCTGCCTACCAAATCGTTTTTGAGGACGAAGTTGTGACCATTGGGGATTCCATGGACCAGATCTGTGCGGAGTTTGAGCGCATTGAACCCGGAAGTTCGGGACCCCTGAAAAAATTCATCTCGAAAGCGGCGGATAATTACGACATCGCTATCAATGACATCGTGTACCGCCCCGGAATATCGCCCCTGGAGCTCGTCACCCCCCAGACCGTGCGTCGGGTAGGTCAATTTTTCAGCACGATCAGCCGGGACGTACGCAGGGAATTCAAAAATCCCAAGCTCATCTCAATTCTCGAGTTCCCCGTCCTGTTTCTGGGAGCTAAGCCCTCAAAAACGCCTTCTTTCTACAGCTTTATGAACTATGCCGATTTTGGCCTGGGCACCTGGCACCCCAAAGGAGGTATGTACAAGATTGTCGAGGGAATGCGCGCCCTGGCCGAATCCCTGGGGGTTACTTTCCACACAAATGCCGCTGTGGAGGAAATCATGCTCGACAATGGGAGGGCTATCGGAGTAAGGGTAGCCGGAAATCCTGTTGCCGCAGATATCGTACTGAGTGGAGCAGATTACCATCATACGGAGACGCTCCTTCCTGAGCATTTTCGCCAGTATTCAGAAAAATACTGGGCAAGCCGGACTTTTGCCCCTTCTTCCCTGTTGTTCTATGTCGGCTTTGATAAAAAAATCAATGGGGTCCGGCATCACAACCTCTTTTTCGACACGGATTTTACACGGCATGCCCAGGAGATCTACGATACCCCGAAATGGCCGGAGGAACCGCTTTTTTATGCCAACTTCCCCTCGGTTACCGACCCCAGCATGGCACCGGAAGGAAAAGAAACGGGATTTTTCCTGATGCCGCTGGCTCCGGGACTGGAGGATTCGCAGGAGCGCCGGGATACTTATTTTGATGTATTGATGGATCGTTTGGAAAAACGAACGGGGCAGTCGGTAAAAAATAATATTATATTTAGAAAAGATTTTTGCGTTCGGGACTTTGTGAGTCGGTTCAATTCATATAAGGGAAATGCCTATGGCATGGCGAACACCCTTTCGCAAACGGCCTTTTTAAGGCCAGGTTTGAAAAGTAAAAAAGTGAAAAATCTGTTCTTCACGGGTCAATTGACGGTTCCAGGGCCTGGGGTTCCACCCTCCCTGATTTCCGGCAAACTGGTCTCCGAGCTGATCGTGCAACAAAATGCCGCCTAATGAAATCCCTTTTTGACTCGGTCTCATATCGCTGCAGCCAGTTGGTTACCAACCGGTACAGCACTTCATTCTCCATGGCCACCAAAATGCTTGCAGGATCCATCCGGCAGGATATCTATAACATTTATGGTTTTGTGCGCTTTGCAGACGAAATTGTGGATTCCTTTCACGATTACGAGAAAGGGTTACTCCTGGACCGGTTCGAGGAAGACCTGGAATACGCCCTTACCCACCGCATTAGCCTTAATCCCATCCTGAATTCGTTCCAGAATACGTATCATAAATATGCCATCCCCCATCACCTGGTCGCTTCTTTCCTGAAAAGCATGCGAATGGACTTGCATAAAAAAGAATACAGGACGGAGGAGGAATATCGGGAATACATCTATGGATCGGCCGATGTGGTCGGGCTGATGTGCCTGTGTGTTTTTGTAAAAGGGGACCGGGACCGTTATGAAGAACTCAAAGATTCAGCCATGGCCCTGGGTTCCGCCTTTCAAAAAGTCAACTTCCTTCGCGATCTGAAAGCAGATTTCGATGGTCTGGAACGCACCTATTTCCCAAATACCAACCTCCTGGAGCTCGATGAGGTTTCCAAGGCCCAGATCGTGGCGGAGATCGAGTCGGATTTCAAAAAGGGCTATGAAGGCATCCTAAAACTGCCCAATGAAGCCAGGTTCGGGGTATATATGGCCTATCGATATTATTCAAAGCTCCTCAACAAGCTTCGCAAGCTGCCTTCCCTTGAAATAAAAAATTCCAGGGTACGTGTACCCAATTATCAAAAAGTTGGCCTTCTGGCTCGCTCATATGTGCGCTATCGCTTAAATTTGGTATAAGTTATGCAAACACTGTATTGGATCGGAATTTTCCTGACGACCTTCTGTTTTATGGAGTTTATGGCGTGGTTTACACATAAGTATATCATGCACGGCTTCCTATGGGTCCTGCACAGGGACCATCACCGGAAAGACCACGATTCCTGGTTCGAGCGAAACGATGCATTTTTCATCTTTTATGCGGTGGTGAGCATGAGCTTTTTCTATCTGGGGGCCACTTCCTTCTGGCAGGGCTACGCCATAGGATTCGGGATCCTGGCCTATGGGATCACCTACTTTCTGGTGCATGACATTTTTATCCACCAAAGGTTTAAGATCTTCCGGAATGCCAACAACTGGTATGCCCGGGGGGTCCGAAGGGCTCACAAAATCCACCACAAGCATCTGGGGAAAGAGGACGGGGAATGCTTTGGGATGCTGTTTGTTCCCTTCAAATATTTCAAGAAAAAATAAGCCATGGCCAAGGCGTGTGTAGTGGGTGCAGGCATTGCAGGCCTGGCGTCCGCTATAAGACTTCGTCATAAAGGATACGAGGTCCATGTTTTTGAGTCCAACCCCTATCCAGGGGGGAAAATGCACGCAGAGCACTATGGGCAGTATCGCTTCGACCTGGGTCCCTCTCTGTTTACCATGCCCCATCTGGTGGACGAATTATTTGAGCTGTGCGAACTGAATCCCAGAGATCATTTTCCCTACGTCCGGAAAAAGACGCTTTGCCATTATTTCTGGGAAGATGGCACCCGGTTTGATGCCCCGGCGCCAATCGATGAATTTGTGCGGAATGCGGCCCTGACCTTTGGAGAAAAGGAAGAACGCATTCGAGCTTATTTGGAAAAGAACCGCCGAAAATATGAACTGACCCGGACGCTGTTCTTAGAGAAGTCCCTGCATAAGCCAAAAACGTATTTATCTTCAAAAACCATCAAGGCTTTAACGGCCATTGGCGGATTGGGCATCTTTCAGACCCTGGATGGGGTCAACCGGTCCCAATTTCAAAGCCCCAAGCTGATCCAGCTCTTTAACCGGTACGCCACCTATAATGGATCAAATCCCTACAGCACCCCCGGGATCATGTCCATGATCCCGCACCTGGAAATGGGCCTGGGCACCTATTTCCCAGAGGGAGGCATGCATCAAATCCCCTCCAGTCTTTACGAACTTGCCTGTTCACAGGGAGTGATTTTTCATTTCAGCACCCCGGTAGAACGGATCCTGACCAGGGGAAAACAGGCCAGGGGCCTGCAGGTAGGCGGCAGAGAAATACCTGCGGAAATCGTCTTATCCAACATGGATATATTCCCTACTTACCGCCTCCTCCTCCCGGATCACCCCGCCCCGGAGCGGACCCTTTCACAGGAGCGATCCAGTTCCGCCCTGATTTTCTACTGGGGAATACGAAGGGTTTTCCCTGAGCTGGACCTCCACAACATCTTCTTTAGCGAAGACTACCAGGAAGAATTCAGGCAATTGTTCATTGAGAAAGGTCTTTCAGAAGACCCAACCGTATACATAAACATTACCAGCAAGGATCGTTTGGAAGATGCTCCGGAGGGTTGCGAAAACTGGTTTGTGATGATCAATGCCCCCGGAGATTACGGACAGGATTGGGAATTGCTCATTGCCAATGCCCGCCAAAACATACTTAAGAAACTCAGTCGAAATCTGGGCTGCACCCTGGAAGACCTCATCGAGGTGGAGGAAGTCCTGACACCCCCGGAGATCTCCCGGCGAACCAGTTCGTATCGGGGGGCCCTCTACGGAGCGGCCAGCAATAACCGATTCGCTGCTTTTTTGCGGCATCCGAATTTCACCCACCGCATCAGGGGGCTCTATTTTGCGGGTGGATCCGTCCACCCCGGAGGAGGGATCCCCCTTTGCCTGTTGTCGGCGAAAATCGTCAGCGAATCCGTCCCTGCCCCATGAAGGAAATACTGAAATACCTCGATTCACGCAAAACGGCCCTCGGGATCTTTTTGGTTTGGTTGGTACATCTCAGTGGCCTGACTGGGATTCTTGCCGGGGCGGCAGACTGGTTTGTCCCGAAAACCCCCCTGAACCTTTTGATCAGCACAGCACTTTTCCTTTGGATCTTCCCTTTGGACACTTTTAAAAAAGCTGGATTGTTTACCCTGATTGCCATTGGGGGAATCGCCGCAGAATGGATTGGGGTGCATACAGGATATCTTTTTGGATCCTACAGCTATGGCGAGCATCTTGGCCCCAAACTGGACGGCATACCGTACCTGATCGGGGTGAACTGGGCTTTGCTCAGCATGGCCAGTGGGTGCGTCAGCGGGTATTGGAAACTGCCTAAAACAGGGAGGATATTGATCGCCGGACTCTTAATGGTGGGACTTGACCTGTTCATGGAAAAGCTGGCCCCTGTGATGGATTTCTGGACGTTCGAAGGCGGTACGCCCCCTGTTTGGAACTACATCTGCTGGTTTTTGCTCGCCCTTTGCTTTCAGTGGGCATATCAACGGCTGGAAATCCGTGGCAATCGCAAGTTCTCCCTGCATTTGCTCAGTGCACAGTTCGTGTTCTTTATCGTCCTATATCAGTGCTATCCAGGCCTCACATAAGGTCATTGAGCCGAGGTATGTCCGCCCAGGATCCTTCGGCCCGGTAGGGTCGGAATCGCGCAAAAAGTTCTTCCCGATACCATCCCAGCTCCCGGGTTTTTTGAATCGCCCCTTTATGGGCATCGGTTCCATAGGCATAGCGTTGCATGGCAGCACTGCTTTCCCACAGGCTGATCGTGGCCATATCGATAAACGGGGTTTCACCTATGCCCTTGCTGTAAAGCAATCCAGGCATGGCGCCTAAAGGGCGCTGTGACCGGGGTACATACTTCCAGAAACGGTAGAGGTACCGCTTGCGGATCGTAGCGCGCGTAAGCACGGCTATCGGACCCTCCACCTCTGCAGCTTGTGATGAAGTTTCAAAAGGGTTCCTGCCATTCCACTGCCCCCTGGATCGGATAGATTGCATAAACATACACAGATGTTCCGAAGTGCGTGCTTTAAATGCTTGCATCTGAGGGTGGGATTCAAAGAATTCCTCCGCAGCAGCTTCCCCGTCCCAAACCTGCAGCAATCCATAAACCGCCCAGTCCGGGGAGGTACTAAAACCCGCCTTCCCCGTCCCGAGCATTTTGTAGAACGATTGACCCGGGACGCTCCTCAACCGGCGGTGCACCAAACCCATCTGGGAGAGGGCCCAAAACCTGTTTCGGAAGCCTTTATATCGGAAAAGCGTAAAAGTGGTAATTGGAGCCATCTGAATTCTTTAATCCGCGGCCAACAATTGATCCAGCAATTCCCGGACGCGGCTCGTATTCCAGTCAGCCATCCCGCGTTGATCCACCACAATATAGCCTCCCCGGTCGATCAGATAGGATTGGGGCGGGTCCACAATCTCTACAGGGCTTTCCGTCCCCAGGATCAGATAGGTCACCGGAAAGGTGAATTCGTGCTCTTTCATAAACGCCTCAACGGGGGAGCGCTCTTCATCGGTTATGATGTAGAAATCTACCTGATCCCCATAGTCTTCGTATAATTTCTGAATGCTTTTCAGTTCCGGTATACATGGCAATCTCCAGGAAGCCCAGAAATCGATCAGCACGATATTTCCCCTGGAGCGATCAAAATTGAAAAATTCCCAGGAGGGATCCTTCAAGGTCCAGTCGTATGTCGGCAGCTGCTGCCGCTCAGAGGCCTCAACCACCTGGGGGCTGAATGAGAACAGCTGCATCAGACCGATCTTTGCCCAATGCCCCATAGGGGTAATAAAAAAAGAAGCCGCAAAAAGGATCAGCAGGATATTGAGGGCGGTCTTTTTCTTGAGCTTCATAGACGGAGAAGGAAACTAAAAACCCCTGCGGGATGGCAGGGGTTTTATGGAGATTTTATTAAGATTTTGCACTTTCCTTTTTGATGAGGTTGAGTGCAGAACCTTCCCGGAACCATTGTATCTGGGCCTCATTGTAGGAATGATTGGCCATAATGGTATCCTTGCTTCCATTGGCATGAACCAGCTCAATGGTAAGGGGGGTATCAGGAGCGAAGGCGTCGACATCCAAAAAGTTGATCGTATCATCCTCCTGTATAAGGTCATAGTCACTTTCATTGGCAAAGGTAAGTGCCAGCATCCCCTGCTTCTTCAGGTTGGTCTCGTGGATCCGGGCAAAGGATTTTACCAAAACGGCGGCCACGCCCAGATGCCTGGGTTGCATGGCGGCGTGTTCACGGGAAGACCCCTCCCCGTAATTGTGATCCCCCACAACGATAGTCTTGATCCCCGCCGCCTTATAGGCCCGCTGGGTATCCGGGACACCTCCGTATTCCCCTGTCAGCTGGTTCTTCACAAAATTCGTCTTGTGGTTAAAGGCATTGACCGCCCCAATCAGGGTGTTGTTGGATATGTTGTCAAGGTGTCCGCGAAATCGCAACCAGGGGCCTGCCATGGAAATATGATCTGTGGTACACTTTCCGAAGGCCTTGATCAATAATTTCATCCCCCGGAGTTCTTCCGGCCTGATCGGGACAAAGGGCTCGAGGAGTTGCAGTCTTTCAGAATCTTGTGCAACAACCACTTCCACACTACTGCCATCCTCCCTTGGGGCGATGAATCCGGCATCCTCTACCGCAAAGCCTTCAGGAGGCAGCTCATAGCCCCTGGGTTCATCCAGCCGGACTTCTTCCCCTTCTTCATTGATCAGGGTATCGGTTACCGGATTGAAATCCAGGCGCCCCGCAATGGCAATAGCGGTTACAAGTTCCGGAGATCCCACAAAAGCAAGGGTATTGGGGTTTCCGTCCGCGCGTTTGGCAAAGTTCCGGTTAAAGGAATGAACGATCGTATTGCGGGGGCCGTTAGCGGCCTTATCCCCATATCTGTCCCACATGCCGATACACGGTCCGCAGGCATTCGCAAAGACAGTGGCGCCAATATTGTTGAAGGTGTCGATAAATCCATCCCGTTCGATGGTATACCGAACCTGTTCAGAGCCGGGGGTGATCGTAAAATTAGCCTTGGTTTTTAACTTCTTGTCCGCCACCTGTTTCGCCAGGGAAGCAGCCCGAGAAATGTCCTCGTAGGAGGAGTTTGTACAGGACCCTATCAAACCGTATTCCACGCGCAACGGCCAGTCATTTTCACTAGCCGCCTCGGACATCTTTGAAATCGGCGTGGCCAGATCTGGCGTAAAAGGTCCGTTCAGGTGGGGTTCCAGGGTGGAAAGGTCAATTTCGATGACCTGATCAAAGTAGTCTTCAGGGCTCTGATAAACTTCAGGATCAGCAGTAAGATAGGAAGCTACTTCATTGGCGGCATCCGCTACATCTGCCCTTCCGGTAGCCCTGAGGTACCGGTCCATGGATTCGTCATAACCGAAGGTAGAAGTGGTGGCCCCTACTTCTGCCCCCATGTTGCAGATCGTCCCTTTACCGGTGCAGGACATGGAGGTAGCCCCTTCTCCAAAGTATTCGATGATGCTGCCTGTCCCTCCCTTTACGGTCAGTATATCCGCCACTTTCAGGATCACATCTTTAGGCGCGGTCCATCCGCTGAGCTTTCCAGTAAGTTTAACCCCGATCAGCTTCGGAAATTTAAGTTCCCAGGCCATGCCAGCCATCACATCCACTGCATCCGCTCCACCAACACCGATAGCTACCATTCCGAGACCTCCGGCATTTACCGTGTGAGAATCCGTCCCTATCATCATACCCCCGGGAAACGCATAATTCTCCAGTACTACCTGGTGGATGATCCCGGCACCTGGTTTCCAGAACCCAATGCCGTACTTGTTGGAGACCGATTCCAGGAAATCAAAGACTTCGTTGCTGGTCTCATTGGCCCGTTTCAGGTCGGCGTCTGCCCCTACCTTGGCCTGTATAAGGTGGTCACAATGCACGGTTGTGGGGACTGCCACTTTGGGCTTTCCCGCATGCATGAATTGAAGCAACGCCATTTGGGCCGTAGCATCCTGACATGCCACCCGGTCCGGAGAAAAGTCCACGTAATCCTTACCACGGGTATAGACCGCTTCCGGGGTTCCGTCCCAAAGGTGGGAGTAGAGTATTTTCTCTGCGAGGGTCAAAGGTCTACCTACCAGGTCCCGGGCCTTGTCTACACGGGCCGGGAAGGAGGCATAGACCTTTTTGATCATGTCTATATCAAATGCCATTATCTAAAGGGTTTCTAGGTTTAAATGTCCCGCAAAAGTACTAAAATGAAAGGGGATTTGAAACAAAACCAAAGCGCATTGTATCGATTTGAACATTCCCCTACTTTGAGGGCGCCGGATCGGCTCAACCCCGGTTAAATTTATCATTAATCCTCTATGTCAGTGTGCCCTTAGAAGGTCGCTTGGGCAGGACCTCGTGCAGAGCAGTTCTTGGGATTGGGTTCGGTGCAATGCAGAAGCTGCCAGGAAAATGCAGCAAACTGGTTTAACTTGAAGCTTGGGGTTGGGGGGGATATATACCCCCACGTCATTAACAGACCTATTGATCCTTAACCCCCATTACAGGGACCACAAACCTGCAAATCCCCTGCTACAGTAGTTTTTCGATAATGGCTTCATCGCTAATGCCCTCCGCCTCCGCCTTGTAGTTACGCAGTATCCGATGGCGCAAAATCCCGGGAGCGACGGCCTTTACATCGGCTATGTCGGGAGAAAACCGCCCATCCACAGCCGCATGTGCCTTGGCGGCGAGTACAAGGTTTTGTGAGGCCCGGGGACCTGCTCCCCAGTCCAGGTACTGATTCACCAGCTCAGAACTGCCTTTTTGCCCTGGCCGTGTTTTCTGTGCCAGTTCCACTGCATAGCGCACCACATTGTCCGGAACCGGGATCCGGCGAACAAGATGCTGTACTTCGAGGATTTCCTCAGCCGTAAACATGGTATTCAGCACAGGTTCCTGGTCGTCCGTAGTATTCTTCACCACCTGTATTTCCTCTTCCAGGCTTGGATACTCGAGGCGAATGGCGAACATAAACCGATCCAGCTGTGCCTCGGGCAGCGGGTAGGTACCCTCCTGCTCAATGGGGTTTTGGGTTGCCAGCACAAAATAGGGCTGCTGGAGCTTATACTGCTTTCCGGTAATGGTAACGGCCCGCTCCTGCATGGCTTCCAGCAAGGCTGCCTGGGTCTTAGGCGGGGTTCGATTGATCTCGTCTGCCAGAATGATATTTGCAAACACAGGGCCTTTTACAAAGACAAATTTCCGGTTCTGATCCAACACCTCACTTCCGAGGATATCACTTGGCATCAGGTCAGGGGTGAACTGGATCCGCTTGAAATCCAGCCCAAGGGTTTGGGCAATGGTATTGACCATCAGGGTCTTCGCCAATCCGGGTACCCCGATCAGCAGGGAATGCCCTCCTGTGTAAATGGACCACAGGATCTGGTCAATTACCTCTTCCTGGCCTACAATGACCTTGCCGATCTCCTGTTTTAGGGTCTTGTGCTTCTCAACCAGTCGCTTTACCGATTCAACATCTGACATATTATTGCTTTAACCAGTTGTTCGAAAATTCACAATCCCTGTATTCGGAGTCCAGACTGATATAGGTCTCATCAATGTGTTCCGACATCCATTCCCGGATCGCCTTGAATTGCTTGTCCCGAAGGGCCAGTTCCTGAATTTTCAGATAATCCCTGGCAAAGTCTGCCTCGTGCTCATCGTACCGGTTGGTGACCATCAGAATTTTATAGCTGGGAGGGCCTCCCCGGGGGTCGGGCTCCAGAATGGGGTTGGATATTTCATTGTCCTTCAGGTTGCGCACTTGATTGTAGAGCTTGGGGTCCATCTTGGTCAGCTCAAACCGGGAACCAAAGTCGCTGGGATTTCGTAGTACCCCACCATCATTTTTGGTCTCCTTTTCATCTGAAAAATTCCGGGCTGCCTCGGTGAAGGAGTATTTCCCTTCCTGTATGTGCGTCCGAATGCTGTCCAATTGCTTTTTGGCATCATCCAGGGCCTTTTGAGGGACTTCGGGCTGAATAAGTATATGCCTGAGATCCAGCTCCTGCCCCCTGATATTTTCCACAAGTATGATATGGAAGCCGAAAGGGGATTCGAAGGGTTCCGAGATCTCACCCTCCCTGAGGCTGAAAGCCACATCCTTGAATTCCTTGACAAAAGGCGTGCGTCTTGTAATGGAGTAGAAACCTCCCTTGGATTTAGAGCCGGGATCCTGGGAATAGAGGATGGCCTTAACCCTGAAACTCGCCCCATTATCCTCTACATCGGCCTTGATCTCATTTAGCAGGTCCATCACTTTCTGCTTTTCCTCTTCTGGAATTTCCGGCTTTTTCACGATCTGGGCAATTTCCAGTTCTGCACCGAATACAGGTCGTTCCTCGACTGGGATCTTGTTAAAGAATTGCCGGACTTCTTCCGGGGTCACTTCGATCTCTTCCACGATCTTTTGCTGCATGCGCTGTGAGAGCATCTGAAGCTTGTTGATCTTAAAAAGCTCCCCCCTCAGGTCTTCCACAGAGGGTTGGTTGTAGAATTCAAGCACTTTTTCCATGGATCCAAGCCGCTGCACGAATTCCTGAATATACTGATCGCTGGTACTGTTTACTTCGTCGTCGGAAACCAGGATACTGTCCTGGACGGCCTGGTGTGCATAAAGCCGGTCTTCCATAAGCTTGCCCAGAAGGCTGCAGCGGTTCACATCCTCTTCTGTGGCACCCTGGTTTCTCAGGTCCAGCAGGGTTTTCTCCACATCTGAATCCAGGATCACATAGTCCCCGACCACAGCGGCAATGCCGTCCAGCTTCACACGCTGGCGTGGTGGCTGTGTGGTGCCCTCGGTGTATGCTCCCTGGGTAATCCCTTCGGGAGGTTCCACCTGCGTATCCGGAATAGAATCGATCACCTGTGCCTGTAAAGCACAAATCCCTGCAATAAACATGGCCAGAAAGGCCCTGACTTTATCATTTCTCATAAACTTCGAATTCTTTTTGTCGGATCGCCTCATCGATCAGGTCTGTCTCAAGGGACCTGAGGTAATCCATTTTCTTCCTGTTTAACAGCACCTGGCGTATGGCTGGTTCAATATAACTCAGTGGAGCAATATCATTGGGTTCGAGGATATCTACAACCTGGGTCAAATATACCCCGGTTGAATCCTCCATTTCAAAAAATTCTGATTTTTTTAGATGATTCTCCTCATTGTCGTAGGTAAGCGGGCCAATTTCCTCAATAACCCGGGAAACCGATATCCATAGGGAATCATTGAAGTGCAGCTTTTTGAACTGTACGCCTACGGAATCCAGAAAAACGAGATCCTCATCTTCGAAGCGCCTAAGCCGCTCCGTGACCTCTTCCCGGTTGAGGAATTGAAGCGGCAACTCGATGAACCTGAGTTGAATGATCTTTTCCTGAAGCCGGAAATTTTCCTTTTCCTTTTCGTAGAACTCCTGTAATTCCTCCTGCGGCATTAAAGTATCTTCGATCTGGGCCACCAGGGCTTCCTTGTATGCACGGGTGTAAAGCTCCGCCCGGTAATCTGAAATGAGGGATTCATATTCCTTCAATTTCTCTTCGGGGAGGTTGATGCGGGCACGGGATAGCATCAACTGCCTTGCAGCCCAGGTATTGATCCGGTTGTTTACAAAAGCAGCACTGTCTGCCGCCGAAAGGTCTTCCGTAAGAAGCGCCTCAATATCCTCAAGATATAAGTATTCCTCCCCTACCCGGGCCAGGGGTTCCCGCTCCGGCTTCTGCCGGAAAAGCCCCTCACAACCGGCAACCAGGCCAAGGGCTGGCAGCAAGACAACTATTAGCAATGCAGTAGGTCGGCGTAGTATCCGTGGCATCATCGGTCAAAAATAAGAATATCGGCTTCTCCGGCAAGTCCGGATGGCGCTCATTAACACATTTTTAGGAGGGCAAAAGCCCTATTTTTTAATATCTTACATGAAATAAAACGGCCGGATGAAGTATTCTACAGAAATCGAAATCAATCTTCCCAGGGATCAAATGGTCGCTTTGCTGGATGACCCGGACAATATGAAGCACTGGCAGAAAGGATTGATATCCTACAAACTTCTATCGGGGGATGCCGGGAAGGAGGGAGCACAGATGGAGCTGGAATATCATATGGGAAGACGACATCTCGTAATGGTGGAAACGATCTTGAAACGGAATTTTCCCTCGGAATTCCACGCTACCTACGACGCCAAGGGGGTGCACAATATCCAGAAAAATTCTTTTGAAGTGCTCGGGGAGAACCGTTGCAAATGGATCTCAGAATCTGAGTTTCAATTCTCCAGCCTCCCCCTCAAACTAATGAGCTGGCTTATGCCGGGTGCGTTTAAAAAACAATCCATGGCTTATCTGAAAGATTTCAAGCACTTTGCAGAAGAGGGAACTTCGGTGGCCTCCTCATAGTGATCTAAGTTCATACAGTTTTGGGAATTTCTGAATCTATGTATCTTGAGTTTCAAAACTGCATTCCATGAGCGCTTCAAAAAAACCAGCACATCTATTCCTGATCTGTCTGCTTCCATGCGTGGTATTCTTCTATTTCGGGTGCCGGAAATCGGATCCCCTAGCCAGTAAAAATCCTTTGGATGAAGCCCTCAATTCAGGGGATACTGCCATTGCAACAGTCATGGACTCCCCTGAGAAATATGAAATACAAATTCGCTATACCCGGATCCGGCGCTCAGCAGATTCATTGAATTTCACCCATTTCGATTATCAGGTGGACACTGCACAGTATTTCTACCCGGCCAGTACCGTTAAGTTCCCCATAGCCGTGGCTGCCCTGGAAAAACTCAATGAGATCGACAGCCTGGATCGGAATACCCGATTCTATATCGAAGGAGATAGCGTGGAGAATACCTTTGCCGAGGACATTGTCAAGATATTTGCCGTCAGCGATAACCACGCCAACAACAGGCTGTTCGAATTTTTAGGTCAGGATGATATAAACCAGCGACTGCAGGAGAAAAAAGCCGGCCCCTTGCGAATAAGCCATCGGCTGGG
>CBFCWO010000064.1:0-15936 GCA_965601625.1 uncultured Flavobacteriaceae bacterium | reverse complement strand
TACTTATCTCCGAAATTTACAAGGAGGCCTTCAGGGATCTGGGGCACTTCCTGATCAAGAACTTTTTGAAGGTTTTTGCCTGGTTCAGCTTTGCCATGTTCGTGATAGTACTTTATGCATTTCTGTTCAGGGCCTTTACGGGGTTTGCCTTTGACTAGCCCCGGATTTCGTGTTAGACATACCCCTTAGTGGCAGGTTATAAATTTAATGTTACAAATGATGAAAATCATTGTGGTAAAACTGGTGTTAAACGACATTTATGCGTATTTTAAATGTCTGAAATCCAACCTGTCATGAAAATAGCACCTTATCTTTTTACGCTTCTCGTATGTTCATTTACGTTAAACCTCAACGCACAAATCCATCCTTCAAAGGAATCGCTCTCAGGGCTCTATCCGGGCAAGAGCTACTCTCCCTACGCCTCCCGAAGCTTCCCTGACCACGTTTATTGGGGGGACACGCATTTGCATACAAGCCTTTCCCCGGACGCAGGACTTTTTGGAAATACCCTTGGGCTGGAAGAAGCCTACCGCTTTGCCCGTGGGGAGGAGGTTGTGTCATCTACAAACCAGCCCGTCAAACTTTCAAGGCCCCTTGACTGGTTGGTCGTTACAGATCACTCGGATATGATGGGCTTTTCTGTGGATTTGGCCGAGGGTGCCCCTAACATCCTAGCCTATCCGGATGGAAAACGCTGGTATGAAGGCTATCAGGCAGGAGGTGAAAAAGCCACTGAAGCTGCGCTTGACCTTATTACGAATTTTTCTCAGGCTACTATATCAGAGGGGTTAATTGAGGAATATTCTCCGGGCAGTAAAATTTATGCCTCCGTCTGGAAAAGTGTTGTTGATGCTGCTGAGAAATACAACGATCCTGGGAACTTTACTGCGATCATCGGATTTGAATGGACCTCCCTGGTCAAAGGGAACAACCTGCACCGCAACGTTATTCTGCGCGATGGTGCGAGCAGGGCTTTACAGGTGATGCCTATGGTAACCCAAAAACCTGCGGGATCGACAGATCCTTTAGACCTGTATGCGTGGCTTGAGAATTACGAAAGCCAAACAGGGGGCTCTGCCCTGGCCCTGGCCCATAATGGCAACCTCTCCAACGGACTGATGTTCCCCGTGGATGCCCAGTATACAGGAAAAAAGCTTGATGCTAATTATGTTAAACTTCGAAACAAATGGGAACCCCTATATGAATGGACTCAGATAAAGGGAGACGGAGAAACACATCCACTGCTATCCACCGAAGATGAATTTGCCGATTACGAAACCTGGGATGCTGGAAATTTAGACCTAAGCCAGGCAAAAACCAATGAAATGCTTCCCGGAGAGTACGCCCGTGAAGCTTTAAAGAATGGATTGATGCTGGAGACCAGCCTGGGAACTAACCCGTATAAATTTGGAGCGGTTGGATCTACTGATTCTCATACGTCCCTTTCCACAGCAGAGGAAGATAACTATTTCGGGAAGGCGCCAAATGCGGAACCTTCCACTATGCGTATGCGCCATCCATTTTCGAAAACGGATAAGGGGGTCTTTGAGGGATATGAACTCGTAGCTTCCGGGTATACCGGGGTATGGGCTACAGAGAATACGCGGGAGGCCATTTGGGATGCCATGGCCCGAAAAGAAGTGTATGCCACTACCGGCCCGCGGATGATCGTACGCTTTTTCGGTGGATGGGACTATACGGAAGATGATTTGAAAAGCCGGGCGCCTGCTTTCCGGGGCTATGAGAAAGGCGTACCCATGGGAGGAGATCTCCGTTCTTCAGGTGGAAACAAAGCCCCGACCTTTATGATATATGCCCTGCGCGACCCCATTGGCGCCAACCTGGACCGGATCCAAATCGTGAAGGGATGGCTTGATGCCGATGGCAATACCCATGAAAAAGTATACAACGTCGCCTGGTCCGGGGACCGCAAGGCGGACCGGAATGGTAACATAAAACCCGTTGGCAATACCGTAGATCTCAAGAATGCCACCTGGTATAACACCATTGGAGCCTCCGAGCTGGCAACCGTATGGACGGATCCGGATTTCGACCCATCCCAGAAGGCCTTCTATTATGGACGTATATTGGAGATCCCTACCCCCAGGTGGGTAGTATATGACGCCTTCCGGTTTGGAATCGACATTCCAAAAGGAGCAGAGACCACAGGTCAGGAAAGGGCTTATACCAGTCCGATCTGGTACAGTCCAAACTAGACTTAGCAAGTCTTTGTAGGATTCCTCCCATTTTGTCAAGCTCTGGCTGGTGAAACGGGAGGAATTCTTTTGGAGGGCAATTCATTGGAAAAAACACAAAATGTGCGATATGACAAATTAGGGGGTGCCCCCCCTCCCCCATTTAAAATCTACGGGGATTTAGCGCAATTCCCTTGCACATGTTCAACTATAAGATTGCAGAGTAACTGCCTGTTCAAGATTCATCAGATACCTCCGGCAAGGGCAATCCAAGCTTTCGGGTATAGGCAAACCGGATCAGCATATAGATCAGCAGTCCGAAGGGGCCCGTCATCAGAGTCAGAAAGAGAGGCAGAGCCATAAGGATGCGGTTAACGCCTACACGCCTGGCATCCACGGCAATAAGCAATCCAGCCAGCATATCGAAGGCCAGGTAGTGTATCCATCCGATCAGGGCCACGCGGGGATCTCCGAAGGCTTTGCTGATATTGGCAAGGGTAGAGCCTGCCTCCGGATCAAAACTTCCAATATCGGAGAGCAGCAGCCAGGCATAAGTAATGGCCAGTACAGCGATGATCACATAGAAGATGATCTTTCCGGTATACTTCCAGGCCGGGGCAAATAACAGAAGGAGCCAACCCGGAAGGATCCAGGCGTTGGCAATGGCAAATATGGTCTCGGCGGATTCCATGAGGGTATGTCAATATACCTTTTTTGTGCCCGGTATCAAAACGCTGGGTAAATCAGGGAATAGTGCTCTGGGGGAATGCCCCCACCCCCCTTTTTAAATCTAATCCATATCCCTGCAGCATCCCATCAGAAATCCGAACGGGGCAGTTGATTAACCTTAATTTCCTGCAGGAAATCCTAAGCCCTATACCATCACAAGGGCGTGCTCCTCCAACACCCGGTCCACCACCTCACCGGCGATATCCCCATAGTCAACGGACACCCTGTGATCGCTCAAAACCCACTGCTGCAATGCCGGTGCGGTATCCAGGTTGAAGGAATCGAGTACAACTACGCCCATCTTGGCCAGGGCCAGGGCATTGCATTGTTGCTCCAACTGATTCTTCATGGGAATCACACAGAGTTTCTTGCCCAGGTAAAGCGCCTCAGAAGGCGTCTCAAAACCGGCGGCACACAACACCCCCTGGCAGCCGGAAATACTATCCAGGAAGGCCGCGTGGTTTATGGGGCGTACATGCACATTCTCGTGGGTGAATGCGCTGGAATTATGCTTCGAAAACACTTGCCACTGAATCCCTTTGACCTGGGAGAGTACAGAAACGATGCGCTCGTCTGAAAATGCAGGCAGATATACCGTATAATGCTGGCCTTTACGTGTACGCGCGGACCGGATACCCTCCCTAATAATAGGCGTGTACATTCCGGACTCGTATTCCTGGAAATGGAATCCGTACTGATGGGTAGTTGGAGCATATTTCCTCAGAATAAACAATCCCAGGGGATCCTTCTTTTCAGGCTGTGGGGCTGCCGGGGACAAAACGGCTGCCTGATGGCTTAGTCCAATACAGGGTATGTTTTTTAGCTTGCATGCCCAGGCAGATACAGGCTCAAAATCGTTGAGCACAAGATCGTATTTGTGTACCGGTAGATTTCGCAACTCCTTTTGAGTCCGGAGGGTGTTGGCATTGAGGTAGGTCTTCCAAAAATCAATCCCACCCTGTTTCCCGAAGATAAAACTCATCCCCCAGAAACGATATTTGATTTCATAAGGCAAAGGCAAGTCGGCCTGAGTCCCGCTAACCAGGATATCCAGATCAACACCTCTGCTTAAAAGGGCGGGTATCATATCCCGGGCGCGACTGAGATGTCCATTCCCGGTTCCCTGTATGGCATAAAGTACATTCATTGTATGGCTTTTAGTGTGTTTGGATTTCGCGTACCAGATGCTCCAGCAAAATTTGGGTATCCAAGACTTCTTCCGCATCCTTCTGTTCTACCTCCGCCCTTTGCACCAGAGGATCCTCCGAATACCTGTAAAGGGACCAGGCGCCCTGATCGTATTCCAGGCAGGTCAGGTTCTCTATCCAGTCCCCAGAATTCAGGTAGACCACTGTTTTTCCTTCCTTGTGGATTTCGCGAATTTCAGGTTGATGAATATGTCCGCAAACCACATAGTCATAGCCATTTTCAAAGGCGATATCTGTGGCGGTTTCCTCAAAATTATTGATGAACTTCACTGCAGACTTGACACTGTTCTTGATCCTTTTTGACATGGAAATTGGTCCGTATCCAAGCCGCTTGCTAAAGAAATTTACTGCCCGGTTCAACAGGATCAGGGTATCATATCCCGCGGCTCCCATTTTGGCAAGCCATTTGGAATGCTTCATGGTTACATCAAAAACGTCCCCGTGAAAGGCCCACGCCTTTTTTTCATCCAGTTCCAGGACCACCTTGTTCACAATACAAAAATCGCCCAGCTGAAAGCCCACAAACTTCCGAAGCATCTCGTCATGGTTACCCGTAACATAATGTACCTTAACCCCCTTACTAATCCATTCCACGAGTTGTTTGACCACCTTCATATGCGACTTGGGCCAATACCGTTTTGAGAATTGCCAGATGTCTATGATATCCCCGTTGAGGATTACCGTTTCCGGGCGAATGGATTTCATATACCTGAGCAATTCCTTGGCATGGCACCCATAGGTCCCCAGATGGACATCTGAAATAACTACCAGTTCAACAGGTCTTTTTTTCATGTCAATGATGAGATTAGTGGAAGGGAAAAGGTTGGGAGAAGGGGGAGGTTAAGGAGCCCGGTTAGAACGTCCGCCGGGAGGAGATACAGGTCTTTATCGAGGTATTTACCAGTCAGATCCCCTTCTTTCAAGATTGTTACCAACAATATTCCGTTTTTTGGTTAACCAAATAGTAAACAGATGATTAACAAAATGTTCTCCACGCATTAAGATTATGTTTCCCGATGGGGGTCTGTGGTGTACTTCTCACCTTTGATCAACCTGGGAAGGAGAAGTACGATCTTTACCTCGAATGTGGGTATGGTCTGAGCCCTGAAAAAGCCATTTAGGACTGGCACTATCGCCAGTAATGCAAGCCAGCTGAAATCTTTCCAATTCCAAAACAGAACCTTAAAGGTTTCCTAACTTCCTTTGGACAAAATAGCCGCACCTTTGTTTCACATTCATCGCATAAGCTTAGTTTGAGTTAGTTTGGTTGCAAAAGGCCGGTGCTCTTGTACCGGCTTTTTCTTTTTCTGTACCGTTACAAATCGATGCTTTTGGACACCTGCCTGAACTCTCCTTCATTGTATTTACTCGATCAACGTCCATTTTTATCGATATCCCGTATTAAGAAGTGTAGTTCATCGATAAATCGGACCCCAGGTCCATTTCGCTGGCGAGCAAAGCATTTAGAACGGACATTTGGGTTGTATGAAAATGAATCCGTAATCGTTGTTCGTACGATCGTACTAAAAACACTGCCAATCGACGACTCTTTTACGAGAACACTAATGATCATGAGAAATAACCCCACCTTCGACTTTTTCTTTCAAATCGGGCATGTGCTTCACCGGCACAGAAGTGCAATCTTGTTCTGGATTTATCTCATGGCCATCATGGCCTATGCTTATCGCTGGGTTGAATATTAATCCGGATCAGACATCCCGTCCAAAATCCTTTCATTTAAGCCTATTACTTTTCAGGCCATTGAGTTGAACGGATTATCCCGGAACGGCTAAATACCACTTAAATAATATCTTTGCAGGGCCCAGGCTTCTCCCTTTGGTCAGGGAATGCCTTTTTGGCGTAAATGCAAAGTACATTGTTGAGGAAACCTTCCCAGGCCCTTTTGATTTTCACCCGCAACCCCGAACCCGGGAAATGCAAAACCCGGCTGGCAGCCTCCATAGGCGACCAATCGGCCCTGGACGTCTATAGATTCCTCCTTACCCATACAGCCAGGATTGCCACAGAAGTTGAAAAAACAGACAAGTTTGTTTACTTCAGCGAACATGTTGGTGATGGCTCTTTTTGGGATCCATCGGTTTTCCACTTCCGCCTGCAATCCGGAGAGGAGTTGGGATCACGGATGCGTAATGCCTTTCGGGAAGCTTTCACTCTGGGCTACACAAGTGTTATCATCATAGGAAGCGACCTCTATGACCTTACCCCGGAAGACTTGCGGGAAGCTTTTAAAAGACTGGACGAACATGAGGTCGTGCTGGGTCCGGCTTCGGATGGCGGCTATTACCTGTTGGGATTGAAGTTTCTCATTCCGGAGCTTTTTGAAAACAAGGCGTGGGGTACGGACACCGTCCTTGAAGCTACCCTGACGGATCTGGAGGGCAGGGATACCTTTGTGCTGCCCGTGCGTAATGACGTCGACCGATACGAGGATATTGCAGGAAATCCCATATTTGAATCCATAATTAATCGAGCTGATGAATAAAAAACAGTTGTCCGCCTCTACGAGGTACCTGGAAGAAAAAGGTTTTCTGAATCCTGAAATCGGGATTGTCCTGGGGTCCGGCCTGGGCCGCATGGTCGATGAAATCGAGGATGCCAAGGTGGCGCACTACCACAACATCCCCTATTTTCCACTGGCCACCGTGGAATTCCACAGTGGAAAACTGGTCTATGGAACCGTTGAAGGCAAGAAAGTGGTGGTTATGCAAGGGCGTTTCCACCTGTATGAGGGCTATGAGTTTACGGATATTACGTATCCGATCCGGGTGATGCATGAGCTGGGGATAAGTACCCTGCTGATCTCCAACGCCGCAGGTGCGGTTAACCTGGATTTCAGGAAAGGGGAATTGATGCTGATCGAAGATCATATCAATTTGCAGGGAGGCTCACCACTGGCATTCAAGAATGTTACCGAATTCGGGGATCGTTTTGTCGATATGAGCAACCCCTACGATACGGACCTGAGAACCACGCTGAACTCCCTTGCCCGCGAAAAAGGGATTGTTTTACAGGAGGGCGTATATGCTGCCGTAGTGGGGCCCCAGCTGGAAACCCGGGCTGAATACCGCATGCTCAAGATACTCGGGGCAGATGCTGTGGGCATGAGCACCATTCCGGAGGTGATTGTGGCCAACCAGCTTAACCTCCCGGTTGCCGCCATTTCCGTGCTTACCGATGAATGCGATCCGGATCAACTCGAGCCCATAGACATCGCAGAGATCATCGAGATTGCCGGAAAAGCGGAACCCCGTTTAATCGAACTGTATAAGGGGCTGATTCGCCAGCTATGACAAAAAGCCATCTCATTGTAAGCCTCTTGCGGTTTTCCCCACTAACAAATCCAAAACAACTACATTTATCCCATTCTCAACCTCAAATCTATGAGTTACTTACAAGCTACCACAGACCTTTATAAAGAAGCTGCCCTTACCCCCGATGTGGGGCTCTGCTGCACCACCAATCCGGTTTGGCAGTTCCCGGGACTGTCCATTCCCAAAATCATGCAGGAAATGAACTATGGATGTGGCAGCACCGTCTCTGCCCAGGACCTGGTGGGCAATCCGAAAGTCCTTTATGTTGGCGTGGGCGGGGGCATGGAACTGTTGCAATTCGCCTATTTCTCCAGGCAAAAGGCCGGGGTTATCGGTGTGGATGTTGTGGATGAAATGCTGGAGGCTTCCCAGTCGAACTTTAAACAGGCCGAAGCGGAGAATGACTGGTTTTCTTCGGATTTTGTGAAGCTCGTAAAGGGGGATGCCCTGAACCTACCCGTAGAAAATGAAAGCGTGGATGTAGCGGCCCAGAACTGCCTGTTCAACATTTTCAGGGAGGCCGACTTGCGACAAGCCGTCTCGGAAATGTACCGGGTACTGAAACCTCATGGGAGACTGGTGATGAGCGATCCCGTATGTGATGTCCCCCTAAGCAATGAGCTTCGAAATGACGATCGCCTGCGCGCCCTGTGCCTGAGCGGAAGTATACCGGTAAAGGACTATATAAAGGTCCTGACGGATGCGGGATTCGGAACCATCGAAGTGCGTGCGCGACGCCTCTACAGGGTCCTGACCCCCAATCACTACCGGGTGGATGAAATCATCCCCATAGAATCCATAGAAATTGCGGCGATCAAAGATCCAATGCCATCGGACGGGCCCTGTATCTTTACCGGAAAGACTGCCATTTACTATGGAACGGAGGAATATTACGACGATCAGAAAGGCCATGTCCTGCTCCAGAACCAACCCCTGGCAGTTTGTGATAAAACAGCTGCTGCCCTTGCCCGGGAAGATGCGGAAATCTTCATCGGGGAGAGCACCTGGCACTATAATGGAGGTGGCTGCTGCTAAATTCATTCCTTCAGGGTTTCCTGTAAGGAAGTTGCGGGAGGATCCACTAAGCAAGGGATCGATTACTCCCGTTATGCATAAGGCACTTTTTATCCTTGTACTCATTTGGTCCTTTGTCGGTCTGCACGCCCAGGCACTGCCCAGGGAACATTCGGCAGATCCTCCACCCGAACATGAGGCCTGGGATTCGCTGCTTCGCACCTATGTGGCTGAGGATGGCCTGGTCGATTACCTTGGATTTCAACGGGACAGGGAAAAGCTGCAGGCGTACCTCGACCTGATGAGCACGCATGTGCCCGGCCGGAACTGGAAGCGGAAGGAACTGCTTGCTTATTTTATCAATCTTTACAATGCCGGCACGGTGATGCTTATTTTGGAGCATTTGCCTCTTGGGAGTATTCGTGATATCCCCAGGCCCTGGGGTAAAAAATTCTTGACTGTCGGGGATCAGAAGATCTCGCTTTCAGAGGTAGAGCATGGAATTCTCCGGAAAATGGACGAGCCAAGGATCCATTTCGCTATCAACTGTGCGTCCCAATCCTGTCCGAAGTTGCTTTCTTTTGCCTTTACCCCGGCTACCCTCGAGGCCCAACTGGAAAAAGCCACTCGCGACTTCATCAACGATCCGAAACGAAACTCGATATCGATTGAAATGGCAGCGCTTTCCAAGATTTTTAAATGGTACCGGAAGGATTTCACCACAAGGGAGACCTCTCTGATACAGTACCTGAATCCCTACCTGCCGGATCCCATCCCGGAAAATACCACGGTGCAGTACCTGCCCTATGACTGGTCTCTGAATATGCAATCGGAGTGAGCTCTATCAGCGTTATCATCCCGGTACTGAATGAAGCCCCCCGATTGGAGGTCCTCCTCCCTTCCCTGAAAGCGCGGGCCGAAACCGACCAGATCTGTGAGGTTATCGTGGCGGATGGAGGAAGCCGGGACAGCAGCGTGGAAACCGCCCGGCGGCATGGGGCCAGGGTGTGCATATCACCCGCCGGAAGGGCAAAGCAAATGAATACAGGAGCCCTTCAGGCAAGGGGAGAGATCCTGTACTTCCTGCACGCAGATTCCTTTCCTCCGCACGGATTTGATCAGCAGATTTTAGGTCGGATGGCAGAAAAGCCGTGTGCGGGCTGTTTCAGGCTCCGATTTGAGCCCTCCCACTGGTTCCTGAATTTTTTCGCCTGGTGGACACGTGTAAATCATCCCATCTGCCGCGGTGGGGATCAATCGCTTTATATTCCCAAATCATGGTTTGAGGATCTGGGCGGATTTGACGAGCGATTCCGGATTTACGAAGACAATGAATTCATCGGAAGGATCTATCGAAACTACTCATTCACCATCATTCCGGAGGAAGTCACCACATCCTCCCGCCGCTACCGAAAAGTTGGGATATATCTTTTGCAATACCGCTTTAGCGTGATCCATATGAAACGACTTTTGGGTGCCGAGCCCGAGGAGCTTTACGCCTATTACGAGAAGTACATTCGCGGGCGGAGTGCTTAGTACTGCTGATAGTAATCCCTGATGACTTCCTGGGCGGGTTTATTTTGTGGCGTGAATCGATTGTCGGAAGGACCGCCAGCCCGGGAGTGATGGATAAACCATTTCCAGACAAATCCCCCTGCAAACCAATCCTCTTCCCAGAATTCCTCGAAGATTGCCTTTTTGGCATTGGCCTGGGCCTGCAAATTGACCCGCTCCTCATTGCGGTCCACCAGCCAGGGTTTTTTTGCTGTGAAATCCATGCTCCGGTACCCGTATTCGGTAAAGAGGACTGGTTTTTCCACCTGCTGGTAAAGTGTTCGTATCTCTTCTTTCCAGCGCTTCCAGCCCTGGCGAAGTTCTTCTACCTCGGGATTCCGGGAATCTGAAAGGGGGAAATAGGCGTCAATACCAATCAGGTCGAGTTCTGACCAGAATGGCGTCTTGCCGTATTCATCCCAGTTGGCGGCATAGGTCAACTTGCCCTTGTACCGCTCCCGCACTTGCTTTATAAGCTGCTTCCAGTAATCCGGCCGTGCCTTTACAAAGGACCCGAGTTCCGTACCTATGCAAAACAGGTCCGCACCGGTCTCCTGGGCCAGCTGGGCGTAGGTAAGTATAAAATCTGCATATTCGGATTCCAGCTGTTTCCAGTCTGTCTCGGAATTCATCTCCAGCTCCCCGGTAAACACCCCCCTCCAGATCCAGAGCTGTGGCTTAAGCATTACCCGGATCCCATTGCGATGCAGCAATTCGATGTACTGCCTGGCCCCTTCACAGGTCTCGCCATACCACTGGCGGTCTGTATCGAAGATAATTTCCGGGCTCCCAAGCTCCCGGATAAATCCGAATGGCATCACCGCGGCATAGTCTGCATGGATGTCTTTAAGGACCTCCACGTGCTCCTCCCCGGCCGGTTCCCGGGACGCCACAAAGCTAATCCCGTTTATTTTTTCCGGAGGCTTCGGATTGCAGGAGATGATCAAAAGGAATATCCAAAACAGGTTTAACCCACGCATCGGTGCATTTTTTGGCTTTTACAAAGTACGTATTAATAACTATTATAACTTTGAGGGAACTGTTAAGTTTGGTTGAGAAACACGACTTACCCATAACACGTCAACCTAAGAACATGCATGTTGTCATAATTGGAAATGGCATTTCCGGAATTACCGCGGCCCGCCATATCCGCAAGCAATCCAACTTCGACATCACTGTAATTTCAGCGGAAAGCGATTACTTCTTCTCCCGCACCGCCCTGATGTATATTTATATGGGGCATATGAAATTTGAACACACCAAACCCTATGAAGATCACTTTTGGAAGAAGAACCGCATCACTCTCAAAAAAGCATATGTAAAACAAGTGATTGCGGGCACCAAATCCCTTCAGCTTGATTCCGGAGAAACGGTCTCCTACGATAAACTGATCATTGCCACAGGTTCCAAACCCAATAAATTCGGCTGGCCCGGTCAGGACCTGGATGGGGTACAGGGATTGTATTCCCTGCAGGACCTGATGGCCCTCGAGCGAAATGCTCCCAACAACCAAACATGTCATCGGGCGGTCATCGTCGGGGGAGGACTTATCGGCATCGAGCTGGCTGAAATGCTGAGGAGCCGTGAAATTCCCGTGACCTTCCTGGTTCGGGAATCCAGTTTCTGGAACGGGGTGCTCCCTCAGGGGGAATCCGCCATGATCAACGAGCATATCCGCGAACACCATGTGGATTTGCGCCTCAGCACCAACCTGAAGGAAATCCTCCCTGATACGCAAGGCAGGGCCAGGGCTGTGGTGACCGATCAGGGGGAGACCATATCCTGTCAGCTGGTTGGGCTGACTGCCGGGGTCCGACCCAATATCGGTTTCCTGGAGGGATCCGGGATAGAAACCGACCGGGGGGTCCTGGTGGACCGTTTCCTGAGGACCAGTGTTCCTGACGTTTATGCGATCGGCGATTGCGCCCAGCAACGAACCCCTATTGGCAAACGACGCCCTGTGGAAGCGGTCTGGTATACCGGAAGGATGATGGGGGAAGCACTGGCACAGACTATATGTGGGAACCCCAGGGAATACAGCCCGGGCCACTGGTTCAATTCGGCAAAGTTCTTCGACATCGAATACCAGACCTACGGATGGATCTTTTCTGAAAAGCTGAAGGACGCAACTGAAATGCACTTCCACTGGAGGCATCCAAAGGAAAAAATATGCCTCACCCTGGCATACGACGCCAAAAGTCGAAGATTCCTCGGGATGAATACTTTCGGCATTCGAATGCGGCACGAGGTCTTGGATCAATGGCTAACGGAAGAGGTGGACATCGATCATGTAATCCATCGGCTTAGAGATGCCAATTTCGATCCGGAATGGTATCGGCGGTACGAGTCGCAGATCCAGGGCGAATTCCTGTCAAATCAAAAACAACACGCATGAATACCCTTCAATCCATGTCCCTGGCCGGCGGGCCTCCGAAGACCCTCAACTTTGGGCAAAAAACGGCCGTGTTCCTTGGGTTGGCTTCCTTTTTTATCCTGGTGCTGGCAACTTTCGGGATCGATTTTCCAAACAAAGCCACCTGGCTGGGTACATCCCTGGTTGGAATCCTGGCCGCCGTAACCGGCTTCAGCTGGCTGACCTATCGGAATGAGCCCAAGGGCATCAAAAACCATGGGGTATGGTTCAAATCCATATCCGGACGCGGGATTTGGGCCTGGGCCCTGGGGATCCTGCTGACCGGATTTTATATCGTACTCTATTTCTATCCCGAGTATCTCGGTCTGGTCAAAGACGGGCCGAACCGCGGGTTGATCTCCCTGTTCGACCCCCTGAGCTATGCCCTCAGTGGGAATCCTGCCAGTCAGTGGTTTGTCTACGGCACCCTGTACACCCTGGCCATCCTGGCTTTTGGGATCAAATTCCTCTGGAAATACCGGCACAACCGCTATCAGCTGATCCGCACCACAAGCGTAATGTTTTTTCAAACGGCATTTGCCTTCATCATTCCGGAGATCATGGCCCGGTTGAACGGGGACCTACCGTATTACGATCTGAAGAACATCTGGCCCCTGAATTATTACAATTTTGAACGCTACCGCGTCAATGCGTTTATAGACGCGGGAGATATTGGATTGGCCATGCTTATCTTCGGGATTCTTTCAATCCTGGTGATCACTCCGCTGCTGACCTATTTCTACGGCAAGCGCTGGTACTGTTCCTGGGTATGCGGATGCGGTGGCCTGGCTGAGACCGCCGGGGATTCCTTCCGGCATCTGAGCGACAAAAGCACCTTTGCCTGGAAGGTGGAGCGCTGGGTGGTGCACAGCGTCCTGGTATTTGTGGTGTTGATGACCACGGCGGTTATTTACTCCTACCTGGGACCGGACAACAGCAAATACTGGCTGAGCAAATCCCAGTTTCTAATCGGAACGGGAATCGTGCTTACGCTCATCTTCAGCTGGGTGATGATCTATCGGAGAAAGGAGCTGAAAAAAGATGCCCGGTATGGGGCTGTAGGATATATGGCCATTGTGCTTGGGCTGATTGTCATGCATTTGGTGAGCGACAGCAGTCACGTCTTCCTCTTTCCTTCCGAAAGCCTCAGAAAGACCTATAGTTTTCTGATTGGAAGTATTTTCTCCGGGGTGATCGGAACCGGTTTCTACCCGATCTTCGGAAACCGGGTCTGGTGCCGTTTTGGATGTCCGATGGCCGCCATCCTGGGGCTTCAGCAACGCCTGTTCTCCCGGTTCCGGATTACCACCAACGGCGGGCAGTGTATTTCCTGCGGCAATTGTTCCGCCTACTGCGAGATGGGGATCGACGTACGGTCCTACGCCCAGAAAGGGGGGAATATCGTGCGTGCCAGTTGCGTGGGCTGCGGTATATGCGCCGCGGTATGTCCCAGGGGTGTCCTTAAACTGGAAAACGGACCGCTTCCCGGTCGGATCAACCCCAAAGAAGTTTTGCTGGGCAACGATGTAGACCTCATGGAACTGGTCAACCAGAAATCCGAGATCCGGGCGTGAATCCTAATCCGTTGCGCAATCCTAAATCTGATCCATGACAAAGATAGATCTGATCATCCCCGCCTTTAATGAGGAGGACTCGATAGGGAAGGTTCTGGCAGATGTGCCGGCACTGGTGGACGAGATTGTGGTGGTGGACAACAATTCCTCTGACCGCACCTCCGAAGTGGCGCGCGCTGGAGGGGCTACCGTACTATTGGAACCCAGGAAAGGCTATGGCTACGCATGCCTAAAAGGCATAAACTACCTGCGCGAAAAATCCAAAAGGCCCCATATCATCGTATTTATGGATGGTGATTATTCCGACTACCCCGAGGACATGCCCAGGGTAGTGGCCCCAATCCTGGAACGCAATGTGGATCTGGTGATCGGAGCACGGAAAAAAGAACTGAGGGAACCGGGTTCCATGACCCCCCAGCAGATCTTTGGAAACTGGCTTGCGACCAGCCTGATGAAGGTCCTTTTCGGGGCTCGTTTTACGGATCTGGGACCCTTCAGGGCCATCACCTTTCAGGCGCTCGAGTCCATGGAAATGGAGGATAAGACCTACGGGTGGACGATAGAGATGCAGCTCAAAGCCCTGAAAATGAAAATAGCATATGACGAAGTACCAGTGCGTTACAGAAAAAGAATTGGGATTTCCAAGGTGTCCGGTACTGTAAAAGGCAGTATATTTGCCGGCATTAAAATACTGGGCTGGATATTTAAATACAGTTATAAATAACTATGGGACTTACCATTTCTTACCTCATTATCGGGATTTACAGCATTGCGCTGCTTCTGATATTCTTTTACAGCCTTTCTCAGTTGAACCTCCTTCTGAATTACCTGGGGCAACGCAGAAAACAAAAGGAAGCCCCAAAGTTCAACCTGATGGATCCTCGTGAAATACCTTACGTGACCATACAGCTTCCCATCTACAACGAAAAATATGTAGTCGAGCGACTTCTGGACAACATCGCCCTGCTCGAGTATCCCAAGAGCAAACTTGAAATACAGGTGCTCGATGATTCTACGGACGATTCCGTGGACCAGACCGCTTCCATCATTGCCGAACTTCAGAAAACCGGCCTGGACATACAGCACATACGGCGGGAAAACCGGGAAGGATTCAAGGCCGGTGCCTTAAAGGAAGGCCTGAAGATCGCCAAAGGTGAGTTCATCGCCATCTTCGATGCGGACTTCCTTCCGGATTCAGACTGGCTAAAAAAGACGGTCCCCTATTTCAAGGACGAAGAAATTGGCGTGGTCCAAACCCGCTGGGGGCATATCAACAGGGATTATTCCACCCTTACGCGGATCCAGGCTTTCGCCCTTGATGCCCACTTTACCCTGGAGCAGGTAGGGCGCAACGCCAAAGGGCATTTTATCAATTTCAATGGTACGGCAGGAATTTGGAGAAAAGAATGCATCCTGGATGCAGGAAACTGGGAAGGGGATACCCTTACAGAAGACCTGGACCTGAGCTACCGGGCCCAGTTAAAGAACTGGAAGTTCAAATACCTGGAGGACGTCGAGACTCCGGCTGAGCTTCCCGTGGTGATTAGTGCAGCCCGTTCCCAGCAATTCAGATGGAATAAAGGAGGGGCGGAGAATTTTCGCAAAACGGTCCTCAGCGTGATCCGGGCCAAGAACATCCCATTGAAAACAAAATTCCACGGTGTAATGCACCTGCTGAACAGCTCTATGTTCCTTTGTGTATTCCTGGTGGCCATCCTCAGCATCCCCATGCTATATATCAAAAATTCCTACGGGCACCTGGGATGGATCTTTGAAGTCACAAGCTTTTTTATCATCAGTACCATTATCCTGTTTATCTGCTACTGGTTCACCTACAAAAGCATACAGGGAAGCAGCCTGGATAATTTTGTAGACTATATTAAAGATCATTATATAACTGGTTTGAAAGCAAATAGC